>NZ_JBEZJI010000121.1:0-8089 GCF_040649435.1 Actinomadura sp. NPDC048955
AGGACTCTGGACACGCATCTGCCAGCGCATCTGCGCCCTCAACGCCGCCATCTGGCACAACTGGCTCATCGACGCACCCGTCAAACGCTCCCTGACCGCCTACGACCACTGACCAACACCGATATTTCCCATCAACGATCTAGCCGGGCGGCTTTGGGTGAGGTGAGCCGCATGACGCTGACCCGGCTGATCCGCGCCCTGCCCGAAGCCGCCGTGGAAACGCCCCGTGTGCTGGGCGTGGACGACTTCGCGCTGCGCCGCGGACGCGTCTACGGCTCGATCCTCATCGACATCACCACCGGCCGACCGGTCGAGGTCCTGGCCGACCGCACCGCCGACACGCTGGCGGCCTGGCTGCGGGCCCACCCCGGTGTCGAGATCGTCTGCCGGGACCGGGCCGGCGCCTATGCGAAGGCATCGCCCGGGGCGCTCCGGAGGCGATCCAGGTCGCCGACCGCTGGCATATCTGGCGAAACCTCGGTGACGCCGTCGAACGGACGGTGGCCCGGCAACGCCATCACCTGCACGTCCTCACTGCTGAGAAGGCGCAGGTGCCCGAGGAGCTGCTCGGCCCGCGGACGTCCCGGTTCCCCGAGGGCAGAAACGACGTCGCGGTCCGCACCCGGCAGCGGCACGCCGCCGTGCACGCCTTGCTGGATCAGGGCCGCACCATCATGCAGATCGCCGACGAGCTGCAGCTGAGCCGCAACACCGTCCGCCGGTTCGCTCGAGCCGCCGACCCCGGCCTGCTCCTGGTCCACGGCGGCACCGGCAAGCGCACCAAGGATCTCCAGGGCTGCACCAACGCCCAACGGCTCCACGCAGAACTGCGTGAACGCGGATACAGCGGCGCCGTCACCACAGTCCGGCAATACCTCCAGCCCTGGCGAACCGGCCGGCTCCCACCGTCCAGTTCGCGTCCGCTGACGGTCCGCCAGGCCACCGCCTGGTTCCTGAGCAACCCCGCCCACCTGGACCCAGGCGACCAAAACCGCCTGGGCACCCTCTGCGGTGCCAGCCTGCAACTCGCCGTCCGGCGCGACCGGGTCCGTGAGTTTGCCGAGATGATGGTCCATCGCCAAGGACTGCGGCTCGAGACCTGGATGAGCGCCGTTGCCGGTGACGACCTGCCCGAACTGCACTCCTTCGTCACCGGGCTGCGGCGCGACCAAGACGCCGTCACCGCCGGGTTCACCCTGCCCTACAGCTCCGGCCCCGTCGAAGGCCACGTCAACCGCATCAAAATGATCAAGAGACAGATGTACGGCCGCGCCAACCCCGACCTCCTGCGCAAACGCGTCCTCCTAGCCGACTGACACACTCCGCTTCACGGAATGTGTGCCAGAGCCAGAATTCGGCCGTCGTTGACGTTGCAGACCGTCAGTTACAGCAGGTCAAGCGCCGTACCCGCACGTCCACCACGACCGGCCGACTGTCAACGGGGCGATCGGTCACGGTGCACTCGCACCGCGCATGGACGTGGAACGGTCTCGACCCGAGAACACCACATCGACAAGCCGATCGATCTTGATCACGCCTCAGGGTTACGGGTCCCAACCTCTGCTACCACCGAAGAGCGACAGAGCTCATAACTGGCCCCCCGTAATGGGTGGAGAAGCGCGACCTGGCGTGGTGCCGGTGGGTCTAGCGCCCTCCGGGCCGGGTCGGCCGCGGTTATCGCCGGTTGTGCATGAAGGCCGGCCTGGTCGAGGCGATCGGGCGACGCTGCCCGGCACGGCCTGGCAGCCGTGGGTGGCGACGCTGGTGCGGACTATCTTCGACCAGCCCGCCGCCGAAGAGGTCCACGCCCAGCACGCCCGCGTTGTCGCATCGCTGGAGGCCAAGCACCCGGACGCGGCCGAGCGCCTGGAGGCGGCCGAACCGATCTACTGGCCTTCACCGGCTTCCCGAACCAGCCCCGGCGGCAGGTCTGATCCAGCAATCCCCACGAGCGCCTCAACAAGGAGATCCGGCGGCCCACCGACGTGGTCGGGAGTTCCCCGACCATGCCGCGATCGTTCGCCTCGTCGGTGTCGGCTCCGTGCTGACGGAACAGACCGCCGAGAATAACCAAGACCCGCCGCCACATGAGCCTGGGATAGAGGTCGTCAGCGCCGGAATCTTTCCCGCTCGCCCAGGGGGAGTTCGTCTTTTCTCCGTCTCGGAGGGCGGCGCGGCATCGGCTCAGAGAGCTGGGGATCGCGGCGAATCAGGTGAGCGGGGAGAAGGCCGTCACGTTGCTCGGGACCTGCCGGGCGGTCCGCGATCAGCTGGACGTGCTGCTGCTGGCCGCTCAGCACATCGATCGGAGCCCGCCGAGGACGTGCTTACCTCTGTGTTCGCTTGCATGGAGGCGCTACATCGCCCGGTGTTATTCAGACTGGAAAAAGACGAGGTGGCGCTCTAGGTTGCTCCCATGCCCAAAGGACGCCCAGCCCCTCCTCCGCCCGTTGACCTGCGAAGACTCCTAACTCATCTGCAGGAGATGCATGAGGACGCCGACGATCCGCACCGTGACCTCTGGCCCGACCCTGAGGACGCGCTAGGCATTCTTGCCTATACCCGCCTTCACCATCGTTCGCTGCGGCCGGAGGCTGACGTGCGCCCGCAGCGGGCCGATCAGGCCACGACCCGGCTGACGATCATTCGCGCTCTACGGTCTGTCCTTGATCAAGAAGAGCGCTCTGCGACTGATGACGCCCGTGCTGCCGGGATCACTTGGGCGGCGCTGGCGCCTTTCTTGGGCGTTGAGCGGGCGGGGAGCGCCAAAAATCGGTACAGCAGGCTGGTCGGCTCCATGGAAGACCCCGAGCGGCGCCGCACTCCAGCGGCCGGCAGGGCGGCCGCGCTCGCCCGGCTACGCGAGCGTTCCGGCCAAGGACGGGTGGCTGCCGCTGTGGCGCGGCATCGGCATGAGATCGTGCGGGCGGCACAAGACTTGGTGGCACACGCAGACCAACTGGCTGTCAACGAAGAGTGTGAGGAAGTATGGATGGAAGGGCTCCGGGCCTGCTTGGCGATCGAGCGTCCCGATGGCCTGGACCACGAGCGTCTCGCCAACTTCCTGGGGCTCACGGTCCAGGAGATCGCTTCGTATGCGGCCGTTGGTAGTCTCCCCCCCGCCCACACCCCTCAGGCGCAAGCGGCTTTGGACCAGGCGTCGGCTCTGAGGGACAAGCTACATCGGGAGTATGAGCAGGGGTACTGAACAGGACTACGGCCGGTCGGGCGGCGGTGGTAGAACAGATCCGCCCGTTGGTGAACTTGGTCAGCCCGGTGCGCTCAGCTATCGAGGCGCAGGACCACCGCGTGGCGCCGGGCGGGATCTGCTCCACCGTCGGCGTGGCCACCTGCTGGAACTTGTCCAGCAGGATCGACGGCGGCCGACCAGGGGCGGGGCTCATTGGCCGGGGCGGGCTCACCGGTCAGCCCGGCCAGGCCGTGTTCGATGAATCAGCCGCTCCACTTGCCGTCGTCGGCGGCAAGACACCCCGCTCCGCGGCCCATACATATGGAACGCCCCCGGCCGCGCGC
The DNA here is from genome assembly GCF_040649435.1 of Actinomadura sp. NPDC048955. NCBI lineage: Bacteria > Bacillati > Actinomycetota > Actinomycetes > Streptosporangiales > Thermomonosporaceae > Actinomadura > Actinomadura sp. NPDC048955. The sequence goes on from NZ_JBEZJI010000121.1 coordinate 3,535, forward strand.
ACGCCAGCACAATCCGGCACCGCAACGCATACGCCCACATCGAGGACGCCCGAGCCTCGCACTCCCCTCAATTTTAGGCGGGAGGGCGACCGAACGCGTGGTCCCCCCACTCACCGGCTCCAGCGCGCCTGATTCTTACAGGCTTCGGCGTGCTTCCTTGCCCGTCCGCAGCCCTGCCGAGCGGCAGTTCTTCGCCGCTGTCCCGCAATCTCTCTCCGCACCGCCTCTGTACGGCTCTCAGCGCCCACCTGTCGCACTTTTCTCTCGTCCCCACAGCGGGACATTCAGGAGAAGGTGTTCGGCCCTCTATGGGCATCTCAGGGCGTCCGTTTTGTCATATTTTACACCTTTTGTGAGTTTCATGTACAGGGTTAGACGGCTGGATGGGCTGGACCGGCCAGCACCTCTATTCGAGACGGCCGACACAAGTTCACCTCAGAGAGGCCGCGATCCTCACCGGGCGGCTGGTACTGGGGTTGATGCGGCCACCTCGGACCGGCACGAATGAGGAGATATCACGCCGCGTCTAGGCGGACGATCGCAAGGTCAGACAGACGCCCCCTTTCCCGGTTGGGTTCCCTCGACCACTGACCGAGAGGAGACGCTACCCATCCCCCGGTTGGTAGGTGGCACGGCGACGGACGGGCGACGAACTTGTTCCTCATCTTCACCTCCATGCACTACGGGCGCCGCGACCAGGTAGCGAGACGTGGCTCGAAAGGCCACAGCGTCCGGTGCGGAGCCGGAACCATTCGAGTCTGCCGGCTGAGGCACTCGCCCTCCCCCCAGGCAAGCCGTAGCCCATCGGCGCGGGCCATCTGAGGCCCTACGAGCGGTCCAGTAACGCCCACTCAGTGGGGCGCCTCTGCTCTCTCGTGCACGCGACATCAGGCCTCCAAGGCAGAGGAACCCACCTCCAGGCAACAAGCCCTAGGTCCCTGCCTTTTTGCTGGCACAGGCTTCTCGCGATGCGCCCGGCAAGATACCTTCGCCCGTGCCTTGCCACACGAGATTGACCCTGAGTCTTAGGCGGCTCACGCCTACGTCTTGTGCTGCCTTCGGACGATGTGATGGACCCTAGGACTGTAGAGGGAATATGAGCACCTCTGTGCTCGGAGTGCTGTGCCCACGGATGTACACATGCGCGCACGTCCCTCATCGGATGCTCTAGGAAGCCCTTCTCTTCATGCCCCGAGCCCCGAGTTCCTCATGCAGGGCGCAGGAACCTCGGATGAAGGTGGGCGCGCCGAAGTTGCGGGATGCCGAACTGCAGGGAGATCAAACTGGCCGTCGACTGATTCAGCTCTCGGTCGAAAAGTATGCGCTGAGACAAGGCCGATCGGCCTCATGGAGGAGGCAGACTCGTCGATCTGCCCCTTCATTGACCACACTCCGGCTGGAGTTTCTGAGATGCAATGGTGCAAGAATCTGAAGCCACTAGTAAGCCTGAGGGCTTGGTGGGACGTTCGTGCTGCGCTACGCTGAGGGCATGCTGAACGCCTATGAGCGTGAATCGATGCAGCTCAAAGCATGTGTCTCGCGTGTCGAGACACTTGTCTCGACACGTGTCACGATACTTGTCGCCAAGGTCTGTTCATATCCTGTCGAGACGCATACTCCAAAACTCGTTGGAACCGCCGTTTGGTAAACCGGTAAGTGTCAAGACTCGATTGCATTGCTAACCAGTATGACGAGCCGTTGGCTGCAGCTTCTCTGGCGGGGCGCCTCGACCGACGTTTCGCATCACGTTGACTTGCCCACTACGAAAGCATTCTGCCAACGATCAATCAATGGATGCGCGGCCTTTGCTTGACGGCGATCTTGTCGAACCACTATGCGATGCACCAGGTTTTTCATCTTGAATGCCCGCATCCTGCATTGCACAGATTTCGTCCTAGTGGAATGTCGGTTATAGTGCAGGCAGGATGGGCCGCCAAGCCTGAAAGGAGACGCCCTGCTTAACCTGAGAACAGGGGCGCGGCCGCTAGGTCCGCGAACTAGTGCGTCTGCTTGCATGGAGCCCATGTTCAGACTTACCTTGGTGTTTTCCTGCCATGGAACTTCGAATGTGATCTTGCGGGATTGCGTGAGCAGCAGGTATGTGTTTGTTCACTAAACAATGCTGTAGAACATCTGGAAGGGTGATCGGCAAAGTTGCAAGAAGACAGCTGAGCGAATGGTTAACATAGGTGTCCTGCTGTGCTTTAAGCGGGGGGCGCTAGTGAGGCCTGGACGCCTACTGCGGTAGCGCGCCAGGTACCCGTGCATACAAGTGTTCTAGTTGCTCCTGGAGCGAGGCAGTGGGTCTACCTGCGGCTCTGCCTCCACCGCGACACGCAGGCCGGACTGTAATGAGCAATGCCAGCCATCGTCCAGACTTGGCGCTACTGTATGGATGCCCCACTGAGCCACAGCAGGAAGTTTCACTCACACCATGCATCCGGCCACGACACCTGGCGACACGCAGGATCCGACTGAGGTCTCGGTCCGCATCCAAGGACAACGTTCAGATGCCCTGAGCCCCCGACCCGTCGGGGGGCCAGAACCTGCGATGCTTCGAGCGGAGCATGACGCCATCAGCGGAGACACCTGGTCTCAAAGACTTCGAGGAGCTCGACTCGTGTCAACGTCCACTGAGGCGCCCGGATACACCGGGCCGCATGCCGAAATGTTCGAACGACTTCCCGAAGAGCAACGAGCTGCTCTCCTGGCCATCTACGACAAGCTCGACGCGCTCCCTCAGGGGCTCTCGGTCACGGTGGGCAACCTCAAAGGCGGCGTGTCCAAGACCACTACCGTCATGTATCTGGCGCTCATGCTCGGCTTGAACGGCGACTCCGTCCTTGTCGTCGATTCCGACGCGACCAATCGCTCGGCCTTGCTGTGGTCGGCCGCAAGCGCGGATTGGCCGGACAACGTCGTGGTCAAGGCTTGGGCTGGAGACGACCACACCGGGAAGCGCATCACCGGCCGAGACATGGTCGACCGCATCAAGGTCGCCCGCGGCAGATATAGACACTTGCTGGTCGACACCGGACCGCAGATGCGGGAGTATCTCGCTGCCGCCTTGAAGGTCACCCAGGACTTCATTGTGTGCAGCAGTCCTTACCCCCTCGACACCCAGCAGATCATGCCGAGCGTCGAGCTTGCGGCGGAAGTCGAGTCCATGAAGGACGGACCCCTGTTCGTAACCGTCCTGATGTCCAAAGCACGTAAAGGGACGATTTCATTGCGCGAAGCAATTGAAGACCTCCGACGTGATGAGGTCGCCTGCTTCGACCAGCCCATCAGCCAACTGGAGACCTACGCCCTAGGCGCAGGCTCGGTTCCCTCCGACTTCCGCGAGTACATCCAGGTCCTCGACGAGCTCGTCGACGCGCAGGAGGCATCACAGTGAGCGCCAAGACGTCGCGCACCAGCGCAGCTCAGACCCGCGCGCGTCTCAAAGCCGCGCGAGAACAGGTCGGCACTGACGACATCGACGACGGCTTCAGCAATGAGAGCGGTCCAGGGCGCCCCGCGGCAGTTTCGCCGCCGGGTCCGTCCGCACTGGAAGCTGAGCCCGTCAGGCTACCGGAGTCTTACCAGTCGTCGCCGACACCTGCCACCCCAACGGTCCTGCCGCAGAGCCTTCCTGCGCCCACACACTCCTCCAACGATGGCCGTCATCAGAAGGGGACCGGGATCGACGTCGCCGCCGACCTGGTCGAGCGAGTGCAGCGTGAGGCAAGGACGCGGAGCCGCGGCGGCCAGGTGATCACTCAAACGGAGGTTGTACTGCAAGCCTTCGAACAAATCTACCCGCGCCTGCCGACACTGATCGCGCGTCACCAGCAACAGCAGCAGGTGAACTCCCCTCTTTTCGGAACTCGTTCCGTCCACGGATCCTCTAAGGTCGGGGCGATCAAGCGGTTGCAGATACGTCCGACCTACGATGAGAAGAACCAGCTCCATGCCTTGGCAGATCACTTCAAACTTCCCCTGAGTGAGCTGACCAGGATCGTTTTGCGGGCTTACTTCCATCCGGAAGAATAAGGAGCCTCGAGCTAGGTCGCGAGCCGCAGCGTGCGGGGTCAAGCCGCCTCAAGACTGCTGAAGACCTCGGTGTCCTGGCCCCGCCGTGGATACGGCGATGCCAGGCCGGTGTGATTGGAAGGGGCGGGGGAGTTGGTCGGTCGGACAGGTGCCGAGAGATGGTCAATGGCCGGGACATACCGCCCGTACCGGCGCTCCCTGTCTGCGCACAGCGAGGTCATTCCAACCTCAGTCGGCGTGATGCTGCAGCGTGAGGACCGCCTGGACGATGGCGGTCAGGCGGCTGGGTGAGCAGCGGGGCCTTGAGTAGATTGCGCCAGCTTTAGGAGTGGCAGCGCCCTGCTCGCCGAGTGCCTCGACCTAGGGCCTGTCTCGAAGTGGCTCCGGCCACGCGCGCGAACGCGTGACCTGCCCGGTGGAGCGACGCCGGAGGCGAGCGGAGCCGGGCAGATCGCGAAGCGATGCCGCGTTCGCCCAGGCCAGGTCACGTAGCGAGCCGCCAGGCGAGCGAAGTGGGCCG
>NZ_JBEZJI010000122.1:0-7866 GCF_040649435.1 Actinomadura sp. NPDC048955
CCTCACCCCCTGCCCCCCCCCCCCCGCTCTCCCTACCGCCCCACCCCCAACCCCCCCCCGCGCAAACCCCCGGGTGCGCCGCCCCCCGGCCGACGGCCTCGTCCGGCCGCGCGTCCTCCTCAGGGCTTGCGGGCGACTCCGCAGAGGGTCGAGGTGCTCGGCGTCTCGCCGAACGGGCTCGGCTCGGGGCGCCACTTCTCGCAGGCCACCACGCCGGGCTCGACCAGTTCGAAGCCGTCGAAGTACCCGGCGATCTGCTCGGGGCGGCGCAGCCGGTACGGGACGGCGCCGGTGTCGTCGTACTCCTGCTGCGCCTTGTTGTGGGCCTCGTCGGTGTCGGTGTCGTCGTACAGGGCGAGGTGGCTGCCGGACGGCAGGCCGCCCATCAGCGTCCGGATGATGTGCAGGATCTCGTCATAGGAGTCGACGTGCCCGAGGACGCCCATCAGCATCAGGGCGATCGGGCGGTCGAAGTCGAGCCTGCCCCGGGCGATCCGGAGGATCTGCTCGGGGTCCCGCATGTCGGACTCGATGTAGCTGGTCTCGCCCTCGGGACGGCTCGTCAGCAGGGCGTGCGCGTGGGACAGCACGAGCGGGTCGTTGTCGACGTACACGATGCGCGCCTCGGGCGCGACGCGCTGCGCCACCTCGTGGGTGTTGTCGACGGTGGGCAGCCCGGTGCCGACGTCCAGGAACTGGCGGACGCCCGCCTCCCCCGCCAGGTACCGGACGGCGCGGGCCAGGAAGTGCCGGCCGGTCCGCGCGATGTCCACGATCCCGGGATAGATGCTGACGTACTGGTCACCGGCCTCGCGGTCGACCGGGTAGTTGTCCTTACCGCCGAGCCAGTAGTTCCATATCCGCGCGGAGTGCGGAACGGAGGTGTCGATCGCGTTGACCGGGTCGTCGGCCATGGTCTTCTCCCTACTGTGCTCCACGGGTGGTCGCGCATAAAATAGATCATTCTTCTGGCGCCGCGACACCGACCGACGAAGCGAGGCCCTGGGTGTGTTTTCGGCGGCTTGCCGCGGTCGCGATAAGCCTGATATCGCTCGCCCTGCTCGCCGGCTGCGGCGGGGCACCGCCGCGGCAGCAGCGGGCGCGGCTCGAGGTCGTCCTCCTGGCCGGCGGCGGCGCCCGCGTCGATCTGTACGCGGCGGGACGGCTCCGGTCGGACGCCGACGTGCGGGCTCTCGCACGGCGGATCGCCGGGGCGCTTTTCCCGGGCGCCGAGGGCATCCGGGTCCGCACGAGAAAGGACCGCGGGGCGCCGTTCGCCCGCGCCGAGATCGACCGCGCGTACCGGACGGGACGCAGGCCGTTCCTGCGAATCGACACTTCAGGCGCGGCGCGCGAACTCGTCGCGCGGGGTTTCGACGACACGGCCATGAAATTGCGGCTTCCGCCGGTACCCGCAACGGTGCGTCCTGACATATCCGGAAATCACCTCTGGCACCTGCGCAAGGGCGTTCCGGCGCCCGTCCTCCGGATCGGCATGAGGCCGGAACCGGCCCGCTGGGCCGGCGTGATGGCGCTGCCCCTGCTGGGGGCGCTGGGCGTGGCGCTGGCCTTCTTCGTCCGGCGCCGCGCGCTGGCGGCGCCCGCGGCCGGGCTCGCCGTCGCCGCCGCCCTCCTGGCGCTTCCGCTGGGCGCGGGACGCCACGGCGCCGACCTCGGCGTCGCCGGCCTGCTCGGCGGGACGGCCCTGGACGTGGCGTCCGCCGCGCCGCTCACGGCGCTGCCCCTCGGCATGCCCGCCGCCATGCTGCTCGGCGCCATGCTGTGGGGCAGGACCGTCCGGAGCCTGCGCGGCCCCGGCGTCCGGAACGGGAACGAGGCGCCGCCGCGCGACACCGGCGTGTTCTGGTGAGCTTGCGCGTCACCGCATGCTCGCCCAGGGTCCATTGATCGTAAACTGAGGGTCATGTCCGGCGATCGCCCCTCATGCACCTGCGTGATGTGCCGTGACTACGGCGACCGCGACCGCCTCGACAACTTCCAGCTCCGCACGATCGTGCACATCACCCAGTACGGGTGGAGCGTCGTCCTCGTCCAGCCGGACGAGGACGGGCCCGGCTGGGCGTACACGGTCGGCCTGTGGCACAGCCACGGCGCCCCCGAACTCGCGCTGTTCGGAGGGGACGTGTACGAGACGGAAGAGATCCTCAACATGCTCGGCCGCGAGACCGCCGAGGGCCGCGGCCCCGCGGACGGCGAGCGCCGCGACGGCGTCGTGCGGGGGCAGCAGGCCGCCTTCCGGGACGTCGACCCGCACTGGTTCGACGGGCTGTTCGGCGGCGCCGTGGCGTTCTACCGGCGTCCGCCGCTGCCGATCCTGCAGGTCGTCTGGCCCAACGGGGACGGCCTGTTCCCGTGGCAGCCCGGCACCGACCTGCCGTTCCGGCACTCCCAGCCGTGGCTGTGGCTCCACCCGCGCCAGCACCCGGCCGGCGCCTGGACGCGGCGGCTGTCCGACCAGCGGTCCGAGTGGCGGCTCTGACGGCCACCGCACGCGCTGCCGGGCCACCGGGCCGCGAGAGCGTACGATCGGCGGGTGTACGGGCCGATCGCCGACACCATCCGCACCCAGCGCCTCGTCCTGGAGCCGCTGGCGGTCCACCACGCGGACGAGATGGCCCCCGTCCTGGACGATCCGCGCCTGCACCGCTACATCGGCGGCGAGCCCCTCACGCGCGAGGAGCTGCGCGCCCGCTACGCGCACCTGGTCGCGGGCCCGGCGCCCTACCACCAGGAGTACTGGCTGAACTGGATCGTCCGCCGCGCCCGGGACGGCCAGGCCGTCGGCTACGTGCAGGCGACGGTCGCCCCGGCGCCGCCGGGCTTCGCCGTGACGCCCGCCGCGGCCGGGTCGACGGTCACGCCGGGCCCGCCGCGGCTCGTCGCGTCGGTCGCGTGGGTGGTCGGCATGCCCTACCAGGGCTTCGGCTTCGCGACCGAGGCCGCCCGCGCGCTGATGGACTGGCTCGGGGCGCACGGCGTCCGCGACGTCGTCGCGACCGTCCACCCGGGCAACCTCGCGTCCGCGGCCGTCGCGTCCAGGATCGGGCTGCGCCGCACCGGCGAGACCCGCGACGAGGAGGTGGTCTGGCGCCTCCCCCGCGGCGCCGCGGCGGAATGACACGCGTGTGGTGAAAGGCCGCGGCGCGCGGGGAAGGGTGCGGGTAGGCCACAATCGACGGGCCAGGACGAACCGGCCGAGGGGTGGGGGAGCATGCGGGAGGTGTGGCCCGGGGACCCCTATCCGCTGGGCGCCACGTGGGACGGTACGGGCACGAACTTCGCGCTGTTCTCGGAGGTGGCCCGGCGGGTCGAGCTGTGCCTGTTCGACGCCGAGGGGCGCGAGACGCGGCGGGACCTGCCCGAGGTGGACGGGTTCGTCTGGCACGGCTACCTGCCCGGCATCGGGCCCGGCCAGCGCTACGGGTACCGGGTGCACGGGCCGTTCGACCCCCGCGAGGGGCACCGCTGCAACCCGGCCAAGCTGCTGCTCGACCCGTACGGCAAGGCCGTCGCGGGCGCCACGCGGCGCGAGCTGATCCGCTGGCACGAGGCGCTGTTCTCCTACCGGTTCGCCGACCCCGACGCGCTCAACGAGGACGACAGCGCCCCGTACATGCCGAAGAACGTGGTGGTCAACCCGTTCTTCGACTGGGGCGACGACCGGTCGCCGCGCGTCCCCTACCACGAGAGCGTCATCTACGAGGCGCACGTGAAGGGCCTGACGAAGCTGCACCCGGCCGTCCCGGAGGAGCAGCGCGGGACCTACGCGGGCCTCGCGCACCCGGTGATGATCGACCACCTCCTCGACCTCGGGGTGACGGCGGTCGAGCTGATGCCGGTGCACCAGTCGGTCCCCGAGCACGCCCTGGTGGCGCGGGGCCTGGACAACTACTGGGGCTACAACACGATCGGGTTCTTCGCGCCGCACAACTCCTACAGCTCCTCCGGGCAGTCCGGCGAGCAGGTGCTGGAGTTCAAGGCGATGGTTCGCGCCCTGCACGAGGCGGGCATCGAGGTCATCCTGGACGTCGTCTACAACCACACGGCGGAGGGCGACCACCTGGGCCCGACGCTGTCGTTCCGGGGCATCGACAACGCCTCGTACTACCGGCTGCGCGACGACGACAAGCGCTACCACCTCGACTACACCGGCTGCGGCAACTCGCTGAACGTCCGGAACCCGCACGCGCTGCAGCTCATCATGGACTCGCTGCGCTACTGGATCCTGGACATGCACGTCGACGGGTTCCGCTTCGACCTCGCCTCGGCGCTGGCCCGCGAGCTGCACGACGTCGACCGGCTGGCCGCGTTCTTCGACCTCGTCCAGCAGGATCCCGTCGTGTCCCAGGTGAAGCTGATCGCCGAGCCGTGGGACGTGGGCGAGGGCGGTTACCAGGTCGGCAACTTCCCGCCGCTGTGGACGGAGTGGAACGGCAAGTACCGCGACACCGTCCGCGACTTCTGGCGCGGCTCGTACGCGACCATGCCGGAGTTCGCGTCGCGGCTGACCGGCTCCTCCGACCTGTACGAGCACAGCGCGCGCCGCCCGTTCGCGTCCATCAACTTCGTGACGTGCCACGACGGGTTCACGCTCACCGACCTGGTGTCCTACGACCACAAGCACAACGAGGACAACGGCGAGGACAACCGGGACGGCACCGACGACAACCGGTCGTGGAACTGCGGCGAGGAGGGCCCCTCCCGCGACCCCGGGGTGCTCGAACTGCGGGCCCGGCAGCGCCGCAACTTCCTCGCGACGCTGTTCCTGTCGCAGGGGGTGCCGATGCTGTCCCACGGCGACGAGATCGGCCGCACGCAGGAGGGCAACAACAACGCCTACTGCCAGGACAACGGGATCGCCTGGGTCCACTGGGAGGACTCGGGCGACATGGAGTTCATCCGGCTCCTGTCGCGCCTGCGCCACGACCACCCGGTGTTCCGGCGCCGGCGCTTCTTCACCGGGACGGGCCGCGGCGCCGCCGCCGACATCGCCTGGCTGACCCCGGCCGGCGAGAGCATGACCGACCAGGACTGGAACGTCGGCTTCGCCAAGTCCCTCGGCGTGTTCCTCAACGGCGACGCCATCACCGAGCCCGACCCGCGCGGCCGCCGCGTCCGGGACGACTCGTTCCTCCTGCTGGTCAACGCCGGGTCGGAGCCGGTCGAGTTCACGCTGCCCGGCGCCGAGTACGGCGAGCGCTGGGAGTTCGCCCTCGACACCGCCGAGCCGGGCACGGTCGGCGACCGTCCCCGGCTCAAGGCCCGCGACGTCGTGCCGGTCGGGGACCGCGCGCTGCTCGTCCTGCGGCGCGGGGCGTGAGCCGCGGGGCTCACGCCCGGCCGACCTCCAGCGCGGTCAGGAAGACCAGGACGAACGTCGCGACCGCCACCGCGCCGTGGACGGCGACCGCCGCGGCCGGGAACGCCTGCTCCGCTCCCCTGGCGTGGCGGCCGCCGCGGCCGACGAGCCAGCGGGTGAAGAGCAGCAGTCCCTGGAAGATGATGACGAGCAGGGCCGCGAAGGCGACCCAGGCGTAGGCGGCGTTCCCCGTGACGACGTAGACGATCCACACGGCCAGTCCCGCGACGGCCGAGAGCGGATGCCCCACCACGACCAGGCGCGGGAACCGCGTCACCTTGGTCGAACGCCCCCCGTTGACCACCCACACGACCAGCAGGTACCCGCCCGCGACGGCGGCGATGATCCACGCGCCCAATGCGGCGTACTCCACCCCCGCTCCTTTCGTGAGATTCTCACCCGTCCCCCTGCCGCCTAGTGTCGCCTCCCAACGCTTCCGGCATGACGGATTCGTGCAGATTGGGGGACGGACCGTCACCGCCGGCCGGGTGCGGCCGGGGATTCCGGGAGCGCGCCGGCGTCGTCGCCGCCGGACGCCCGGCCCTGCGCTACGCCGGCAACCGGTAGCGGACGAACAGCACGCCCTCGTCCAGATAGAGGGCGGCCGGGTCGAGCGGCACCTCGGCGTCCAGGCCCTCCAGCAGGCGGGTGTGGCGCGCGCTTCCGAGGAGGGCGGGCGCGATGTTGAGGCACAGCTCGTCCACGAGGGACGCCTTGATGAGCGCGGTGGCCAGGGACGGGCCGCCCTCGCAGAGGAGATGCCCGTAGCCGAGGTCCTCGCGCAGGACCCTCACGGCCACGGGGAGGTCGACGTCGTCTTCGCCCTCGGCGACCACCTGGAGGTGGCCCGGGACCTTGGCCCGGGCGTCGCGAGTCGTCACGACGACGGTGGGCGTCTCGGCCTCGGTGAAGAGCGGGAGCGTCCAGTCGAGGTCGAGGGAGCGGCTCACCACCACGATCGGCGCGGGCGGCCCGCCGCGGCGCGCGCGGAGGTCGCCGCTCAGGCGCGCCGGGCCGAGGCGGCCCGTGCGGACGGTCCCGGCGCCGACGAGGATCGCGCCGGCCAGGGCGCGCAGGCTCCGGAAGACGCGGAAGTCGGCGGCGCCGCCGAGGCCGTCGGTCCAGCCCTCGGCGTCGGTGACGGAGCCGTCCGCGCTCATGACCATGCCGAGCCGCAGGCGCGGCAGGTCACCGTAGGCGTCGTAGGGATCGACGCCGCCGGCGGAGGGCTCGGGCAGCAGACGGCGCATGACCTGCACATTATCGGACCCCCCGGGGGCTCTTTTGTCGGTGCCGGGGCGCAAGATGGGGGGCATGGACCTGCCGATCAGCCCGCCGCTGCCGCCGATGCTGGCCAAGGCGGTCAAGACCATGCCCAAGGGCGACCTGCTGTACGAGCCGAAGTGGGACGGGTTCCGCTGCATCGTCTTCCGCGACGGCGACGAGGTGGAGCTGTCCAGCCGCGGCGAGAAGCCGCTCACCCGCTACTTCCCCGAGCTGGTCGAGGCCGCGCGGCGCGAGCTGCCCGAGCGGTGCGTGGTGGACGGCGAGATCGTGCTGCCCCGGGGGACGCGCCTCGACTTCGACGCCCTCCAGCAGCGCATCCACCCGGCCGCGTCGCGGGTCAAGCTGCTGTCGGAGCAGACTCCGGCGTCGTTCGTGGCGTTCGACCTGCTCGCCCTCGGCGACGAGTCGCTGATGGAGGTGCCGCTCGGAGAGCGGCGGCAGCGGCTCGTCGACACCCTGGCCGGTGTCAAGGCGCCGATCCACGTCACGCCCGCGTCCGACTCCTACGAGCTGGCGCTGCGCTGGTTCGACGAGTTCGAGGGCGCCGGGCTCGACGGCGTCATCGCCAAACCGCGCGACACCCCGTACGAGCCCGACAAGCGCGTCCTGTTCAAGGTCAAGCACGAGCGGACGGCCGACTGCGTGGTGGCGGGCTTCCGCTGGCACAAGTCGGGGCCCATCGTGGGGTCGCTGCTGCTCGGGCTCTACAACACCGAGGGCAACCTCCAGCACGTCGGCGTCGCGGCCTCGTTCACGATGAAGCGCCGCGCCGAGCTGGTCGAGGAGTTGCAGCCCTACCGGTTGGAGGATCTGTCCCAGCACCCGTGGGCCGAGTGGGCGAACCAGTCGGAGGCCACCGTCGACCGCATGCCCGGTGCGATCTCCCGGTGGACCGGCAAGAAGGACCTCAGCTGGGTGCCGCTGCGCCCCGATCTGGTGGTGGAGGTGGCCTACGAGGCGATGGAGGGCGACCGGTTCCGGCACACGGCCCGGTTCCGGAACTGGCGCCCCGACCGGACGCCCGGCTCCTGCACCTATGCCCAGCTGGAGGTGCCGGTGGCCTACGACCTCGACGACATCTTCGGGGGCCCGGCGACGAACCCGCGCGTGGACCGCTGAGGGCGGGCGGCCCGGCGCCGGTCCCCGATCGAGACCGGACGCGGGCGTTCGGCGACTTCTGGTCGCACATGATGGTCGCC
>NZ_JBEZJI010000123.1:0-7824 GCF_040649435.1 Actinomadura sp. NPDC048955
CGCCTGCGCACCCCCACCGGCCTGGACGGCGCCCCCCTCCCGGTCGACCTCGCCGCCAACGCCGCCAGCCTCGGCGCCGACGTCATCCGCGCCGCGACGGCCACCGACCTGCGGGACGCGCTCCAGCAGGCGCGCAAGTCCCCGAGGACCACGGTCGTCCACATCGAGACGGACCCCTTGGCGAGCACCCCCGACAGTGCGGCATGGTGGGACGTCCCGGTCGCGGAGGTGTCGGCGCTGGACTCCACCCGGGAGGCCCGCGCCCGCTATGAGCGGGATAAGCGCACGCGCCGTCATCATCTGTGATCAACTCCTCAGACCGACCATTCGGGGAGAAACGGAGAGCAGCCGATGAGAGGCGTTTTCGCGCGTGGGACGTCCAGGGGCCTCGCGGTGCTGGCCGCCGCGGGACTGCTGGCGCTGAGCGCCTGCAGCAGCTCGGGCGGCAAGAAGTCCGAGGACACCCCGGAGGGCGCCGGCCCCCGGTTGAAGATCGCGATGGTCACGCACTCCGGCGCGGGCGACACCTTCTGGGACATCGTCCAGAAGGGCGCGAAGGCCGCCGCCGCCAAGGACAACGTCGAGTTCCTCTACTCCGCCGACCCGGACGGCGGCAAGCAGGCCCAGCTCGTCCAGGCCGCGCTCGACAAGAAGGTCGACGGCATCATCGTCACCCTCGCCAAGCCGGACGCGATGAAGGACGTGCTGGCCCGGGCCGCGGCCGCGAAGGTGCCGGTCGTGACGATCAACTCCGGCGCCGAGGAGTCGGCGAAGCTCGGCGCGGTCGCGCACTTCGGGCAGGACGAGTCGATCGCCGGTGAGGCGGCCGGCACGGAGCTGGCGAAGATCGGCGCCAAGAAGGCGCTGTGCGTCGTGCACGAGCAGGGCAACGTCGGCCTGGAGGACCGCTGCGCCGGCGCGAAGAAGACGTTCGGCGGCGACCTGCAGAACCTGTTCGTCCAGGGCACCAACATGCCGGAGGTGAAGTCGTCCCTCACGGCCAAGCTCCAGGCCGACAAGGGCATCGACGGGATCCTGACGCTCGGCGCCCCGTTCGCCGCGACCGCCGTCGACGCGGTCAAGGAGACAGGGAGCAAGGCCGAGATCGGCACGTTCGACCTGAACAAGGACCTCATCGCCTCGATCAAGTCGGGCGCGATCGAGTTCGCCGTCGACCAGCAGCCCTACCTGCAGGGCTACGGCGCCGTCGACGAGCTGTGGCTGCTGAAGAACAACGGCAACGTGCTCGGCGGCGGGCGCCCCGTGCTGACCGGGCCCGCGATCGTGACCGAGCAGAACGCGGGACAGCTGGAGGCGTTCGCGAACCGGGGGACGCGATGACCCAGGCGGTGGCCGGGCCGCCGGCGGCCCGCCCCGACGAGCGCCTGGCCCGGAGCTCGCCGCTGCGGCGGCTGCTCGGCCGCCCGGAGCTCGGCGCGCTGCTCGGCGCGGTGGCGCTGTTCGCGTTCTTCTCGATCGTCGCGGACGCGTTCCTGCGCGCCGGGTCGTTCTCCACCGTGCTGTACGCGGCCTCGACGTTCGGGATCATGGCGGTCGGGGTGTCGCTGCTCATGATCGGCGGCGAGTTCGACCTGTCCGCCGGGGTGATGGTGACGTCCTCGGCGCTGGTCGCCGCGCTGACCGCCTACCAGTTCACGCTGAACGTGTGGGCGGGCGTGGCGATCTCGCTGGTGCTGACGCTGGCGCTCGGCATGGTGAACGGCGTCCTGTACGTCCGGACGCGGCTGCCGAGCTTCATCATCACGCTCGCGACGTTCTTCATGCTCGCGGGCCTGAACCTCGGCGTGACGAAGGCGCTCACCGGCAACGTCGCCAGCGACTCGGTCCGCGACATGGACGGGTTCGCCTCCGCCCGCGCGGTCTTCGCCTCCGACGTGGACGTGCTCGGCGTCAACGTCAAGATCACGGTGTTCTGGTGGCTGCTGTTCACGGCGATCGCCACCTGGCTCCTGCTGCGCACCCGCGCCGGCAACTGGATCTTCGCGGTGGGCGGGGCCGCCGGCAGCGCCCACGCGGTCGGCGTGCCCGTCGACCGCGTGAAGATCGGCCTGTTCATGGGCGTGGCGTTCTGCGCCTGGTTCTCCGGGATGCACCTGGTGTTCGCGTTCGCGACCGTCCAGTCGGGGGAGGGCGTCGGCAACGAGTTCCTCTACATCATCTGCGCGGTCATCGGCGGGTGCCTGCTCACCGGCGGCTACGGGTCGGCGATCGGCGCGGCGATCGGCGCGTTCATCTTCGGCATGACGAACAAGGGGATCGTGTACGCCGAGTGGAACCCCGACTGGTTCCGGTTCTTCCTCGGCGCGATGCTGCTGATCGCGACCGTGGTCAACCTGGTCGTGCGGCGCAGAGTGGAGCGGTCGCCATGACGGACGCGAAGGGGGCGCCGCTCATCAGGCTCAGCGGCGTCGGCAAGAACTACGGCAACGTCATCGCGCTGCGCGACGTCGACCTGGAGGCGTCCGCGGGCGAGGTCACCTGCGTCCTCGGCGACAACGGGGCGGGCAAGTCCACGCTCATCAAGGTCGTCGCCGGGCTGCACCGCCACGACACCGGCACCTACGAGGTGCGGGGCGAGGAGGTGAGCTTCGCTTCGCCGCGCGACGCGCTCGACCGCGGCATCGCGACCGTCTACCAGGACCTCGCGGTCGTCCCGCTCATGCCCGTCTGGCGGAACTTCTTCCTCGGCTCGGAGATGCGGGGGCGCTTCGGGCGCATGGACGTCGGCTCCATGCGCGCGACCACCCAGCGCGAGATGGCCGCGATGGGCATCGACCTGCGCGACGTCGACCAGCCCATCGGGACCCTGTCGGGCGGCGAGCGGCAGTGCGTGGCCATCGCCCGCGCCGTCCACTTCGGCGCCGAGGCCCTCGTCCTGGACGAGCCCACCGCCGCCCTCGGCGTCAAGCAGGCCGGGGTGGTGCTGCGCTACATCGTGCGGGCGCGCGAGCGGGGCCTCGCGGTCGTCTTCATCACCCACAACCCGCACCACGCCTACCCGGTCGGCGACCGCTTCCTGATCCTCAACCGGGGGCGCGGCATCGGGCACCACACCAAGGAGGAGATCACCCGCGAGGAGCTCACCGGCCTGATGGCGGGCGGCGGCGAGCTGGAGGAGCTCGCCCACGAACTCGACGCGGCGGGCTCGTCCGGGGCCGCCGCACAGCTGGCGAAGGAGGCCGAGAGCCTCGGCCTCACCGACGACTGACGGCCGCCCCGGGCCGCTCCCCGCGGCCCGGGGCGGTCCTCACGCCGGCTCGGTCGGCGCCGGTTCGGGGCGGGCGGCGGTGATGTGGTCGGCCAGCTTGCGGACGCGGGCCTCGTGCTCGTCGTAGCCGACGACGACAGGGGGCTCGTTGTAGGGCATCGTGTCGGACGAGCGCCGCAGCTTCACGTACTGGCCGCACGCGTCGATCGCGTACGGCTCCATGTCGTCCTGCAGGGCGCCGATCACCGTGATGCCGTGCGTCTCGCCGATCTTGCGGAAGAGGGCGACGGCCTCCTTGCGGTGCTCCTTGCCGAGGTTGCGGCCGAGCTCGTCCAGCACGAGGCAGAGCCGGCCGCCGCCTGAGCTGGCGAGCGCGGCCGCGCAGACCAGCTTGACGGCCTTCTCGTCCATGAGCGCGGTGTTGGCGCGGCGGTTGTACGGGACGTACCGCTGCCCGTCCGAGCGCCGCCACTTCGGCGTGACGCGCCAGCGCCACTCCTGCTCGGGGTCGCCCGGCTGCTCCGGCGTGGGGAACTCCAGCGTCGCGCCGTACCCCCCGTACGACACGTCGAGCTTCTCGAACTCCTCCGAGACCCGCTGCAGGCGCGCGCGGATCGCGGCGGTCAGCGCGGTGCGGTGCGCCTCGGCGGCGCCGGCCGCCTCCGTCGCGCCCTTCTGCGCCTTGTCGAGGTCGGCGCGGCGGGCCGACAGCTGCACCTCGATCTGCCGGCGCTGGTGCCTCTCGTAGTCCTCCTGCTGGCGCAGGTAGCTCTCCATCGCCTTGACCAGGCGCGGGAACGTGGCCTGCTCGCGGTCGGTGCGGCGCCCGTCGCCCTCGGCGCGCTCGCGGAGCAGGAACCGCATCTCCTCGGGCATGTCCTCGTCCGACGGGCCGTCGGGGAAGACCCTCCGCAGCGCCTCCGACAGGTGCTTCTCGGCGGTGTGCCACCACTCGGCGGGCGTCCACGTGGCCTCGTCGTCGTCCAGAGCGGACAGCCACTCGGCGGCGCCCTCGCGAGAGCCGCCCCACGCCTTCTCCAGGTCGTCCAGGCCGAGCGCGGCGCGCCTGTCGGCCAGCTCGGTAGCGGCGCGGCGGACCTTGTCGCGCTCGCGTTCGTGCGTCTCCCTGCGGCCGCGCAGCCGGTCGACCTCCAGCGCACGCGTGTCGGCCTTCGCCTGGAGCCGCCGCAGCGTCTGCTCCGCCGCCCCGAGGCGCGGGCCGAGCCGGGACTCGCTGCCGCCGAGCTCCTCCAGGCGCTCGCGCAGCCCCGCCATCGCCGCGCGGACCTCATCCAGTTCGGCCGCGGCGCGCGCGCCCGCGAGGCGCCGCCCGGCGAGCGCCACGTCGGCGGCGGCGTCGGTCGTGGCCTGCCGCGCGCTCTCCAGCGCCTCCTCGGCGGACTCCACCGCCGTCCTGGCCGCCTGGACGCGGGCCACGCGTCCGGTGACGGGCTCGCCGAACCCGCCGACGACCACGACCCCGGTGCCCTCTCCTTCGAGCGCCGCGAAGAAGGAGGCCGGTGACGGCTCGCAGCTCACGCCGTCCGGCAGCGTCGCGCCGCCGTCCGCGGGGACGATCATGGAACCGGGCATGCCGTCGAGGGCGGCGACCGCCGCGTCGAGATCGCCGGCGCCGACGACGACGGCCTCCCGGTACGGCCACAGGGCCGCCTCCCAGCGCTCCCGGACGCCCTCGGCCAGCTCCACGGCGTCCAGCAGGCCGACCGCCGCGACGCCCGCGGCGGCCAGCGCGCGGATCTGCGCGGGCGCGCTGCCCTCGCCCGCCTCCGCCTCGGCCAGGGACCGCTTCGCGCGCGCGACGGCGCCCTTGGCCATCCCGTACTCCTGCTGGGCCTCGTCCCGGCGGGCCTCGGCCTCCGCCAGCTCGGCGCGGGCGGCGTCGCGGTCGCGCCCGTCGGCCTCCCGGCGGCGCTCCTCCAGCGCCGACACGCGCCGGCGCAGCTCGTCCAGGCGGTTGCGGGCGACGGCCTTGTCCGCGCCGAGCTGGTCGGCCTGGCCCTTCAGATCGGCGAGCGCCCCGCCCGCCTCCTGAAGCCGCGCCTCCAGCGCCCCGCCGGTGAGCTGCTCGATCTCCTTCTCCGCGGCCTTGGCCGCGGCGGCCAGCTCCTCGCCCTCCCGGTGCAGCCGCTCCTGGTCGGCCGCGTGCGCGGCGTCGGCCTCGGCCGCGTCCATCAGCAGCCGGGCCTGCCGCGTCCGCCAGTGCCGCACCGCCGCCGCGGCCTCGTCGCGGGCGCGGTCGCGGCGGTCGAACGTCTTCAGCAGGCTCGCCGCCTCCCGCTCCCACTCGGTGAGCCGCTCGGCCGCCTCCGCCGCCTTGGCCCGCTCGCGGTGCTCCTCCGCGCGGGACTTGCGCTCGGCCTCCAGCTCCCGGTCCAGCCCGGTCAGCGCCGCGATCGCGCTGAAGATGCGCTCCGGGCTGATCTCGTTCAGCGGCTGGGACAGCAGGTTCGTCGCGACCTTGGACCGCACCGACGTCGACAGGAACGACACGCACCGCACCTGCCCCCCGTACAGGACGCGGGACAGGTCCTTCGCGACGAGGTCGCGGCGCCCGGCGCTGCGCGGCAGGCTCGCCCACAGCCGGTCGGCCAGCGACACCCGGTCGGCCTCGGACGGGGCGGAGGCCAGGTAGACGCCCCGCCGCCACCGGATCTCCAGGTGCGGCGCGTCGACGTTCACCCGCAGCCACACGGTGACGGCGGTCTCGCCCTGCTCCTCCTCGGACCCGTCCCCTTCTGCGGGCCCGCCGCCCTCCGCGGGATCGGCGTAGTCGAAGACCCCGACGATGTACCCGTGGTCGGCGCTGGCCCACTGGCTGTCGCCCTGCGCGGCCAGCTCCGCGTTGAACAGCAGCTCCGCCACCGCCCGCGCGCCCGACGCGAACCGCCACTGCTCGTCGCCCAGGAGCGCGGTGATGGCCGCGATGAACGAGGACTTGCCGGCGCCGTTGGAGTCCTTCGGCCCCTGCCCGGCCACGACGATGAGCGTTCCCGGGACGGTCGGCACCGGATGCGTCGACAGCCGCGAGATGTTCACCGCCTGCACGGCCACGAGGGTCCGCCCGCCGACGACGTTCTCGGCGTCGCGCGCGGTCACCATCGGTTCCAGGACGGCCGTCATGTGTGCTCCCCCTGCTCGCGTTCCCGTCCCCTGCGCCGCGCCCGGATCGCCGCCGCGAGCGGCGAGTCCGGCCCGGCGGCCAGGATCAGCTCCTCTTGCAGCCGCCTGCGCGCGGCGCCGGTCAGCCGGTGGAACTGCGGCCCCGGCACGAACCCTCCGGCGTCGTCCGATCCCGCCTTCACCTGCGACACCAGCCCCGCCAGCCGCAGCCGCCGCAGCGACGCCTCCAGCTCCCCGACCGGCAGCTGCGTCCGGCGGCGCAGCTCGTCCATCGGCGTCGGGTGGGGCGACAGCCACGAGTCGTCCTCCAGCAGCCCCGCCGCCCTCGGGACGGCCACCGAATGGATCAGCACGAGCGTCAGGACGGCCCGCTCCCGCACCGGCGGGACGCACGCGGGGTCGGCGGCCAGCTCGGCCGCGACGTCGTCGCGGTAGCCGGAGGTCCACCGCGTGTGCTCCGACCGGATGAGGGTCCGCCCGCTCAACGCGAGCATCTCCTCGACCGTCCTGCGCAGCGCCGGCTCCCGCAGCGCCGCGAACCGCACCTCCGAGACCGGCTCGGCCGCGTGCTCCACCGCCATGTAGGCCGCCACGAGCTCCGCGCGCCGCCGCTCGTCGTAGGCCCGCAGCACCGGCTCGAACATGTCACTCACCCGGGCCCTCCCCGGCGTCGGGGCGCGGGCCGGGTTCGGGGAGGCGGCGCAGGAGGTCCCGCAGGGACGCGAGGGAGCCCTCCGGCCAGAGGGCGACCCGGGGCCCGGGGCGGACGGCGCCGGAGGCCTCGTCCAGCAGGAGCCAGCCGGTGTCCGACAGGCGGCGCAGCTCGCCGGTGGCCCAGCGGCGGGCCAGGTCGGTGTCGCCCCGCGTCATGCCCGCGTACACCTCCAGGACGTCGGCGACCGTGGACGGGGAGCCCGGCCAGGGGGCGTCGTCCAGGCGCGTCCAGCAGCAGCGCAGGGCCGCCGCGAGGACGCGGCGGGCCTGCCCGGCGCGGTCCAGCGGCATGGGCGCGGTGTCGTACTCCTCCAGCAGGGCGGGCGTCGCGCCGTCCGGCCACTCGGGCAGGACCCAGACGCGGGCGCCGTCCGCCGCGGCGACGGTCCCCGGCGGCACGGGATCGGACGCGGAGACGGACGGGCCGCCCAGCACGCGGGCGCGTGCGCGGGCCAGCACATGCGGATCGACGGTCACCGGTCGGTCCTTTCGAGCCGCCCCGGGGTCACCCACGTCGGGGCGCCCTCGGGACGCACCGCCACCCCGTCCGACCAGACGAGGCGGTACGGGAGTTCGGGGTGCAGGTGCAGGGACGACAGGTCGGCGAGCGTGCGGCGGGCCGCCGCCCAGTCGCGGTCGAGGACGTCCTCGACCGCGACCGCGTCGCGGCCGCGCAGGATCTGTTCGGCCAGGTCGCGGAGCCTCTCCGTCCCCGCGGGGTCCGAGCCCGGGACGCCCGA
>NZ_JBEZJI010000124.1:0-7164 GCF_040649435.1 Actinomadura sp. NPDC048955
GAGGCGAGCGGAGCCGGGCAGATCGCGAAGCGATGCCGCGTTCGCCCAGGCCAGGTCACGTAGCGAGCCGCCAGGCGAGCGAAGTGGGCCGGGACTGTGAAAACACCGCCTAGGCGCGGTGCCGATGAGCAGCCTTTGCGTTAGTCGAGCCGGCGGCGGACGGACCGTCAGTGTCACCTCCACCATCGTGCGCGCCCATCAGTCCTTCACCGGAGCCGCAAAAGGTGACTAGGCCGGACAACCCGACGTTGGGGTGGTCACACGCTCGGGCGACGCCGTGCCTTCGTCGCGCCCGGCCAGGTTGGTGGAGCGGTCGCCCGCGAACGCGGCCAGGAAGCCGGGAAGTTCTCGCGCAGCAGCGACCGTAACATGTTGGACGCCCGAGTCCGCCGCCAGATGGCGTCCTGGTGGGCCCGGGCCAGCACCGCAACTGAGCGGGGGCCGAGTCGGTGTCGTCGGGCAGTGGCCGGTGAGCGTGCGCGTCGGGGCGCAGACCCTTGGCAGGTGCAATACCTTCTCGGCCACGCCGACCTCAACACCGCTGGCCGCTACTTTCGGGCCGGGCAGCGAGAGGTCGCCGAGCTGATCGAGCGCGCGTTCCCGTAGAGCCGGTCACGCTGATGCTGGCGGCCACCATACGATCTAGCGAATGGAGCCAGGAGGCGAAAGCCTGTGCGACGGCTTCGCCGAGGCGGTCGACGTTCTCTCGCCGCCGGTCGACCTCTCGATCAGCCCGTACACGTTCTCGCATTGGGTGTTTAGGACGGCCAGCAGTGCGCGGGCCTGCTTTCCCTTCGCCTGTTCGACCAGCGGGGGGTGGCTGGTGGAGTTGGGGCTTGCGCAGCGCCTGGTGGAGCCGTTGAGCAAGCGCGTCGTTCTCGCGGTGTCGTCCCCGGGACGCAGCGCTGTGGCGGTGCGAGCGCGCGAGAGCTGACCGGCGGCCGCCGGTGTCAGGGCGAGGCCAGGACGGCGCGGGCGTCGCGGCCGGCCAGGTTGGTTGTGCGCCCGGCGAAGGCGTCCAGGAAGGTCGGGCAGTACTCGCGCAGCAGTGACCGCATATCGTTGGAGGCCCTGGTGCGCCGCTAGGTGGAGTCCTGTTGGGCACGGGCCAGGACCGGGATGGCGTGAGCGAGGTGGGTGTCGTCGGGCAGCGGCCGGTGCGCGTGGGCGTCGGTGCGCAGGATGTTGGCGAGCATCATCGTGTCGACATGGTCGGACTTCGTGCGGAGAGCGTGTGGCGTTCCCGGTAGCGGGCCACGGCCATTGGATTGATGTAGCTGCGACGGCCTGTGCCCCGCAGCGCGGGCACCAGCAGGCCGCGAGGGGTCTCGATGGCGACGGGGGATCGGCTCGGCGGGGTCGTCGCCGGCTTCGGTGAGCATCTGCAACAGCTCGCCGAAGTTTTCGGCGGTGTCCTGAGCAGGGGCCTGATCGAGTCCCTCAGGGCAGCGATGGCGTTCGCCATTTTTGGCCATACTCGGGGCCTTTCTCCTGCATCTGCCGTGCCACATCGGGTGAATGCGACACGAGCACCTCCCAAGCTTGACGTGAACTCCCTAGTGAGGGGCCGCAAGCCCAGCCGAGTGACGGTTGGCGGAAGGTGCTCGTGTACCTCGTCTCTATCAGTCAGCGATCATGCCACCGCTGAGGTTGGCGATTGCTCCGGTCATAGCGGCGGCCCGGTCCGAGGCGACAAAGGCGGCTACGTTGGCGATCTCAGCGACGGTAGGCAGCTGCTTGCGCAGTGTCCGGTCTGCCATGCGGGCATGGAATGCGTCGCGAGGGATGCCGTGAGCGTCGGCGTGGAGCCCGTACACCTCTGCGAGCTGGGGCGTTTCGGGCATCCCGGCCGCGTTCAGGCAGACGACCCGAACGCCGTGAGGCCCGAGTTCGGCGGCCAGTCCCCGGGACAACGCCTCAATCGCCGCCCATGCCGGTGCCATACCACCCATGAAGGGGACTGCGGTCCGTGAGGGGCTCGCGGTGATGGTCAAGATCACGCCGGATCCCTGGTCGGTCATGTGGTGGGCGGCGGCTCGAGCGGTCAGGAAGTTGGCCTTGGGATAGGTGGCCATGGGAAGGTCGAAGTTTTCGAGTGGCAGGGACACGAACGGGATGCCTTGAATCCCCGTCTGAGGCAGGCTGACGGCGTTGAATGAGATGTCGAGGGAACCGGCGCTCTGGGCAACTGCGCTGGCGTGGGCCTGGACAGCTTCCGCGTCCAATACGTCCACGGTGGCGACATCGGTGACCCCACCCGCGGCCTGGATCTTTTCGGCGGTCTTCTCCAGACCGGCACTAGAACGCCCGGCGAGGAAGACCCGCGCTCCCTCCCCGGCGAAAGCTTGAGCCACCGCGCTGCCGATGGCTCCGCTCGCTCCGTAGACGATCGCGTTCTTGTTTTCTAGCAGCACTGTTACTCCTGGTTGTTGTCTCGCATAGACGGCCTCGCTGAGATGAAGACGGCGCTTGAGCCGAGCACACCCTTGCGTCACACCTACCGACCATGCGGGGGATGCAAAGGAATCGGTCGTGGCTTCCGGCGTCCCGCATGCTGCCTCTACTGCACGAGACGCTTCCCGGTCTTCCTGGTTACCGGTCTACTGGGCTGGCCGGACGCGACACTCGCGCTGTCCTCGTGCTTGCGGTCTGCCTCGCCAGTGGCAGCCAAGCTCTTGAGCGCTCGCAGCGCCCCACTCGTTGCCCCGGACCGGCCGGCAACGCGTCTGGGCCTCGGCGCTCCAGCGAGGGCAAGGAACTTGGCGCCCGGCGCTCGCCAGAATCGGCGAGCAGCTGGGCCTGGTCCCCGAACGCCAGAGCTTGAAGGCCTATACCGGGTCGGCGTGCCCACCTGCTCTCGAGGCTAGGGAGACTACTCAGGCGGTGAGCCACTCGCCCAGAGGTTGGAGTCGTCGGCTGAGCCGCGCCGTCCCGCAAGCACCAGGCGGGAGAGGCGCTGCACTGGCCGCGGGATCCGGCACGCCCATGGTGGAGCGATCCAAAGCGGTTCTCGACAGCTCACACGCCCGCACGGACGAGGACTCCGTAACCGGCCGGTCTGATCGATCGCGTTTGACCGGGCTCGGCACACCACGTGATGACCGATGTGCGCGACATCTCGCTTACTCTGGCGTCTGTTGACGGCAGCCGACGTAGCTGGTCGATGGCGGCCAGACGCCCCCTACCCGAAGTCTCCGTCGGCTGCTGGCTGAGCTGTAGCCATCCCTCTACTGGCGAGGGCTGCCAGCTGAATCTGTTGCAACCTTTAAGTGCCATCGGAGGTCCGTCGCCGTCGACTCGCCAAATGAGATCGCTTCGAAAGCGGTCTTGCTTGTGAGACCACACTTCGTGCTCTAAGGTTTTGACCTTAATCGCCACCGTTCGCGGCCGGGAGTCCGATGCGACGCAATGACCTCAACGTTCCGCCAGGGCATCACCTGGTGGTCCGCCGTGACCGTGACGGCACCGACCGCATCACCATCCACCGTACTCGCGGCTTTGAGTTCTACGGCAGCACCAACATCGCCGGCTACGTACTGGACGCCGCCCTCATGCACGAGCTCCTCGGCAGCGCGAAAATGCCAGGTGTCTGGCACCAGACCTGGAACGCCCTGGTAGCCCGCCAATCCGGCAAACGCACCGGATACGTTGAGATAACCCAAGCCCAACTCAACAACGACTTCGGAATCGCGCATGGACACATCGCTCTGGCCATGCGCTACTTCGCCGACATCGGATGGCTCCGCAAGGTCCGCAACGGCCTATATCAACTGAATCCGTGGCTCACCTTCCGCGGCGTCTCGTCCGAGCAAGAGTTGCTCCAAGAGGAATGGCTTCGCGCAACCGGCGGTCTAATCTGCCATATACCTGACCGCGACTATCCTAAAGCCTGGCGGGCCGCACGGGAAGCCGCCAGAGTCGCCGAAGCCAGGACCGCGCGCCGCGCCCGGTTCACCATCCTCGACGACCAGATAGTCGAGAGTGAAGCCGGTGTTCAGCGGGATGACACTCAAGGCGAACTGTTCGACGTCGGCCCGACACGGGGCGTCGCAGTGATCAGTTCCAGCCCCCCGGGTACCTCTTCGACCGCGACGATGACGACCAGCATGGTCGAGGCTCTGGAGTGGACCCCGCCCCGGTCAGGGGTCCAGGACACCACATCACAACCACGCCCTGCCCAATCCGTCAGGCAGATCACCGGGTCGACTGAAGACACGGCCGCCGCCCAGCTGGGACGGCGGATGCGCGCGGAGCGGTCCGCTGCTGGCCGCGTACGTCTGGCCGCAGAATCTATTGGACCGGGTGCCACTCCAGGACAAGTGCGTAAACTGTTGGAGTCCCTTGGATTCAATGAATCCCCAAACACGGTCAAATCGACCCTCCGGCGGGCCCGCCGGCAAGCGTCATGACGATCTGCGGCGCGGCCCGGGGTCACAAGGTGACCCCGGGCCGTCTCCGTCGAAGGAGCCGATGATGTCCACCCACGAGCCTGAGTTCCCGACGGACCAGCCGGTCGTATTCCCCCGTGGTGCCTTGTCCTTGCTCGCCAGAGTGGACTTGACGCCCACGGCCTTGCGCGTGCTGATGATGCTGATCGACCATCATGACCCGGAAACCGGCGTTGCGAAGTTGTCGCAGAACGAACTGGTCGCCGCTGGGGCTGGCGCCAAGCAGCAGGTCAACACAGCGATCAGGGCACTACGTGAAGCAAACCTCGTTACCGAGGCCGGGTATGGAAGCTACACCCTGCATCCCTTGCTGACCGACGGAGCAACCCCCAGCCCTGTGACTGAGGTCCCAGTGATCAGTGCGCTGGATCCTCAACGCTTCTCCGAAGTGCGCAGGCACCGCTATGCCAAGCAGGGGCAAGCGATTCTGCTTGCCAGAAGGCTGAACCGGCAGCGGCTGCGCGCCGCCGTGCCTCACAATGCCTAACCCTCCAGGAACTGGCACACAACAGTAGGTATGAAACTTGGAACGGTGCACGGAGGACCTACGTGCACGAGTAGCAGATCAGGACTTCAAACTCGGACTGTCGCGTGATCGTGCCCCCAGAAGCGCGGCGCACCGATTGTCGCCATGCAGCGCGCCAGCGGAGAGTTGGCGGCCGAGCCGCGCTTCGAGGGCGCTCACCTCGCTGGCGCGGCCTCGGCTACCGCCACCGCCACCAACTCGCCCCCGCCGGACCCGACGACCGGTCCGGCGTCCGGTTCAGCGTCCGGTTCAGCGTCCGGTTCAGCGTCCGGTTCAGCGATGGCCTGGTCGCCGGGGCACAGCAGCACCACCACACCGCCGTACCCGCCACTGGCCTCGGCGCCGTTCTCGGCGCGCGGCGCTGAGACGTCCTCAGCCGCGCCTGGATCCCCTGGCGGGCAGGCCGGGCAGCCTGGTCATCACCGTGCGGCGCCGTGGGTGCCTCCTGAGTGGGTCTGCGGTGCTCTTACGCCGGTAGAGCCGGGTCATCATCGACCAGTGTGCTGGCCCAGCAGTCCGGCGCCTTGAACGAACCTGCCCAGCACCGCCGCTGTAGTAGCACCGAACGACTCCGCAGCATTTCGATATGTGTGGCGTTTGGGCTGGTCTTGGGCCGCTTGGAACGGGTGTGCAGGCCCTCGGTGCTCTCGGCCTGGTAGCGGCGAGACCAGACGGAGTACGCCTGCCAGCTGATCCCGACATACCGCCACGTCATCGCAACGCTGCCGGTGACCTGATCGACGTGGCGGATGACCGTCAGGCGGCGCTTGGCCTCCCGGTCCAGCCGAGGAGTGGGGCGGTCGAGTTGGGGGCCGGGAGTCGATATGAGTGATCTCCGTGGTCGGCGCAGACCCAGGTGTCAACGGTCACCGTCAGATTTCGATCTAGCCGCCTGTTGCAGGGTGTGTTCGGAGCGGCACGGTCATCCCCGCATCAGCGCGTCCCGCGCATCCAGCACGGGCGCCACACAAAGGAGACCACTCATGACCAAGAGTGCTCCCATCGTCAACGCCATCGCCGTCAGCGGTTCTCTTAGCACTGTCGGCGCGGAGACGGGCGCTGCTGGCCGCGCGGTTCCGGGAAGTCAACGGCGACCACCCGATGACCGCCGACGACGACGCCTATGTCACCGCCTGGTTCACCGATCTGGAGGAGTTGTGCCGCGCCACCGGCCGCGACCCCGGACAGGTGCGGCGGCTGGTGCTAGAGGGCAGGCTGCCTCTGCCCTCCTACTTGCGCTCCGACGACGCGGAGATGGTGCCGGCGGATCTGTTCGGCCTCGCTGACCGGGCCGGAGGCGTCGAGGCGCTGGAGGGCTGGTTCCTCGAGCACTGGGAGGACCAGGCCGCCGCCAAGGAGGAATGGGGCGCCTACCTGGACGGGCAGTTCGTATGCCTGCGGTCGGTGACGCCCCACAACATCCAGCGCAAGGGCACCCTGGTCACCGCGATCGAGGCGGCCCCGGGCGAACCGGACGCCGGGACACCGGCTTGGACACGCCGGCTGCACGCGCTGGTCGACGAACTCGACGCGCTGGAGCCGCCGTTCACCGCCTACGACCGGCTGAGGTTTGCCGGCCCGGTGTCGCGGGATCGCTGCATCAACGCCGTCCGTGCCCGCCACCCGCGCGCCGCTTGACCTTCGCCAGCCTTGCCTGGGGGGCGGTGATGGCCATTGCCGTCGGATCTCAGCGGAGGAGCGCGGCGTCCAGGGTGGCGAGCCGGAGCGCTTACGGCGGCGCCTGCGCGGCGGTGCGCATGATCGTTGGCCGTTCGTGCGGGTGATGTCTACGCGCGCCAGGCGCTGCGGCGTTGACTACGATGCCCTCCAGCCGCTGCGGATCCTTCATTCAGGGCGAACCCGCCCAGGGGAGCTACAGGCACTCAAACGCACCTTGTTCGTAGCGCGTTCGCCCCCCTCTCCGGCCACTGAGCAAGGATGACAACTACGACCGCAAGCGACCCCAGGGCACGAAGCACAACGCCGCCCTAATCCACCGGGCGCGCCGCCGCAGCGACGTCATCTACGCCATACACCCGCGACCAACAACCCCCGACCCGCACGCGAATTGTGGAGAGTGAAGACTGCCTGAATAACGGCAGTTAGGGCGTGATTCGGAGTGGGGGTGAGTGTCGGCGTGTTGTGAGCCGGACGCAGTGAGGTCTCCGGTAGATGGTTCATCGACCAAGA
>NZ_JBEZJI010000125.1:0-7105 GCF_040649435.1 Actinomadura sp. NPDC048955
GTGACGTCCAGCGGCCGGGTTAGGTCCCCAGAGGGCGGGTTAGGTTTCCAACCCGGCTTTCCGAACGCGACTAACCCGTGCTGACCTGCATGGAGTTAGCCAGGTTAGGTCGGTTAGCCCCGGTGACCAGACCCGGGAAACACCCCGTGCGTGCGTGTTCGGGCATCGCGAGCCGAGCTAACTCACCCACGAGCTGGCGGCAACGACAGCACCGGGAAGCACGGCCAGGAGCTCGTTGCCGAAAGACCGACCCGAGCGGCGGCTCACAGCGCGGAAGGTGTGTTACCGCGGTTCTCAGCGCAGGTCTCGCACGCGTGAGTCATCTCGACCGTGACGGTGGCGAGGATCACGTGGACGTCCGTGTCAGCGGTGGGCGGGATGACCAGTGCCGGGGGCGAGTCCGGCGCTGGGATCGGGCCGGGTGGTTGCGGAGCAGGACCACGGCCAGGACCACGATGCTGAGGGTCACGGCGGCGAGGTAGGCGAGAGCGATCACTACGCGGCTCCCTCGATCCGGGTCTGGCCCCTGCTGGGCTGCGGCCCGCGCGCCTTGGCGAGCTGGGCGTAGACGTCACCGACGTAGGACGCCGACCGGGTGGCCCGCTCGGCCGCCGCGCGGACGGTCAGCCCGGCTTCCCACGCGGCCTCGATCGCGGCTCGCGCGGCCGTGGCGTCCAGTCGGGCACCGGCGGTATCCGCCCCGGTATCCGCCCCGGTATCCGCCCCGGCTGGGGCCGGCGCGGCGGGAGGGCGAGCGGGTTCCGGTGGCGCTTCCAACGCTGCGGCGAGGAGTGTCCGGAAAACCAGTTCCTGCGTCTGGGGGCGGCGAACGCGTTGACCGCCTCAGCGATACGCGGCATCGCCTCCAGCAGCCGGTCGATGTTCTCGGCCAACAGGGCTCCCTCGCGGTGATGGGGTTGATCGACCGTCGCGCCTCATGGGGAAAGTCCCTCCGGAGTCTGCCGGAGGGACCCCGTGGGTGGGGCCCGTCTGGTCAGCGTGGGGAAGCGGGCAGGAACCTGGGGAAGTTTCCCCAACCCGCCTCCCCACACCGCATCCCCGGGACCGACCTGCCAGAACACCCCGTTTGGGGAAGTGGGGAAGCGACCCGCCACAGCCCCCCAAACCGCCTTCCAAACGCCGTCACACCCCCCGGGGGGCTTCCCCGCCGAACGGCGCGGGGGCGACTTCTCACGCGGTTGTTCCTCACGCCCCCCGGCAACGCTAGGGGAAGCACCGCCAGGAGCTCGTTGCCGAAAGACCCCAGCGCGGGATGCCGGGCGGGTCGCGGTCGCAGCGGCAACGACCCTCGACAACGCTCAGCGGCGGCTTTGTTGGTCATCAGCGAAGACCCCCGCGACCCGCGACCTGCCGATATCGGCACTGGTCACCGTCGGGGTGACAGGTCGCGGCACGGGTCGCGCCGCCGCGACCGGTAGCGGGGCAGCCGCGACCTGCCAGGGCGGCGAGATGCGTTGCCGAATTGGGCTGTTTGGGGTCAAGCGCCGACGGCATGGCGGCCCGCTGCGGGGCTTCGGTAGGCAGCAAAGAGCGGCGGGAGGGGAAACCCCTCCCGCCGCCAGTGGAACCAACCTATGCCCGGGGGCTTAGGCCGTCATGGCGAGAAGCTGTGCGCTCCCCGCCAGCGGTCAGTCGTCGTCGTCCGAGCCACCGCCGCAGATCGGGCAGTTGTACCGCTCGCAGTCACAGTCAGTCATCGGTTGCGCCTTTCCTTTGTTGTACGGCTCCCTTGTGGATGCCGCCTCGCAAAGAACAGTGCCGAGATCTTGGTCGTCGCAACTCGCCTCCAGGACCGGCGCGCGGCCGGTCCGGGCCGGGCGACGCTCCTATGCGTCAAGGTTGGGGGCCTGTTGGGCCGGGAGAGGGGGTGGGCGGGTGGTGCCACGTGGCACCCCTGCCGGTCGTTTCCGCTGTTCAGTTGGGGTGTTCCACCCCCACGCGGGGGCGTGGGGGGTGTGCGGGTGCCACGTGGGAGTCCCACGTGGCACCCCCGGGGTCAGGCGGTGGGCACGGTCTGGCCGGCGGCCGCGGCCGCGATCGCGGCCTCGATGTCCTGGCGCCAGTAGCCGCGGCGCTTGAGGCCGTTGCGAACGAACGGCGGCCGGGGCTGGACGCCGAAGGGGCGCAGCAGGTCGGCGAGCGCGCCCGTCGACTCCACGCCGAGCGCCTCGGCCAGGACCTCGCTGTCGTCCACAAGACCCTGACCCAAGCCCAGAAGCCGGACAAGCCCGAGGCGCTCGACCTCACCTGACGCCCCCCACCACCTCGATTTTGCGGCCCGGAGCGCCGTCCCGCCGAGCGCGGGGCGGCGCTCCGCCATTTCAGCGCCCCCGCTACCACTGGGCGGGTAGGTCGGTAAATGGGGCGGGCGCTGTTCGGCGCTCCGCAGCGTCGGCCGCCGCGCTCAACCCCCTGAAGGGAGTCCCAGCACGTCCACGGCGGCGACTGGCCTCGCATCGCAGACGGCACGGGAAAGCTGGCCGCCGAAGCAACGCGGCGCAGGGTGGGCACCGGGGGGTGGCGGGGATGCGGGCGGGGCATGGCGCGGGGGCCCGGCGTCGCCAGGCCCCCGCAGGATGAAGGCACTCAGAAGGTGCTGATGTCCCAGACGCTCTCGCCGTCCAGGTCGTCGTCGGGCTTCTTCGGGTCGTCGTTCTTCTTCGGGTCGCTCATGGCAGGTCCCCTTTTGGTTTGGTTGTGAGCCTTGCGGTCCTGACTGTCCAGAGGTCACCCCCTACCGCCATCTGCTCGCGCCTGGCGGACGGCCGCTGTGAGCGCGGCCGCCGCCCGCTGGCAGGCCGAGCACATCCGCGGCGTGCCCTGACCCCCGACACCGGACGCGACATTCCGACACCTGATGTTCGGACAACCACGGGCGCCGGTCCGGCGGGCGCCGCACCCCTCGCACCGCACCACGCCGGCGGCGACCTCGTCGGCCTGGCGGTCGTAGCCGTTGGTGCGCAGCGCGGCCCGGACCGCGTGCAGCGCATCCAGGTGGCCCCGGGGACCGATCGGAGGCGGTACCTCCTCGGCCGCCCGGACTATCTCGATGGGCGTCCGGCCCTCGGCCAGCAGCGCGTCCACGCGCACCGCCATCTCCGCCAGCACCCAGCGCGGCGCCCCTTCCCGGAACACCCGCGGCAGCCCCCCAGCACCCACCGCGCGTCCTGCGACGCTGAACGGCGCCCTGACGGGCGATCACCGACAGGGGCGGCAGTTGATCACCCCGCCCCCCTCGGTGCTCTGAGGCCGCTCTGAGGGCCGCACACCCACACTCTTGGCGCTCCGGCTCCCCTTGGGTTCCTCGCTCGCCGCTTGCGGTGCCGTCGCGCGCGCCCGCGCGTCACCAACCTGAACGCTCCTCACAGAGCGAGGGGGAGGAATCTTCTGCGCGTTGGTCTTCTGCCCCTTGGTGTTCTTGTGACTGGTGTTCTTAGGGGTCGGATTCACCGTGGACGGTGTCACCGTCGACGGCTTTCCAGCCAACGGTGCTGACTTGGGGAAACGTGCATCCGGGTAAGGCGCGGGCACCGAGATGTTCAGGCCGTCCGGCATGTCGGTGATCCGGTAGACCGCCACCCCCATCTGACCCGTCTTCGGGTCGCGGGTCTGAACGCGCACGAGGTAGCCGTGTTGCTCTAGTTCGCGCAGAGCCTTCCTGATTGCATCCCGTCCCTCCTTCATACACCGGGCGATCGTCTCCACCGAGACGCCGTAGCCGTCCCGGTGCGTGGAGATCAGGCCGAACACGGCCTTGGCCAGGCCACTGATCCGAGGGTCCCGGAACAGGCTGTTGCTGATCTGGGTGAAGTGCTGGCCGAGGGCGTCGGCGGCCATCACGCCACGCTCGATACGGGAGTAGCTCACCGCACACCCCCGCTAAGCAGGCGGGGCGCGACGCCGGCCCCGGGGCTGTCATGGAAGTGTCAGGGGCCTTGACCCAACAAGCTGAATTCGGCAACGCACTCTCGCCCCCTTGGTGGGGCGCGGCCATCTCACTCGCCGAGGCTCGCGCGCGTATGGTGCGCGCGCCATGGGCCTCTGAGACGAGGCTGAGACGGCGCCGTGAGACAGGTCTCCACCGGGCCAGGCCGCGATCAGACGTCTGATCGCACATCTAATAAGGGCCGTCGCGCTGGAAGCCTGCGGCATATCTGGTCCTTGAGACCTAGAGCAAGACAGAGCAGGCGCGGCCTCGCCGTGGTGGCGGGCTGGATGGTTCTGGCCCGCCGTCACGGGATGTCCGGCAGGTTGTTGATCGTGGTTCGAGCCGCCCGCGCGGTGCACCTCTCGAAACATCCGGGCCCTGAGCTCTGCGCTAAGACCGGGGCCCGTGCGGGTCGCTGGGATCGCGAACGGCTCCATCGGAGGCCAGGCCACGAGCCTTGTTATTAGAGCGCCGCGCGTCCCTGCCAGGTCAACCACACAGCGACCTAGCCGAGGGTGATCAAGGAGAGAAACTCACCGTGAGAGTGTTCTGCGGGATCGACTGGGCCGAGGCCCACCACGACATCGCCTTCGTCGACGAGGCCGGCGAGCTGGTGGCCAAACGCCGGATCAAGGACACCGCCGAAGGCTTCGGCGAACTGCTGCAGATGCTCGCCGAAGCCGGCGACGACCCCGCCGAGCCGATCCCCGTCGCCATCGAGACCCCTCGCGGCCTGCTGGTGTCCGCGCTGCGGGGCACAGGCCGGCGCGTCTACGCCATCAATCCAATGGCCGTGGCCCGCTACCGGGAACGTCACACGGTCTCCCGCACGAAGTCCGACCATGTCGACGCGATGACGCTCGCCAACATCCTGCGCACCGACGCCCGCGCGCACCGGCCGCTGCCCGACGACACCGACCTCGCTCGCGCGATCGCGGTCCTGGCCCGGGCCCAACAGGACTCCACCTGGCTGCGCACCAGGGCCTCCAACGAGTTGCGGTCGCTGCTGCGCGAGTACTTCCCGACCTTCCTGGACGCCTTCGCCGGGCGCACCACCAACCTGGCCGGCCGCGACGCACGCGCCGTCCTGGCCCTCGCCCTGACACCGGCGGCCGCCGCCAAGCTCTCGCGCGCTCGCATCGCCACGGCGCTGCGTCGCGGGGGACGGCAGCGCGGGATCGACCCACTCGCTCAACGGCTCCACCAGGCGCTGCGCAAGCCCCAGCTCCACCAGCCCCCGCTGGTCGAACAGGCGATGGGAGAGCAGGCCCGCGCACTGCTGGCCGTTCTGAACACCGAATGCGACAACGTCGACCGCCTCGGCGAAGCCGTCGCCGAGGCCTTCGCCCAGCATCCCGACTACCAGATCATCACAAGTTGCCCCGGCCTCGGCGATCAGCTCGGCGCCCGCGTCCTGGCCGAGCTCGGCGACGACCGCGCGCTCAAGGCCTACGCCGGATCGGCGCCAATCACCCGCGCCTCGGGCCGCAGCATCTCCATCACCCACCGAACAATCAAGAACGATCGCCTCGCCGCCGCAGGGTTCGTCTGGGCCTTCGCCGCTTCCACCAACCACGAACCCGCACGGGCCCACTATCAGCGACGCCGAGAGAACGGGGACAAACACCCCGGCGCCCTGCGGCACCTGTTCAACCGGATGCTCGGCCAGCTCTTCCACTGCCTCCACACCGGCCAGACCTACGACGCCGGCAATGCCTTCACCCGCGCTCTGCCGACCGCAGCTTGACGGCTCAGCGCCATCGGAGGTCTTGCTCCGCCGGTTCTTTCGGCAACCGCTGACCTGCGGTGCCCCCGCGCGGCCGCCGTCGTCCTGGCGCTCGTCCTCGTCAGCCGTCGCTCTTTCGGCAACGCCGGTCGGACGTCCTGCAGACGTCCCCCGGGGACGCGCTGAGACGTCCTCTAGCGGGCCGTGGACGTCTAGCGGACGCTCGCTAGACCTAGCGGTCCCGCTAGCGGCTCACGGGGTTCTGACGGGCGTTCTAGCGTCTAGCGGCGCGCGGGCGGCCGGGCCGGACCGGCCCCCGAGGCCGCAGCCCGGCCCGGCCGCCCGCCTGTTGCAGGGGGTGCCCGGCGCGGCACGGTCATCCCTGCATCAGCGCGTCCCGCGCACCCAGCGCGGGCGCCACACAAAGGAGAGATCTGTGAACAAGGATGACTTGCGCTCCGGGGCCACCAGCGGTGTCTGCGTCGCCGTCCTCGGCGGTGTTCTCGGCTACGTCGTCGCTCGCCTCACCGTCGGCTACTTCGGCGAGTTCCTCGATCTCGG
This sequence comes from Actinomadura sp. NPDC048955, assembly GCF_040649435.1. Lineage (NCBI taxonomy): Bacteria > Bacillati > Actinomycetota > Actinomycetes > Streptosporangiales > Thermomonosporaceae > Actinomadura > Actinomadura sp. NPDC048955. The sequence goes on from NZ_JBEZJI010000125.1 coordinate 6,237, forward strand.
CCCGATCGCCATCGTCGCGCCCATTGCGGGTGTGGTCGGTGCTCTTGTCGGCTTCCTCGTCTGCATCTACGGGTACATCGAGGTCCTTGTCCCATTCGCCATCATCGCTGCGTTCGCGTTCGCGATGACAGTGAGTTTCAGCGTTCCCGCAGTCATCGGGATCGCCGGCGCTACCGCCGCCATCACCAGCCTGCTAGGCGCCTTCCCAGTCGCCGTCTTCAGCAGGTAGCTCCTCTTGCAGGGCCCGGCGCCACGCCGGGCCCTGCCCCTTGACCCCAGACAGCCCAATTCGGCAACGCTCTCTGAACGCGGGCTCGTCTTTCGGCAATTGGTCGGCCCTGGTCAGGAGGGCGGTGCCGTCGATCTGCCCAGCGAGCGCCGGGCCCCTGGAGGGCAACGGCCTCAAAGCGATGGCTGTTGGTCATCAGGGCGCGAAGGGGCCGCCTTGATGCTTCTGGGGTTTGGGACTGGTCGAACTGTCCTTGATCTGCACGGTCGATACCGAGGCATCGAAGATGCCCTGCGGTCCGGTCTCAACCGGACTCCAAACCGAGGTCAAGGGGAAGCGACATGGACGACAAGCACGTGTGCAAGTTCACCACCGGCGTTCCCGGCACCGAGACGTACGCCCTCGACGGTCCGTACGAGATCACGAAGAAGCAGTACAAGTGCACCTGCGGCGCCACGGCGACCTTGGAGAGCTCCAGGAAGCGCCGCGTGGGGTTCTGATCTGCTGGCTAGAACACTTGGTCGGTTTCTCAATCCGATCAGCCGTGGAGGGGCACCGAGCCTCTCCACTTTGCGTCTCTGTAGCCCCCCGCCGCTGGCGGGGGGCTACACCTTCGGCAACTGCAACCGGTGGACGCCGG
>NZ_JBEZJI010000126.1:0-6954 GCF_040649435.1 Actinomadura sp. NPDC048955
GGGGACCAGGCCACGCCGGCGGGGGCCGGCGGGGAGGGGGCCGACCGGGAGCCCGGGGCCGCGCGGTACGGCGCGGCGCTGGGGGCCGTCGCCGGGCCCGGCGACGGCCCGGTTCCGGCCTTCGACGTGCTGATGCTGGGCGTCGGCCCCGACGCGCACGTGGCGTCGCTGTTCCCGGAGCTGCCGGCGCTGCGCGACGAGGGCGCGGTGGCGGCGGTGCGGGGCGCCCCGAAGCCGCCCCCGACCCGGATCTCGCTGACGTTCCCGTCCCTGCGCGCCGCGGACGAGGTGTGGCTGCTGGCGGCGGGCGAGTCCAAGGCCAAGGCCATCGGGCTCGGGCTGGCGCCGGACGCGGACCCGTTCCACGTCCCGTGCGCCGGGGCCCGCGGGCGGAGCCGGACCCTGTTCCTGCTCGACCGCGCCGCGGCGTCCGAGCTCCCGCCGGGCACGGGGCGCGTCACGCCCTCTTGAACCGCGCATGAAGAAAGGCCCGTACACCTGGGAGAAGACTGAACAGTAGCGGCGGTTCCGCATGCCTCGCTCGAAAGCGTGCATACCCTGACCGAGGGAAAACCCGCGTCGAGCGTGAGGAGTTCTCAGGTGCTCAAGGGTCGGACCGGGACGGTGGGCGCGGCGGTCGCCGGGGCGGTGGTGATCGCCGCGGCGGGCTGCTCCTCCGGGGGTGACGGCGGAGGCGGGGGCGGCGACGGCGGCAAGTCCGAGGACGCGGTGAAGCTCGCCGTCACGCCCGCCACCGGGACGCGGCAGGCCGCCCCGGACAGGCCGGTCACCGTCACGGCCGACAACGGCAGGCTCACCAGCGTGACCCTCACCTACGGCAAGAAGGGCACGAAGGCCGGCGGGAAGCTCGCCTCCGACGGAAAGTCGTGGACGTCGTCGTGGACGCTGCGGCCGTCCACGACGTACACGGTCACGGCCAAGGCGACCGGGGACGGCGGGAAGCAGGCCACCGCGACGTCCACGTTCACGACGCTGACGCCGCGCAAGAAGCTGGAGAGCGGCATGTCGCCGCTGGACGGCGAGACCGTCGGCGTCGGCATGCCCGTCCAGCTGCTGCTGTCCAGGCCGGTGAGCACCAAGGCCGGCAAGGTGGCGGTGGAGAAGGCCCTTGAGGTCCGCATGTCCAAGCCGGTCGAGGGCGCCTGGTCCTGGGTCGGCGACAAGGAGGTCGACTTCCGGCCCCGCGACTACTGGCCGTCCGGGCAGAAGGTGGAGGTCGTCGCGCACCTGGCGGGGCTGAAGGCCGGCGAGGGCATGTACGGGATGAAGGACCGCAGCGTCGGCTTCACCGTCGGGCCGCGGCACATCACGACCGTCGACGCCAAGAAGCACCGCGCGACGGTGACCGACGGCGGCAGGACGGTGCGGACCATGAAGGTGAGCCTCGGCAAGCCGGGCCACGACAGCTACAGCGGCACGATGATCGCGCAGGAGAAGGCGGCGCACATCGTGATGGACTCGGCCACCACCGGCGACCCCGGCGAGTACCGGATCCCGACGAAGTGGAACGTCCGCCTCACCTACAGCGGGACGTTCGTCCACTCGGCGCCGTGGTCGACCGACGCGCAGGGCAACGACAACGTCAGCCACGGGTGCGTGAACGCCTCCCCGGGCGACGCCAAGTGGTTCTTCGACTTCACCAACCGGGGCGACGTGGTGAAGGTGACGGGCACGTCGCGGCGGCTCCAGTTCGGGAACGGCCCGACGCCGTGGGCCAAGTCGTGGGACGCCTGGCTGGAGGGCGGCGCCGTCGGCAAGCCGGTCATGGGCACGCCCCTCACCTGAGGTCACCGGCGCCGCCCGCGGCCCCACTGGCACACTTGGTGCCATGCAGAAGCTCTCGTTGGACGCACAGGTACGGGACCTGATGAAGCGCGCCGCCGCGGCCTCGACCGGGCGCGGCGCCGACACCGTGTACGGCGGGCACGAGCACGTCCTGCGCCAGACGCTGATCGCCATGACGGCGGGCACGGCGCTGGCGGAGCACGAGAGCCCGGGCGAGGCGACGGTCCTGGTCATGCGGGGCCGCGTCCGGCTGGTCGCGGGCCAGGACTCCTGGGACGGCATCGCCGGCGACCTGCTGATCATTCCGGACGCGCGGCACAGCCTGGAGGCGCTGGAGGACGCCGCGGTGCTGCTCACCGTGGCCAAGTCCGGCTGACGGTGCGGGGAAGCGCCGGGCCGGGCCGCCCGATGTCGGGTCGGCCCGGCCCCGCGGGAGGGTGCCGGCGCCTCAGGCGCAGGTGAAGTCCCGCTTGGGGAGGCGGCCGGTCAGCAGGTAGCCGTTGACCGTCTCGCTGACGCAGGTGTTCGGGTAGCCGCGCTGGTAGGGCGCGTGGACGTCGGCGTCCAGCGTGACCATCCGCGATCCGCGCAGCAGCCCGTGCAGTGCCTGGTTGGCCGGGTAGGTCGTGCGGGTGTCGCCGGTCGCGGCCACCATCAGCGCGGGCAGCCGCCCGCCGACCTCGGTCGGCCGCTCGGCGGGTCGCACCGGCCAGAACGCGCACGGGTTGACGTTGCGGGTCAGCGGTGCGAACAGCGGGCTGGCGGCCCGGTTCCGCTCGATGTCGCGCCAGTAGGACTCCGGGTCGCGCGGGGTGTCCGCGTCCCCGCAGATGATGGCGGTCTGCCCGCTCCCGTACACCGACTCCGCGCCGGTGAGCAGGAACGTCAGCTCCTCGTCCAGTTCCTTGGTCGGCTGGACGCCCTCCCCCGCCGCGGCCTTGGCGAAGACGCGCACCGACTCCGCCAGCATCGCCCTGGCCTGGTCCTCGTCGGTGTCGAGGTGGTTGAACAGCACGAGGGGCAGCGTCGTGTCGTCCACCCGCCACCGGCCGACGGCGAGCGGCGTCCTCGCGGCCGCCGCGACGAGGCCGCGGACGGTGCCGAGGACCTCGGCGCGCGTGCCGCCGAGACCGTAGGTCGCGTCGCGCTCGGCCGCCCACTCCGCCCACGCTCCGAGCGCGCGGTCGTTGGCTCCTTCGGTGCCGGCCAGCAGGCGCGGGCCGAAGCGGGTCGGGTCGACCGAGCTGTCGAGCACGACGCGGTCGAGCCGGCCGGGGAACATCGTCGCGTACACCGACCCGAGGTAGGTGCCGTAGGACGCGCCGTTGTAGGAGACCTTCCGCTCGCCGAGGGCGCCCCGGACGATGTCCATGTCGCGGGCGATGTTGCGCGTGCTGATGTGCGGGAGGACGCCGGCGTTCGTCCGCGCGCACCGGTCGGCGAGGTCCTTGGCGAACGCGGCGGACCGGTCGAAGGACCGGCGGCTCTCCCCCGCCGACTTGATCCAGGTCCCGGAGGGCCCCCGGCAGTCGACCGCGGCGCTGCGGCCGAGCGACCGCGGGTCCATGCCCACCAGGTCGTAGCGCGGGCCCGCCTTGCCCATGACGGAGCGCATGTAGGGCGGCATGTCGAGGGCCGGTCCCGGGCCGCCGCCGTTCAGGATCATCGTTCCGATGCGGTGGGCGCGGTCGGACGCCTTCAGACGGGAGATCGCGACGGTGATGGTGCGGCCTTCCGGGCGGCGGTAGTCGAGCGGGACGGTGACGTCCGCGCACGCGGCGCCCGCCTTGTCGAGTTCCCTTCCGATCTCGTCGTCGTCGTTGAGCGTGCACTCCTTCCAGTTCAGCCGCTGGTCGTAGAAGCGGGCGAGACCGCCCGTGCCGGACGTGGCGGACGCCGGCGCGGCGGCGGGCGCGGCGGTCGGCGCCGTGCCCGGTGCGGCGGCCCCGTCGCAGAACGCCGTCTCGACGAGCTTCATCTGGTCGTCGAACGCCTCCTTGGTGGACGGGTTCTCGTTGAAGTCGATCGTCACGCGGCGCCCGGACGGCCCGACGCCCGAGACGGTGATGTAGCTTTCGAGGCCGCCGGCGTGCCCCCACCAGGTCCCGCCGCAGCGCAGCGGGGTCGCGATCAGGCCGAGGCCGTAGGCGGCGCCGTCCCAGATGCGGTCGGGGTCGGCGGGGACCGTCTGCTTCATCTGCGCGAGCATCCCCGGGGGCAGGAGCCGGCCGCCCATCAGCGCGCCGAAGAAGGCGTTCAGGTCACGCGGGCTGGAGACCAGTGCGCCCCCGGCCCACGCCACCGTCGTGTTCATCTCGGTGAAGTCGTCCCACCGGACGGTCCCGTCGCGCTCCTCGCGCAGGTAGCCGCGCGCGTGCGGTCCCCTGATCCGCGTCCGGTCGCCCGGCCAGTAGGTGTCGCGGAGCCGCAGCGGCCGGATGATCCTGCGCCGGACCTCGTCCTCCAGGCTGTGCCCGCTCGCCTTCTCCGCGATGAGCCCCGCGATGATGTAGTTGGTGGTCGCGTAGTGCCAGCCGGGATCGGGGGGCGGGAGCGCCAGCGCCCGATCGATCAGTTCTCGGGGCTCGAAGTGCCGGAAGCGGTACCCGTCCGAGTTCGGGAAGGTGTCCATGTAGTCGGGCAGGCCGCTGGTGTGCCGGAGCAGGCTGCGGACGGTGATCTTCCGGCCGTCGTAGCCGCCCCGGTCGAGCAGGCCGGGCAGGTAGCGCTCGACGGGGGCGTCCAGCGAGATCCGGCCCTCCCGCGCCAGCTGGAGCACGGTGACGGCGGTGAACGTCTTGGTGACGCTGGCGATCCGTACCCGCAGGTCCGCGCTCATCGGCCGCCCCGTGCGGCGGTCGGCCACCCCGCTGCCGGCCGTCCACGTCCCGCACGCGGGGTCGTCGACGCGCACGGCGGCGCCGGTGACCCCGTGCGTCCCGGTCATCCGTTCCAGGGCCCGCAGCGTCGCCGTGCGGTCGGTGCAGCCGTTCGGCGCCGGCTCGGCTCGCGCGGGCGCCGGGACGGCGGCGGCCGCGGCGATCGCGGCCCCCGCCGCCAGCACCGCGACCGCCCGCCTGGCGGCGCGGGGCCGCCTCGGTTGTGTGGTCGTCATGGTCTCCGACGCTAGGCAGCCGCGGGCGCGGGCGCACTGCGGGCAGCGGGCGACAGCGGGGTGGGGACAGCCCCAGTGGCGCCCGTCGACCAAAGTCGATGGCGCCGCCGACCTGCGGCCGCTGTCCGGGGCGGGCGGCATGGCTACCGTTGGGCGGGTGGACCTCCTGCGGCGCCCATGGCGCGACTGGCTCGGCGACGTCGGCGCCGCCGGCGCCGCGATGGTGCTCGGCTGGGTGCTGCTCCAGGGCACGGTGGACGACCTGCCCCCCGGGGAGACGATCGCGGTCCGGCGGGACGTGCTGATCGGCGCCGTCGCCTGCGTGTTCCTCATGCTCTTCCGGCGCCGCCACCCGGTGACCTTCGCGGTCGTGATGGTGTTCGCGCAGTGGACGGCGACGACGACGCTCGGCACGGCGGCGATCGCGATGTACTCGCTGGCGATGCTGCGCCCATGGCGGATCGCGCTGCCGGTCGCAGGCGCCAGCCTGGCGCTGATCATCGGCCTGTTCCGGCTCACGGCCCCCCACGAGGAGTTCCTCCAGGGCAGCGTCATCTTCGCGCTGATCTACGCGGTCCTCGTCACGACGGGCATGCTGGTGCGGTCCCGGCGGCAGCTCATCGCCTCGCTGGAGGAGCGGGCCCGCGCCGCCGAGACCGAGCAGCGGCTGCGGGTCGAGGAGGCCCGGCTGCTGGAACGCGAGCGCCTGGCCCGGGAGATGCACGACGTCCTCGCGCACCGCATCTCGCTGCTGGCCGTGCACGCGGGGGCGCTGGAGTTCGGCCCGGGCACGCCGGACGGGCAGCGCCAGGCCGCCGGGATCATCCGGCGCAGCGCCCACGAGGCGATGGAGGACCTGCGCGAGGTGATCGGCGTGCTGCGGGACGACGCCCCCGGCGCCGACCCCGAACGCCCGCAGCCGACGCTCGCGGACGTCCCCGGGCTCGTGGAGGAGTCCCGGCGGGCCGGGGGCCGCGTCGCCCTGGAGCAGAACGTCCCCGATCCCGGGCTCGTCCCGTCCCGCGTCGGGCGGCACGCCTACCGGATCGTCCAGGAGGGCCTGACGAACGCCCGCAAGCACGCGCCGGGCGCGGAGGTCCGGGTGTCCCTGGACGCCGGGGCCGAGCTGGACGTGGAGATCGTCAACGCGCTGCCCCCCGGCCCGCCCGCCCTGCCCTTCCCCGGTTCCGGCACGGGGCTCGTCGGCCTCGCCGAGCGGGTGGCGCTGCTCGGCGGGACCCTGGAGCACGGGCGCACCGGCGACGGCCGGTTCCGGTTGCGCGCCCGCCTTCCGCTGCGGGCCGCGCATGGCGCCGGGACCGGTGGGAAAGGTGATACGCATGGCAGCGAACTCCTCTGACGAGCCCGTCCTCGAAGAACTCGACCGCGCCGAGTGCATGAAGCTGCTCACCGGCGGCACCATCGGCCGGGTGGCGTTCGACGACGGCGAGGGACCGACGGTCGTCCCGGTGAACTACGCCGTCGAGGGGGACTCGGTGATCTTCCGCACGTCGGCGTCGGGCCGGCTGAACCGCAACCTGCTGTCGGCGGTGACCGGCGGAGAGGTCCGGGCGGCCTTCGAGGTCGACCGGTTCGAGGAGGCCCGCCACGAGGGCTGGAGCGTGCTGCTGCGCGGCGGCGCGCACCCCCTGTCCGAGGCCGAGAAGGCCGAGGTCGCGCAGGTCCGGCCGTGGCCGGGCGGCGACCGGGAGGCGTGGTTCCGGCTGGCGGCCTCCAGCGTCACCGGACGCCGACTGCGCCGCCCCTGAACCGCCCGTAGGGTGGCGGGATGGACTCCCCTCCCGTCCGCGTCCTGATCGTGGACGACGACGCGCTCGTCCGGGCCGGCCTGTCGATGATGCTGGCGAGCGCCGACGACCTGGAGGTGGTCGCGGACGTCGCCGACGGCGCCGAGGTCGTCGCCGCCGTGAACCAGCACCGGCCCGACGTGGTGCACATCGACCGCATCAAGCGGTTCGCCCGGAGCCCGCAGGGCCGCAGAGCGCGTGCCCGGGCGGAGCGGCTCGCCCGGG
>NZ_JBEZJI010000127.1:0-6747 GCF_040649435.1 Actinomadura sp. NPDC048955
AGGAAAAAATATATTAATAGTATGCGCTTTCATAAAAGATGAAAATAAAACCACTCAGTAAATGAGTGGTAACACGAAAAGTGAAAAAGACAAGGAAATAGTATATGATAAATTAACAAGTAATATCATCTATAAACGAAGGATAACATACGATTATATTTTGTACATAACACTATTAACTGATTGATATTGGAAAATATTATAACCACTTGTTATATAAAAATTAATGTAAAATAGTTTACAAATGAAGAAGCTACAAGATATACTGAAATTAACAAATATTGAACTCATGTATCACCGAACCCCAACCTATGCCAGTAGGTTGGGGTTCTTTAGTGGTGAGGCTATGTCGCCTTATTTATTGCGGTTGTTTAGCCAAAACGTGAAAATCGCAACACAGCACTCTACTATAATAGGTGCTATTATACAAACAAATATTAAACTCATGATTTCACCTCCTTCCGCCGAATCTATCGCCGGAAGTAAGACGACCTAAGTATTATAACAGAAACTTAATTAATATACTTCTTTGGTATTATTCTTTATATAACAAATAAAATAAATGAAAAATTTCAGATAACTAATCAAATAAATAAATTTAAACCGCTGTTTTGTCATTTGAGATTTTGAATAAAGATACAAAAGTTCACGTGATGAAAATGCATGAAAACGCGTGGTTAAGGGAATGTATAAAATATGAATAATCGATAATCACAAGACAAAGGCTTAAACGCTGTTAAATCAACGTTTAAGCCTTTGTGTGTAGTTGACATAATTAACGATTATAGGTAGTTAGTTTGTATAAATACTAAAAAATACAAACGTTGTTAAATTAATCTTTGTGTCCTTTAATATAAGTAACATAATAGTCACTTATTACGGTGAGAAAAGTCATAGATAACTAAATATATAAGCATAATAAATATGAAATAAATAGCTCCTAAAAATAATGAAAAAATATCTGTGGTAAGAGGTTTAAAATAATTTGATGAATCGTAAATGTTCATAAATAAATGAACACATACCCAAGAAAGAAATATTCCAATGCATCTACCTATTACAATACTTATATTATTTTTAAAGCCGAATTTAAAAATGGATATACTCATTAATATAGCAACTATTATAAATGGGATGTAACCTATTAATAAACCTGTTTGATAATCAGTAAATAATCCGATAAATTCTATTGGAACTAAAGATAAAATTAATATAATGATTTTTAACCATTTCATTTTAAAATCTCTCTTTTCAATATTATTTTTCCTTCAATATCATTTTATTAATATAATTAGGTAGAAGTCTACGCTGTCTCTAAGTGGTAGATGAATGATCTCTATTTTTTATTATGTTATACATTTATATTATTTTCTGTAAGATTCTGATTCTAAAAGATATTTATAATAGGAGTCTTTCTTTTGTAAATCTGTTTCCCCCCACACCTTATATTCTTTATCATCTGTCCATGGTGCTGGTGCTGGCGTCACGTTATACTCATACTCACTATATGGTTGATCTTTAAAAACAATATCTTTTTCAGCATATCCCATCATAATATTAAAACTCATTTTTTCATTTTTTATTTTTTTATCCCAACCCTTACGTTCTATAACGTGATCGATGATTTTCTCACTCTTGTGTTTCTGATAAGTAATCACACTAAAAGTCCAAACTGTTAAGGCAATAATGATAACAATAATAGAAGTTATTAATATTTTTAAGATTTTCTTCATTTTTGTATAATTCCTCTTTTTTAATAATTTTCATGATAATGTCTATATATAAAACATTTTATCATAAAGTATTTAAATAATATTGAATACTTATCAAAAATTTGTTTTTAAAATCTGTTTAATTACATCAGTAATAATTATTATGTTACCCATGCAATCTCATGCACAAGGGTATAAAAATCTACCACTTATAAACAGTGGAAAAAGTTCCAAGAAGAAAACTATCGTGCTAAATATCAAATGGAGAAAGAAGCTCAACAAGAAATGAAGGAAGAACAATATCAAACATTTTCAAAAAAGAAAAAGTATTACATATTCTTTAAATTCCAATATAAATGATACATATCACACATATTGTTCAAAACTTGTTTGGCAATCGTATTATTTCGGTGCACGGTGCAGGTAAAAAGTCTGTAAATTCAACAGGTGTTTATCACTACTTTAACCCATATAATCTTCCTAAAAATATTAAAGGAGCTAAAAAAGTTAAAACATTTTTCTAAAATTAAGCAATCATGTAATCTAAAATAAAAAAAGCAAGAGACTATCAATCATCATAGTCTCTTGCTTTTTTATTGTTCTTTCAGTCGTTTAATTTCTATACCATGCTGTTTTAGGCCAATTTTTGTGTTTAGGTTTACCTTTCCATGATGAGCAATCTTTGACACCTTTATGATAGAGTTGGTTTAAACCATCGCACTTAACCATACCCTTTGGATTATTCATAGAATAACAATGATATTTGCTAGCATGGAACCAACAGTCACTTTTATAAAAATCTACATAAGCTCTAGGATGTTTTTTTGACCAGTATCTATGATCAGATTTTGTTCCGTTAAATCGATTACAATGAACATGCATTCCCTTTTTTACATGTTGGCCATCTTTAGTTGGCCCTTTATATACTTTGCCTTTGTGTTTACTATATGTTGATATGTTATTTGATGTATTATGAGTATTGTTTCCGTCCATATTTCCTATAAAATCAGAAAAATTTAATACTCTTGTATGATTGTTTGTGCTACGGTTAGCTGTATAATTTGATTTTTGTTTCTTTGGATTAGGGAATAATTCTTCTATGATAACTTTACCTTGTTGTTTTTTAATATGGAAATTAGGATCTTCTTTAGCTATAGATTTGAATTGTTTCATTGTTTTTGCGTCAACTTGAGAAGTCTTATAGGTAGCGACTAATTTAGTATCTTGTTTGGTTGAAGGATGGTTTTCAGCTGCAGAGGCATGATGAGAAGTTACGACAGTACAACCTAAAAGAGTGGCTAACATACTGGCTAAAAAGACTTTAAACACATGTTTCATTTGTTTCGGACAACTCCTTTTAAAGTGTTTTTGTTGGATTATTATGCAACTTTAATTTACCATAAAAACTTAAATATTTTGAGGAGATAAGGAGTCTTTAAATGAAAAAAATAGTTTATATACTTGGTACTATTATAGTTTTAGGCTTTTGTTATTTTTATGTAAATTTAATTTTTTTTGATAGTTGGACACGTTATTCTGCTGAAAAAGAAATAAATAATTATATTTCAAATCATGATACAAAGAAACTAAAAGAAATATCCGCGAATAATAAAACATATCAACTTTTGAAACATGCTAAACATGTGACAATAAAAGGAGATACAGATAATCAAGGTGGAGGTCATATAGGGTATTTTACTAGTACGATTAATGGTAAAGAAGGAGCGCTTTTTGTACATCTTAATTTTGGTTTGTTTCCTGAAATTCCTAAAGTAACCAAGTTGGAAGTTTTTGATAAAAATATTTATGAGTAGCATAATTGCTACTCATTTTTCGTGTTAGTTATTCTGGTTCTGTTGCAAAGTTAGAAAAATATAGCTAATTACGTCCATATAGCATTAAGCTTCTATGCTATGATAATCGTTAGAAATCTGGCTAAGAATCTGGAGTGTTTTTATGATTTTTTTAAGAGAAAAAATAGTCATGAAATATACAAAAAAATCATGTATATTTTGTTAAATAGTACAGTGATAGCATTTATATTATTGCTAATTGTGAAATTAATATTTGATTTCCTTTTTTAGACTATATTCATATTTTTTCAGATTTGTATTTTTATTGGGGTTAATTATTGGTAGTATCCCAGATTTTATAGAAAAGAAAGGTTAATTTTATGTTATTAAAAAATAAGATTTATTCAGGCATTATTATTGTTATTTTTATAGTTTGTTTGATTATAGGATTGAATGAAAATATCATTGGAAATCCTTTAGGAGAAAAAATATTTTATTTATTAGGTTTTCTATTTTTTGTATTATTAATTATTGGTACAACAAAAAATAGAAAGCATTAATGTCTTCTTTTTGCCCCATTTCTTACGATAAACATTTTTTGAGTAGCCTTTTTAATGTTCTTTCAATCGTTTAATTTCTTTTTTTAATGGTCTATCATCACGATACGTATTAAAATTCATAAATGCAGTACTATCAAAGTGCTCTAACAAGCGATGAAATATCTCATTCTCCCTTTTGTATTGTTCTATATCATCTTCAAGTTGGTCATGACGTTGTCGAAGTGCGTCTCTGTCTGATTTGAGTGCTTCGTTGTCTTCTTCTAGATGTTCAATAACTTTATACAAATTATTCGTATTATTCTTAGAATTAGAATCATCCATCGTTATTTGCTCTTTTGGATATTCAATCACCGTCGGTTTAATCCGATTACCCACAGCTGTTTGGCGTATATATTCTGTGACATTCATACTACGTATGTAGGCTAAATCTTGTATCTTTTTGTATTGCGCTTGACTGACACGAACGGTTAAGATTTTTTCTTTCGAGCTTTGTTTTTTTGGCATTGAATCACCTCATAATTAATATATGATAAGCATACATATGTGTGCTTATTTTTATATTAATATAACATACATATGTATGCTAATAAATATGTATGATTCGAGGTGTTGTGAGCTAACATTTGGCATACATATTTTCAAACATATTTGTTTGATAATGCGTATGTCATTTGTTAGCTATATAACGGAATTCAAAAATATATTTTTGAATGTAGTGATGGCCTCGCCAGAGCGAAGATAACTCTTACATTTGAATGTAAGAGTATATCGAGCTATACTCTCATTGCGGAATCAGCCTCACATGTTTGAGGCGTAGCGGTGAGAGTATCCATCATTTTACATAAGCGAAGCATTGTCGAAGGTAGACAATCACAGCGCTTGTAAAATGATATTTGCGAAGGTTCTCGAAAGTAGAGAACCACAGACAAATCAAAAAGCTTCGGGGAGGGCGCTCAATTTGAAATTAGCTTGGAATACGCAAAAAAATAAAATGAGCGATGTTAAAGGCAAAGAGATGGAACAAGAACGTAAAGGGAGAATCAAAAACGATGAGATTGATTTGAAACGGACAAACTTAAACTTTGATTTAGTTGAAGATGAACGTCATTTGTATCATCGTGTGAAAGATAGAGTCGATTATTATAAAGAACAGGGGTCACGTGTACAGAAAAATAGTGTGGTGATGTATTCCAATATCATTACGTTATCGAAAGAAGAGGCCGACCGTATGGGAGAAACACGTACAAAACACTACTTTAAGACATGTAAAGATTACTTCAGTGAACGTTTTGGCGAAGCCAATATCGTTTCAGCGAAAGTTCATATGGATGAATCAGCGCCTCATATGCACCTTCACTTTATACCTGTTAATCATCAAGGACGGTTATCAGCACGTACAGCTATGAATCGACAAGCGATTAATCACATCCATGATGAATTAACAACACATCTGTGCCAGCAAGGTTTTGATGTTGAACGTGGGAGTACCGATGATAATAAAACGTATATTCAAGATATTCATGAATATAAAAAGAAAGCGAAAGTTTTAAGTGAATTAGACCAACAAATTGAAACGAAAAAACAATTGTTGAGGGATATCAACGATTTACACGATGAAAAAGAAAATTTAACTCGGGATATTCAAAACTTAAAACGGAAAAATCATTTTTTACAAGAGGATTCTCAACAGGCTCAAGAAGATATTGACCTATACAAGCAACTGAGAACGATTTCTAGGGACGATTTTAAAAAAGATGAGGAAAATTACCAAAAAGAAATCAAAGCGTATGAGGCGTATCTGAGTGGCCTTAGAATGAATTACCGAGATTTGAACAAGCGCAATCAACATTTAACAACACAAAATAATCAACTCGAACACCATTTAGACATGTTAAATGCACGTCATCAAGCGATGAACGATATGGTAAGAAACGATACACGTATTTTGTTTGCGGGACTTCGATGTGCATTGAAAGATATGAACATTGAATTAAGCGCAGAAATTAAATATCAACGCATGCCAGAAGTCGGTATTGATCCCGATACGGTGGATCAGGGGGCTTTAACACATGCGTATCAAGGTGATGTATCAGGGATAGACCATCATATAAGAAAGGCATCAGCACCTATTAAAAAAGAGACAGAGAATGACTTAGAATTAGAATAAATCAATAAAAATAAGCACTCAGGCAAGTATGATACTTGTTTGAGTGCTTATCTCATGAAAAGAGGAGATAAAAATTTAATAAGTATGATTAACCGATTAAGAACAATCATTACCTTACTTACAGCGCTTATTAAATAGTTCTGTAAGGAGGAACAATACCTTTGCATTTCTATATTATTATAAGAATTCCAAGGTAGCAAAGATATTGTATTGGAAATGATAGATGTGAGTATGATTTCTAGATTTTTCTAGATTAATTGATGAAAATATTTTGGGTTTCTAAACTTTAAAAAATACCTCCATTCTTTTAAAAGTTTATTTTTGTGTTCGTTTCTTTAGAAGTATATTTGAATGAATTTGGAGTATTTCACTCCGACCTTTTTAATATCTTTTTATAAATCTTTTTATAAACCTTTTTAAGTACTGTTTAAGACCTAGAGGGACAAGGCTTTTGAAATGTTAAAAGGGACATTTTGTAACAGTAAAAGGGACATTTTGTAACAGTAAAAGGGACA
>NZ_JBEZJI010000128.1:0-6728 GCF_040649435.1 Actinomadura sp. NPDC048955
TTCGTCGCTGACCCGCACGGTGTGCCCGGTGCCCGGATGTACCGGACGGGTGACCTGGGCCGCTGGCGCCGTGACGGGACGCTCGAGTACCTCGGCCGTGGTGACCAGCAGGTGCAGCTGCGCGGCTTCCGGATCGAGCCGGGCGAGATCCAGGCCGTACTGACCAGGCACGACGCCGTCTCCGACGCCGCCGTGATCGTCCGCGACGAGCGCCTCGTCGCCTACGTCGTCGGAGCGGGGATCGACCCGTCCGAACTGCGCCGCTTCGCCGGCAAGGATCTCCCCGAGCACATGGTCCCCGCCGCCGTCGTCGAACTGGACGCGCTGCCCCTCACCGTCAACGGCAAGCTCGACCGCGCGGCGCTGCCCGCGCCGGACTTCGCGGCCAGGGCGTCGTCGCGTGCCCCGCGCACCGCGGAGGAGGAGACCCTCGCCCGCCTGTTCGCCGAAGTTCTCGGGCTCGAGCGCGTCGGGGCCGACGACGGGTTCTTCGACCTGGGCGGCGACTCGATCATCGCGATCCAGCTCGTCTCGCGCGCCCGCCAGTCCGGCCTGGTCATCACCCCGCGCGACGTGTTCCAGCACCAGACCGTCGAGGAGCTCGCCGCGACCGCCCGCCCGGTCGGGGAAGGCGAGGAGGCCGAGGCCGAGGCGCCCGGCGCCGGGATCGGTCCCGTCCCGGTCACCCCGATCGTGGCGTGGCTGCGCGAGCGGGTGGCGGGGGACGCCGCGCTGATCAGGGGCTTCCACCAGTCGGCGCTGCTGCGCACGCCGCCGGACCTCGGCGCCGAGCGGCTGACCGGCGCGTTCCAGGCGCTCCTGGACCACCACGACATGCTGCGCCTCCGCCTGGACGGATGGCAGCCCGTCGTCCGGCCGCCCGGCTCGTGCGACGCGGCCGCCCTGGTGACCCGGGTGGACGTCGCGGGCCTGGACGCCGACAAGCTCCAGTCCGTCATCACCGAGCAGGCCACCGCCGCCCGCGACCGGCTCGACCCGTCCGCCGGGACGGTCGCGCAGCTCGTCTGGTTCGACGCGGGCCGGGAGCAGGGCCGCCTCCTCGTCGTCCTGCACCACCTGGCCGTGGACGGCGTCTCCTGGCGGATCCTGCTGCCCGACCTGGTCACCGCGTGGGCCGGAAGAGCGCTCGACCCCGTCCCGACCTCGTTCCGCCGCTGGGCGCAGAGGCTCACCGCGTCGGAGCGGGGCGAGGACGAGCTGGAGGACTGGCTCGACATCGTCGACGGCCCGCCGCAGAACCTCGCCGGGCGGCCGCTCGACCCGCGCGTGGACATCGCGGCGCGCGCCCGCTCGGTCACCCTCGACCTGCCCGCCGACGTGACCGGCCCGCTGCTCACCGAGGTCCCGGCCGCGTTCCACGGGCGGGTCAACGACGTGCTGCTCACCGGGCTCGCCCTCGCCGTCGCCCAGTGGCGGCGGCACCGGGGCGGGCGCGGCTCCGGCGTCCTCGTCGACCTGGAGGGCCACGGCCGCGAGGACGTCGTCCCCGGCGCCGACGTCTCCCGCACCGCCGGCTGGTTCACCTCGATCCACCCGGTCCGGCTCGACACCGGCCACGAGACCGGCACCGCGGCGCTCAAGACGGTGAAGGAGCAGCTCAGGGCGGTCCCGGACGGCGGCATCGGCTACGGGCTGCTGCGCCACGGCGGCGGCGAGGCCGCCGCGGAGCTGGCCGGCGTCCCGCCCGCGCAGATCGCCTTCAACTACCTCGGCCGGGTCGCGGCCGGAGACGGCGGCGACTGGACGCTCGCCCCCGAGGAGCTCATCGCCGGGGAGGACCCCGCGATGCCGGCGGCGCACGTCCTGGAGATCAACGCCGTCACCCGGGACCTGCCCGGCGGTCCGGTGCTGTCGGCGACCTGGACGTGGCCGGACGGGCTGCTGGAGGCCGCCGCCGTCCGCGACCTCGCCGAGGGCTGGTTCACCGCGCTGCGCGCCCTCGCCGCGGACGTGGCCGCCGGCGACGCGGGCGGTTTCACCCCGTCCGACCTGCTCGTGGACCTGGACCAGAGCGAGATCGACAGGCTGCAGACCGCGTGGAGGCAGAAATCGTGAACCGGGGGGACCTCGAGGACATCCTGCCGCTGTCGCCCCTGCAGCAGGGCTTCTTCTTCCACGCGCTCGTCGACGCGGGCGACGGGGACGTCTACACGGCCCAGCTCGTCCTCGACCTGGAAGGGCCGCTGGACGCCGCCGCGCTGCGCGCCGCCGCCGGGACGCTGCTGCGCCGGCACGCCAACCTGCGCGCCGCGTTCTGGCACGAGGACCTGTCGCGTCCGGTCCAGGTGATCCCGCGCACGGTCGAGCTGCCGTGGGAGGAGGTCACCGCGTCCGGGGCGGAGGCGGACGCCGTCGTCGCCCGGGAGCGGGCACGCGGCTTCGACATGACCGCGCCGCCGCTCCTGCGGTTCGTCCTCGTCCGGACGGGCCCCGAGCGCCACCGGCTGATCCTCACCAACCACCACATCCTGCTGGACGGCTGGTCCACGCCGATCCTCGCGACCGAGCTGTTCCTGCTCTACATGCAGGGCGGCCACGAAACGGGCATGCCGCGCGTCACCCCGTACAAGAACTACCTGGCGTGGCTCGCCGGGCAGGACCGCTCCGCCGCGCGGGAGGCGTGGCGCCGCGCCCTCGACGGCCTGGACGAGCCCAGCCTCGTCGCCCCCGAGGCCGCCGCCCGCGCCCCGCGGCCCCCGCGGCCGACCGTCGCCGACCTCGACGAGCGCACCACCCGGCGCCTCACCCGCGCGGCCCGCCGCCACGGCGTCACGTTGAGCACCGTCCTGCAGGGCGCCTGGGGCCTGGTCCTCGGCCGCCTCCTCGGCCGGCGCGACGTGGTGTTCGGGTCGACGGTGTCCGGCCGCCCGCCGGAGCTGCCCGGCATCGAGCAGATGATCGGGCTGTTCATCAACACGCTGCCGATCCGCGTCCGCTACCGGATGGACGAGCCGCTCGCCTCCCTCATGGAACGCCTCCAGGACGAGCAGACCGAACTCCTCGCCCACCACCACCTGGGCCTCACCGAGATCCAGCGGGCGGCGGGCCACGGCGGCGCGCTGTTCGACACGATGACGGTCCTGGAGAACTACCCCTTCGACCCGTCCTCGATGGACGGCTCCCTCAACGGCGTGCGCGTCGCCTCCGCCGACTCCTACGACGCGACGCACTTCCCCCTCTCGCTGGTGGCCGTGCCCGGCGAGCGGCTGTCGCTGCGCCTGCACTACCGCCCCGACGTCTACGAGCACGGGGCCGTCGAGGCGCTCCTCGCCCGCGTCCGCCGCGTCCTGGAGGCGTTCGCCGAGGACTCCGGCCGGCCGATCGGCGCCGTGGACCTGGCGGGGGAGGACCAGCGGGCCCTGCTGGCCGGCTGGAACGACACTGCCGGCCCCGTCCCGTCCGGCACCCTCCCGGCCCTCTTCGAGGCCCAGGCCGCACGCACCCCGGAGGACGTGGCCCTCGTCTGCGGCGCCACCTCCCTCACGTACGCGGAGCTGGAGGGGCGCGCCAACCGCCTCGCCCACGAGCTGATCGCCCGGGGGATCGGCCCCGAGGACCGCGTGGCCCTGGTCCTCCCGCGCACCCCCGGGATCGTCGTCGCGATCCTGGGCGTCCTCAAGGCGGGCGCCGCCTACGTCCCGATCGACCCGCAGTATCCGGCCGACCGCATCGCCTTCATGCTGGACGACGCCGGGCCCGCCCTCACCATCACCGACGGGAGCGTGCCGGAGGGAGCCGGGCACGGGCGGCCGGTCCTGATCGTCACGGGCGGCGGATGCGCGGACGCGAGCGAGCGGCCGGGGCACGCCCCGGCCGACGGCGAGCGGATCCGGGCACTGCGGGCCGAGAACGCCGCGTACGTCATCTACACGTCCGGGTCCACCGGGCGCCCCAAGGGCGTGACCGTCCCGCACGCGGGCGTCCTCAACTACTTCGAGGCGCACCGGGACGCGTTCATCGACCCGGCCGTCGAGGCCGCCGGCGGGCGCCGCATGCGGTTCGCGCACCTGGCGTCGTTCTCGTTCGACACGTCCTGGATGGGCCTGCTGTGGATGATGTACGGCCACGAGCTGCACCTCATCGACGACGAGACACGCCGCGACGTCGAGGCGTACGCCGACTACGTGGCACGCGCGCGGATCGACCTGGTGAACACCACCCCGTCGCACTTCACCTCGCTCCGCGAGGCCGGACTGCTGGACGACGACGGACGGCACCGGCCCTCGCAGCTCCTCCTCGGCGGCGAGGCCGTCAGCGAGAGCCTGTGGGCCGAACTCCGCGCCGTGCCCGGCCTCGCCACGCGCAACTTCTACGGGCCCACCGAGTCGACCGTCGACACCATGAACCAGGCGGTCGCGCTCAGCGAGCACCCGTCGGTCGGCTCGCCCTACCGCAACACCCGCGCCTACGTGCTGGACACCGCGCTCCAGCCCGTCCCGGCCGGCGTCCCCGGCGAGCTGTACCTGGCGGGATCGCAGCTCGCGCGCGGTTACCTGAACCGGCCAGGACTGTCCGCCGAGCGGTTCGTGGCCGACCCGTACGGCGTTCCCGGTGACCGCATGTACCGGACCGGCGACCTGGCCCGGTGGCGCCCGGACGGGTCGGTGGAGTACCTCGGCCGCACCGACGACCAGGTGAAGATCCGCGGGTACCGGGTGGAGCCCGGCGAGATCGAGAACGTCCTCGCGGGCTGCGGCGGCGTCGCGCAGGCCGCCGTGGTCGTCCGCGACGACGGGCGCGGCGGCGGGCGCCTCGCCGCCTACCTCGTCGGGCCGGACGTCGACGTCGCGGCCGTCCGCCGGTACGCGGCCGAGCGGCTGCCCGACTACATGGTCCCCGCGCTCACCGTCCTGGACGCGCTGCCGCTGACCGTGAACGGCAAGCTCGACCGGGCCGCACTGCCCGCCCCCGACGCCGCACCGGGCGGCGGCCGCGCGCCCCGCTCCCCGCGAGAAGAGATCCTCTGCGGGCTGTTCGCGGAGGTGCTCGGCGTGCCGAGGGTCGGCGTGGACGACGGGTTCTTCGACCTCGGCGGCGACTCGCTCACCGCCACCCGCCTCACCGGCCGGATCCGGTCCGCGCTCGGCGCCGAGCTGCCCGTCCGTGCGCTGTTCGAGGCGCCGACCGTCGCGGGCCTCGCCGAACGCATCGCGGGTTCCGCCGGCGACGTGCGCCCTCCGCTGGTGCGCGCCGAGCGCCCGGACGTCGTGCCGCTGTCCTACGCGCAGCAGCGGCTGTGGTTCCTCAACCGGTTCGAGGGCCCGTCGGCGACGTTCAACATGCCGATCGCGCTGCGCCTCAACGGCTCCCTCGACCTGGACGCGCTGCGCGCCGCCCTCGCCGACGTGGTGGCGCGGCACGAGCCGCTCCGCACGATCTTCCCGGACGGGTCCGGGACCGCCCGCCAGCTCGTCCTCGAACCGGCCGCCGCGCGGCCCCGGCTCGACGTCGCCGAGACCGGCGAGGCGGCGCTCCCGGCGGCGCTGGCGGCGGAGGCCGGGCGCGGCTTCGACCTGTCGGTCGAGCCGCCGCTGCGCGCCCGCCTGTTCGCGCTCGGCCGCGGGCCGGACGGCGACGCGCACGTCCTCATGATGGTCCTGCACCACATCGCGGCGGACGGCTGGTCGATGGCGCCGCTGGCCCGCGACGTGATCCTCGCCTACGCGGCGCGGGCCGGCGGGACGGCGCCGGACTGGGCGCCGCTGCCCGTGCAGTACGCGGACTACACGCTGTGGCAGCGTGAGCTGTTCGGTTCCGAGGAGGATCCGGAGAGCCTGGTGTCCAAGCAGATCGCGTACTGGCGGGACGCTCTGGCCGGGTTGCCGGAGGAGCTGCCGCTGCCCGCGGACCGGCCGCGCCCGGCGCAGGCGTCCTACCGGGGCGGGACGCACACGTTCGAGCTGGACGCCGAACTCCACGCACGGCTCCTCGGGCTCGCCCGCGAGAACGGCGCGACGCTGTTCATGGTCATGCAGGCGGCCTACGCCGCGCTGCTGACGCGGCTCGGGGCGGGGACGGACGTGCCGATCGGGTCGCCGATCGCGGGCCGGACGGACGAGGCGCTGGACGACCTCGTCGGCATGTTCGTGAACATGCTCGTCCTGCGGACCGACACGTCCGGCGACCCGTCGTTCCGGGAGCTGGTGGGGCGGGTGAAGGAGACGGACCTCGCCGCCTACGCCCACCAGGACGTCCCCTTCGAGCGGCTCGTCGAGGTGCTCAACCCGGCGCGCTCGATGGCGCGCCATCCGCTGTTCCAGGTCGTCCTGTCGTTCCAGAACAACCCGGAGGCGCGGCTGGAGATGGACGGGCTCACCGGCGGCGCCGAACCCCTCGTCTCGGGTGCGGCCAAGTACGACCTGTCCCTCTACCTGGAGGAACGGCACGGCGACGACGGCGCCCCCGGCGGGATCGAGGCCGGTCTCGAATACGCCCTCGACCTCTTCGACGCCGGAACCGCCGTGTCCATCGCGGACCGCTTCGAGCGCCTCGTCCGCGAACTGGCGGCCGACCCCGACGCACCCGTCACCACCGCCGACATCCTCGACCGCGGCGAGCGTCGCACCCTGCTGCGCCGCTGGGCGGGCGGCAAGGGCGGCGACGTCCCGCGCACGACGATCCCGGCGCTGTTCGAGGCGCAGGCGGCGGCGCGTCCGGACGCCGTGGCGGTGTCGTCCGAGGGTGTGTCGTGGACGTATGCCGAGGTG
>NZ_JBEZJI010000129.1:0-6385 GCF_040649435.1 Actinomadura sp. NPDC048955
TACCGTCCCGCGAGGACGACGCCGGCGTCCTGGGCACCACTGCGGAGAAGCCGGGAGTACAGGCCGGCTTCGCGCAACGCCTCGGGTGCCTTGGCACATCCGGGGACACTGGTCTCCTGCGGTGGACGCAGACCGAGGTTGGTCGGGGCGGCAAGGATGGTAATCATTGCGGATTCTCCGTTACGCGATGATGTGTCAGGTACTTGATCGCCAGCGGAGCGGCGCTACTCAATGCATGCTATGGGGTAGTCGAATAACTCGAAGAACACTCGTTGGCATAAAACGCCGGGGTCGGATCCAGCCAGGTAAGAATCGCCGCATCGTGGTCCAGGTAGTACTCGTCGTACCGCCGACGTCGATTCCAGATCCCGCATCGATCTCAGTGACTCTGCACGTTACGTCACCATCCGGACTGGGCATCAAGCCAGTCAGTGCTCCCGAACTCGGGATGAGCCGACAGGCCGGCGGTCGAACGGCGCGTGCACGGTAGCGTCGGTATCCAGGGAGTACGCCGCCGAATAGTGTAGATCTTCATGAGTTCTCGTCGAACCGGTGCAGGAGAGGGATCTCGCACCTACGGAAGTGCTCAAGGAGGCCTCGCGTATCCCGCCAAAAAAGTCCCGCGGCCCGCGTGGTCAACTGTAGAAAGGCCGATCCGTACGAGGTTTGGTAACTGTCTCCAGCGCGCGTCGCGAAGCCGTCGAACGGGTTGTGCCGCAGCAAAGGCCATCACTATGGATCGGTATCCGTCGCTAGGCTTTCACGTGATCGCACAGCTGTCGCGGCCACTTAGTGCTGGTCGACCCACGTCACGATTTCTTTCACGCCGTTGCAGTCACCGCCGATCTCCGCCCAGTCGAGATGCTGGCTGCCGCCGTTGCTGGTCCAGGCGTTCACGTGTGCAAGTCGCCTCTAAAGTCTTCGGGCTATGACTGCATGCGGCCGCCACCTCTTCATCCAACTAACCTGTGAAGATATTAGGTGGTTAGCAGGTGGGCGTCAACCGGCAGATGGGTATGTTGGTTAAAGTGGTCCGCGGAGCAACCCATGCCAGAACTTCCCCGATCGATCCGACCCCTCGTCGCCTTCCTAAACACCGTCAATGTCGAGGAAGGCACCGACGTGTTCGACGATGGGCCCGCAGCCCTGGCGGACTGGCTTGTCGAGCAAGGGCTGTTCTCCTCCCTGCCCGTCGTGACAGCATCCAGCCTTCAGGCGGCGATCGATCTTAGACGCGGCCTCCGCAGCCTGGCACTTGCCAACACGGGAGAACGGCCCGACCTCGACGACGTATGGGCTGCGCAGGTTGTGCTCGCCTCCTTGACCTTCACGATCCACCTGCCGACCGACGCGAACTCGACCCGAACCGGGCCCGTTCTAGCCACGGACAACGGCGGATCAATCTCCAGCCCCCTAGGCCAGATTGCCGCCGCCTATTTCACCGCATCCGTACGAGGGGAGTGGTCGCGGGTACGGCGCTGCCCGGCACACGACTGCGCCTGGGTGTTCTGGGACACCTCCAAGAACGCGTCCCGTCGGTGGTGCTCCATGCGCGTGTGCGGAAACCGCGCCAAAGTACGTGCGTTCACTGAGCGGCAAGGAACCCGACCTGCCGGTTACCCGCCCTGACACCTGGCGGCGGCGGCGCGCGGGAGTGGACACCAGCCGGTCAGGTCGAGCATGCCGGTCAGCTCGGTCACCCATGCCCCGGGGGCGTGCCTGTCGGTCGGCGTCGTAGGCGCACCGCCAGATGTGTTCGGGCAGGGCGAGGATGGCGGCGCAGATGTCGTCGGTGAGGTTGAACCCGATCGAGTACTTGACGCGGCGGGCGGTGACTCAGTCCAGGAACTCGTGCGTGCCGCCACCCGAATCGGTCCGGATGATGACCTGTTTGTGCAGGCGGGTGGGGATCTGGTTGAGGGCCAGGCGGCCTGCGGTGATGTGGTCGGCGGCGGTGTTGGGCCCGGCGTTGCCGGGCCGCAGCACCAGCGCGGCGGCCTCACCGGTCCCGCCGGGGCCGTGGTCGATGAACGCGGTCATCAGGTGGTGGCCGAAGGTGCGCTTCCATGTCGGGGCGGCCTGTTCCTCGTCGGAATGCGCGATCACGATGGTCGCGTCCAGGTCCACCGGGATGAGGCCGCCGCCGGCGCCCGGAGCACGATCACCGGCCAGGACCCAGGCCCCGCTGGCGCGTGCGTGGGCTCGCGCCGTGCGGATCGCCCGCAACGCCGCCGGCCCGGCCTGGGCCAGAGTGGTGACCAGCCGCGACACCGTCGGATCGGAGGCCACCGGCCCGAACAACCCCGGTGAGGAGCGCAGCACCGCCACGTCGGCCAGGCAGTCCCCGCCCAGCGCCAGCATCACCGCCAGGTCCGTCACGATCTTCCCCGGATCATGCACCGCCCGCGGCGTCCGCCACCGCGCCAGCGCCCGTGACAGGCCCTGGTCCAGGCCCGTCACCCGCAGCGCCTCGATCAGCAGTAGGCCGCCCGCCTGGGAGGCGATTCCCGCACCGTCCCCAGACACCACGATCTTGGCCTTGCGGCCGGTAGTCTTCACTTGGAAAGTGCTCCAGAACTCGGCGCGGACAGGACCTTCAGCAAGCCCTATCCTCCCAGTTCAGGAGCACTTTTCTCATGTCAACGACCAGCCGGAATCAACCCGCCATGAAAGCGGGAGGCTAGCGCCCGTCCCAGACCCTCCTCCGGCAGCGCCCAGCAAGACGCTGTGGCGCCCCCGTTTCGCCTCTGCGGGCCTTGCCGATCCCGGCGGCGCGGCAGCGCACCGGCCGCTGCGATGCGGGCACCGAGCATGGCGTGTCAACCCCAGCGGACTGCCTGCGCTCCAGGAACGCTGAACTATCGGTGGCGCGCTCTACGGTGGCAGAGCGTAAGGGCCCGGCCAGGCTCCGCTTCACGACACGGGGCAGGCGGCTGATGGGCAAGCGAAGTTCTCGGCGGGACCGGCGAGAGCCGGCCCGGCATCCGATCACCGTTCGGGCACCGGGAGATGCAACGAACGGGCCGATCCCGGCCGTCCGGCCCGGCCTTCGGGGTTTGTCGGGGTGCTGGATTGAAGAAGGCCGGTCCGCGGCCTCGAATGGTCTTCGAGGCCGGGGACCGGCCCGGTACTCCCACAAGCGTGGGCCTGACCGCCTTACCGGCGGTGGTTGAGGTCGACGGCTCGGCCGGTGCCGGTCGCGGGGTCGCCCACGATGGCCCTGGTGACACCGTCCTGATCGACAGTCAGGCCCGTCACCACCTCCTGGCCGCTCTGGGCGGCCAGGGCGCCAGCGTCGTTCAAGTCCTTGGCACGTTCGATACGGGTCATGGTGATCCTCCTGGAGGTTTTGCTTTGTCGCGCGGGTTGGCGTGACCCGGTGCTGAGCACCGGCTCAATAGATCGTTTGCGGCCGGCCAGGACTGGCAACGAGATCTAGGCCACCACACGCCCCACACGCCCCACACGGTCGCCTGTCGACCAACTCGACGCGCGACACCCGCACGCCGAGCCTGGGCCCGCCCGGTGGCTCATCCGGCGGTCGCGTAGTTCATCGACTCCCTCCAGCTCCAGGGTCGGCCACCACTGCGCCCCACCGGCGCCCAGCGCGCCCCTGAGCGCCGGTGAACCCGTTACGGAGGGTGCGGCGACCCCGCAACGCGATCTGAGCCTGCCGTGGTCGCAGAGACTGCACAGACGTCAACGAGGACCAGGCCGCCGGGAACCGGGTTAGGTTTCTCATTCCGCTTCCCAGACGGGCTAACCCCGCGATGACCTGCGCGAAGTAAGCCGGGTTAGGCGGGTCAGCCCAGGGCCATGGAAACCCCTCCGCGCCGCACGCTCGGGCACGCACAGACCGAACTAACTCACCCCGCCAGATCGGCGGCCACGCCGACCCGGGCGGGTTCAGGTCGGGAGGGGTGTCACGCCGGGGATGTGGCGGTCCGGCCCGGTCAGGGTCAGCACGTGGGCCACCCGCGGATGCGGCCGCAGCAGCGCCATCTCCCCGCCTGGCGGCAATCGCGCACTTCCACAGCCGGACCAGGGCGTTGAGCCCGTGGGAGTCGCAGAAGGTCACCGCGCCAACTCCAGCGCGATCTGCGGGCTCTCCTGGGGAGATCAGTATCCCGACCCGGTCCAGCAGCGCCGGAGAGGTGAACAAAACCAGCTCGCCACGCAACTGCGCCCTCAGCCATGCCCCGTCCGGCACCACCCCCACAGCGAGCCTCGGTCCGGCCGCTGCCGCATCCGGTGTCGCGATCACGAGCTCCACTCTCAGGTCAACAGCCCGGCCCGGGCCAGGCCAGGCCGGTGAGCGAACCGTGCCGGCAAAATCCCCGGAGTCCCTTCTGGGACTCCGGTGTAAACGGCCGCGTCGACTCCGCCGTTGTTAGAAGAACATCTGGCGGGACCTCGCGCGTACACGCCCTGCGCGCGTCTTGAGAACCTTCCCGGCGCCCTCTACCGGACGGCCGATATGAAGATGCCGACGCGGCTGAACGGTGAGGGCAGAGACTCGACTCCCGATGGGGCGCAGCAACCTGGGGGTCATGCGGTGTGAGACCGAGGCGCGGCGGGTTCTGCGGTCACGACCTCTTTACGCGTTGCCGACCGAAGATGAAGAAGAAGAGGCGGGAGGGGTTTGAGCCCTCCCGCCCTGGCCCGTCGATGGCCTGACACACGGGCCTAACCCGTGCGTCAGGCCATCGGCGCGAGGGTCAGTTCGACCTCCGCACTCGTTGCTTGTAGTTACTCAGGAGCTACTACAAGTAGCTAGAACCCGAGGGACTCGGTTTAGCCGGGCTCACGCCCTCTGTGCGAGGAAGAGAACGGGACTACTTCGGGCGCTTCTGGAACTCGTGGCAGCGCCCGCACGCGCGCGCCTCGACCCCAGGAATAGTCCTGCCGTCGTCCCCCCGGAGCGGGATCCAACGCCCCCAGGAGTGCCCCTTCTGATCACACGACTCTGCCATGGGCTTGCTCCTTTGCAGTGAACGCCAAGCGACTATCGCCTGGAGTTGGTGACTGTCTGTGCGGCGTCGCCGTTGGCAACTGCACCGTGATTAATGTCTCGGCGGCAGGCCGGACGGGGCCGATGCGGGTACGGCCCAGCCCGTGCTCGGTGCGCACGACGCCCTCGGCAGCGACCGCGGCCAGGAGGTCGTCGGCGCCCAGCGGGCCCTCATCGGCCTCCACTGCGGCGAGGACGCGGTCGCCCAGGAGTCGGGGCTTGGGCGCGGCGCTCGGCGCACAAAGCGGCCAGGCCCTCCACCGGCGCCCCCTTCTCGATCGACCAGTCGGCAACGACCGGGCCCGTCCCGCCGTGCGCGCGGGCGGCGCGCTGGCCCGGGCCCAGATACTGCTACCGATGCAGACGCCAGCGGCCAGGAGCTGAAGTTCGTGGAGACCGCCGGAGGCGCAGTGCACGTGGTCGCACCAGTGGGGGAGGAGCGCGTCGACACGGCCGACCTGGGGGCGGGTGGGCGAGGTCGCGCACCTGACGCCGTGGTGAGCGGCCGCTGGACGGCGGTGGGCGCGATGGTCAGCGTGCTGAACGCCGCGCACGCCGAGGGCGGCCTGCTGCACGGCGCGCAGTGCGGGCGCCGGCTCGTCGGGGGGATGCCCGGCGTTGGAGGCCTTGGCGAGCTGGTTGACGTTCACTGCGATCCCCGCGACCTAACGGCGCACGGCCAGGAATTCCACCACCAGGGCGCGCCGCTCGGTGGCGGTCATGACCGGCTTGCTGGTATCGCCGGCGGGAAGGCGGGCGATGGCGGCCTCGACCATGAGCCGCTAATGGCTCACCCCGGTCGCGTTCGCGCGGGCGCTGATCGCCTCAGTACTCGGCGTCGTTCGGATGGTCGGAAGTGGTGCGGGGTGTCTGGCCTTACGGGGCGGGGGGTTCGTGACCGAAGGGAGCGGATGAGAGCAAGGGCCCGGCATGATGCCGGCCCTTGCGGGTGGGGCCCGGTCAGCGCCGGGGCCAGTCGTTCAGCGGGGAGGGCTACTTCCCTTCCTGTGCCTTCCGCAAAGCCTCCTGGGCTTTCCGGGCGGCCTCTTCGATCGCAGCGCGCTCATCCATCTGGCGCTGGTCCGCTTCCGCCTGCAGCCGAGTGATCTCGGCATCAGAGGGCTGAGCCATTTTCGACTCCCTTGTTTGGGTTTGACGCTGGCGCCTTCTACCGCCAGCCGTAGGGAACCGTCCCGCGTCTACGGCGTGTGGCCCCTGATCGGCCTGGTGATTTCGGCCACGTGTTCCTGGTGGACCACGGCGGGTCCCGGATCGGTCCGCAAGTAGTTCACCGACCGGTTCGGGCATGGCGGTGAGGTGCTGTTCGATCGGATCTGCCGGGACAACGGGATCGTGCACCGGTTGACGCGGCCG
>NZ_JBEZJI010000130.1:0-6306 GCF_040649435.1 Actinomadura sp. NPDC048955
ACATCTCTCATCAGGGGTGAGGGAGCATCCCCGCCCCGGTGACCGGGGGCCACCGGTCGGCCCCACGCCGCGGCGGCCGACGGTGACCGTGTCACCGTCGACCGAGGGCACGGTTCCCGAGCAGGTCAGCAGGTCGCCCGGCCAGACCTGCCCGCGGAATCGGACCCGGTTGCGGGCGATGTTGGAGGCTCAGATCGTCGGTTCTCAGCCGGTGTGGCTGCTGTGCCGTGCGACTAGTGGAACGCTTCCTCGTGCTCACGTAGGGGACGTTCCGCAGGCAGGCCAGGCGACGAACTTGCACCTCCACGTTCGCCCTCCCGCTGGCGTTGCGTGGCCGGCCTCCCGCCGCCAAAGCACGTGGTCGCGTCAAAGGTCGCCCCACCTCGTCGACGCCGACCTCCTCAAAGCAGCCTTCGGCCTGCTTCCCCATCCCGGCCGCTCGGCCACCTCCTGCGCCAAGCTGCTGGACGTCAAGGTCAGCACCCTCTGCAACCACATTCCCGACCAGGCCGAGTTGTGCGCCGCCAGCGCCGCGGCCGCCGAGCTCCAGACCGGAAGCACCCAATGTCCAGCAGCAGCCCGCAGCCCGGCGAGCATGCTGAGGAAGGCCGCCGCCCCTGGCGATGCGGAGCGAGGATGGCGCCGAGTCCTGGCTTTGACGTGACACGCTGAGCGTCGTTCTTCACGTCTTGGTAAATGTCGTGGCTGGTGGGCCCGAGGTGTTAGCCTCGATCTTTCGTGAGGTCGGTTGGGTCGCGGAGCGACTCAACCGACTCTTCGTTTTCGGTGGCGGGTCGTTGGTCGGGCCCGACTGTCGC
Organism: Actinomadura sp. NPDC048955; assembly: GCF_040649435.1. Lineage (NCBI taxonomy): Bacteria > Bacillati > Actinomycetota > Actinomycetes > Streptosporangiales > Thermomonosporaceae > Actinomadura > Actinomadura sp. NPDC048955. The sequence continues at coordinate 819 of NZ_JBEZJI010000130.1, forward strand.
GTCGGGTGGGCGGGGTTCTACGGGCCCGGGGGTTGTCCTTCCTGGTGTTGATGGGACGACTTGTTGCTGGTCTGGCCCATATCGCTGCCTGATCTGTTGTGGTGGCCAGCGGCGTGCAAGCAGTTCTTCGACCACGACTCGCAAATCCGGGCGCTGCGCCAGCTTCGCCTTCTTGAGGCGACCGGCTCGTTGCTCAGCGGCCGCATCGGCTGCGCCAGCGCGGTAGGCCTCACGGCCACTGTCACGCGCGATCTCCCGGGACACAGGCCTCGGGACTGGCAGGAGTCGTTGATCGAGTGATCGGTATTCGCCGAAGTGCTCGGCTGGCTGATCACTGTGTGTGATCGCTAGGGGCGTAGCGGTTCCATGCTCCTCCGGCGTCTGCGGCGATGCGGGTGGTGGTCTTGTGGTGAAATCCGAGGGACTGGGCGATCACAGGTGCGGGGGCCTGCAGGACGAGTTGGCGCAGTGCCGCGGCTCTGGCCGTGCCGGTGGCGAAGCCGGCGAGGCGGAGGTGTTCGCGGATCGTGCCGGCGTGGGCTGGCTGGTCGGCTCGTCGGCCGGGAAACAGCCAGCGTGCGTCGGCGTTGGTCGCGGTGTTGAGGTGGGGCCTGTTGGCGGCCAGTTCTCGGAGCAGGCTGGCGAAGGGTTCGATGATGGGGGTGGGCGGGTCGCCGAGGCGGAGGAGGACTTCATCCTGGTCCTGGGTGAGGTCGTCGAGGGTGAGGCGGACGAGTCGGGTGACGGGTTGAGCGTAGACGAGCACGAGGCATGCCGCGACGCGGGTGGTCAGAGGAAGCTCGTCGTGGGTGACCGCTCGGCGGATCAACCGAAGCCTGTGCTGCTGGGACATGGGGATGGTCTTCGTGGTCTCCATGGCGGGCAGCCGCCGTTTGGGCATATGCCCACTGCCCATGGCCCAGCGTAGGAATGCCCGCAGCGTGCTGGCTTGGCGGAGGGTGTGACCGGCGTGCCAGGTATCGAGATCTGCCTGAGTGCAGAAGGCCAAGGAACGGCCGGTCGTGTCGAGCCAGGTCAAGAACGTGTGCGCTGCCCGGAACTGCTCACCGGCAACTCGTCGAGATCCCGGGGTCAGGGGCTTGACGGCGGCCCTGGCGCGGAACTGTGGGAGCTGGTGCCAGGTCGCGAAGGCGCGGAGCAAGCGCTGATGGGGGTCATTGCGGAGTTCGCCGAGACGGTGGGTCAGCCAGGTCTGGTGATGGAGCAGTTGTTTGTCGATCGTCGGGAGAACTCCGGCGGCCATGAGGAGATCGCGCAGGTGAGCGACGGTGCGCCAGTTCGGAAGTCCATGGAGGGCCTCGTGGGTGAGCGGGAGGGCTCCGGTGGCCGGGCCGGTGATGAGCGTGTGGACGTGAGGTCGGCGCAGCCACATCCAGGTGGACTTGGGGTTGGGTGAGGCGATGAGTTTGTCCGCGAGCGCGCTCAACGCCGGGTTGACGCGGCCGGTGCCGTCGTCGAAGAAGCCGTGGACCAGGTCGGTCAGGGTGCAGCGGGTGCAGAGCCGACCGGTGTGCAGCGGTCCTACGAAGCCGCACCGGTCACAGAGGTAGCTGCGGGTGATGCCCGCGCAGTCGCGGCAGATCGGCGTTCCGTCCTCGCCGCGGCCGGGCAACGCCCGATCGACACGGCATCCCAGACAGGTCCCGCGTGTCAGCAGCGCTTTTTCTTCGCAGGTCCGGCACACGGATCCGTCGGGCCAGCGAGTTGCGACGTAGCCATGACGGCCGCATCGGCCGCAGCTGTGGAGATGCCACCGCTCCCATTGCTCAAGGGCCTCGCCGGACTTCAGGGCAGGCTTCATTGCTCCGGCCGGATCCGAGCCCGCTTGGGTCTGATCGGCGCGACCTGCGGCGCTGGGGTTCCGGTCTCGCCGGTGGCGGTGCGGCGGGGCGCGGCGTTCTCGGCCCGGGTGGCGATCAGGTCGGAGGGGGTGCAGTTGAGGATGTCGCAGAGCGCGGCCAGCACCGGTAGCGAGAGCCGTTCGGGGCTCTGGGTGACCAGGCGCCAGACCTGCACCGACGACAGCATGATGCCGCGTTCGGCCAGCGGCCCGGCCAGGTCAGTGGCCGAGAACATGCCGTGGGCAGCCATCACCTCGCGGAGTCGCCATTGGTAGCTGACCTGGCGTTTCATCGTCGCGTCCTTCCGGTGGCGAGGGCGGCGTTCATCGTGTCCCCCATGGCCTTGCGCAGGGTTCGGATGCGGAAGTCCGACGAGACGCAGGTGTAGAGAGAGGTGGTGGAGGCGTGCTCGTGGCCGACCTGCTCCTGGACGAACCGCGGATCCCAGCCATCCTCGATCAGGTGCGTGACGTAGGACCGGCGGAATGAGTGGAAGTCCAGGCCCGCGTCCAGCCCGAGCGCGGCGCGGTAGGTGGCGAAGCGAGTGTTGATCTGCGAGAACCCGATGCGCGGGCTGCGCTCGGACGGCCAGAGCGCCGGAGAGTCCGCCTGCGCGAACCCAGCGCGGGCCTCCTCCACCCACTGCTCCAGGATGTCGACGACCCAGTCCATCCCGCCGACGCCGTCACGGGGGCCGACCGTCAACACGCTGCGGCGTTTGAGTGGCGAGCCTTTCATCGCCTTGCCCCAGCGCACGTAGCAGACGCCGAACTCGCCGAACTGCCGGGCGTGCGGGTTGCGGCCGAAGTCGACCAGGTCGAGCATCCGGGCCTCGCGGCGGCGCAGCCCGTAGGCGTAGGCGGTCTTGAACAGGGTCGCGTCGCGGAAGGCCCGGAGCCAGCCTTTGTGGCCGGCGCCGCGAACCCGGTGGATCTGGTCGTCGGCGTGGTCGAAGAACGCTTGGAGTTCATCTCGGGTGAACGCGCGCTTGGACGGATCGGCTTCGTTTTCTTGCAGGTGGACGGCGGTGTTCCACTCGTGCACGATCTGGATGGGGTGGGTGCCGAAGCGTCGTTCGCACTCCTCAGCCCAGCCGTAGGCCGGGTCGGTAAGGAAACTGCAGAACGACCGGACCGCCTCGGAGTAGTTGCGCAGCGTCGACTGCTTCAGGTGCCGGACGGCCCGAAGGTCGCCGAGCCACTCGTCCACCAACTGCGGCGTCCAAGCCCAGGGGAAGGCGTCGGCGTAGTGGGTGAATGCCTTCACCGCGTTCTCCCGGCCCTCGATCGTGGAGAACGCGAGGTTGCGGGCGAGTTGCTGGTTGCGCCAGCCCTCCAGCATGGCCTCGGCGACCTGCTCCTCGGGACGCAGCAGTGCCGTCCCGCCCACCAGATGCAGGCTCGCCGCGCCTGGTGCCGCCCCTTCACGGCCCACGTTTCCTCACCTTCCGTTGCTTACATCAAACGAAAGGATCTTTCATCAGAAGTAATCCTATGGCAAACGTGCAGGTAGGAACGGGGTCATCAGGGAGGAGTCAGGACGCGCTACGCTGGCGACCGCCCCAGTGAGGGCTCGACGGAGCCCCCAGGCCAGGAACTTCACGCCGTACGACGGCATGTGTAAGTAGTCGCAGACTTCATCAGATGAAACAGCTATCGATTGGAACCTGCGGACAGCCGCTGGCGCTGAGAACGATCATGGTCAACTAGACACCGGCTGGGGCTCCGCTGAGGTTCGCGGAAAGATCGCCGGGCGGGTGCCGGGGCTGGCTACGGTCCGTGCTGTGCCGGTGAATTTCTGACTGATGAGCAGGCCGAGGCGTACGGGGAGTTCGCCGAGGAGCCGACCCGCCCTGAGTTGGGGCGGTTCTTCTTCCTGGATGACGTCGACCGGGATCTGATCGCGTTGCGGCGCTCGACGCACCATCAGCTCGGCTTCGCGCTCCAGTTCTGCACTGTGCGCTACATCGGCCGGTTTCTCCCGGACGACCCGCTTGACGCCCCATGGCCGGTGGTCGAGCACCTGGCCGCGCAGCTCGGCATCGAGGACCCGTCGGTGGTGAAGCGGTACACCGAGCGGCCGAAGACGCCGTACGAGCACGCGTGGGAGATCCGCGATGCCTACGAGTACCACGAGTACGAGGACCCAGAGTGGTCGCGGCGGTTCCGGACGTTCCTGTACGGGCGGGCGTGGACGCATGCCGAGGGGCCGAAGGCGCTGTTCGACCACGCGGTGGGCTGGCTGCGGCGCAACCGCGTGCTGCTGCCCGGGGTGAGCGTGCTGGCCCGGCAGGTGTCGGAGGTCCGCAAGGTCGCGGACAAGCGGCTGCACGTCACCGTCGCGGGAGCGGCCCGCCGCGCGGATGCGGCGTTGCCCGGGGACCTGGTGGGTGACGCTGAAGACGCCGGAGGGCTCCCGGTTCTCGGAGCTGGAGCGGCTGCGCCGGCCGCCGACGCGTACGACGGGCACGGCGTTCGCGCGCGCTTTGGAGCGGGTGGACGAGATCGGCGCGTTCCAGCTTGGGCGGCTGAAGCTGTCGCAGATCCCGCCGAACCGGATGGCGGTGCTGGCCCGGTACGCACTGGGGTCGAAGGCGGCGCTGCTGGAGCGGGCGGCGGAGCCGAAGCGTACGGCGATGCCACCAAGGGACGGAAGGCGACGCCTCCCATCGCCCCGGAGCCGTCCGGCCCGTCGCGCTACCTGCGCGAAGCCGAGCGCATCCACATCGCCGACCGGATCCGCGAGGGCGCGTCGCAGCGCACCATCGCCGGCGAGCTGGGCCGCCACCCCTCGACATCAGCCGCGCGTTCGCGGCGATGGCGTGGCGGGCGGCCACCGGCCCGGTGATGTTGCCTGGCTACGTCAGGTAACACTTGGCGCCCTCGGGGACCTGACCGACCCACGCGGGTCCTCGCCGGTGACGTACACGCGCTGCCTGGACCTGGCCGTCCGCAACGGCGTGACGATCATTACTGAGACCGGCCGATGAGCAGCACCCGTTGGGCCGCGAGCTGGGAGCACAGCCGCGGTTGGCTTCGGGGACCAGGACGCGGTCGAGAAACTCGCGGCGCGCTTACGGGTCCAGGGACCGTCGGTGAGGGCCATGGTAATAGTCCGCTCGGCGACCTTGGGGGAAGCCAATATCCCGGTCGGCCTGGCCGATGATCCCCTCGATCGTGCGGCCGGCGGCACTGCGCTGGGGTCGTGGCGGACCAGCCAGTCGAGCATCCTTGCGACCGGAGGGGCGATCCCAAAATGGAAATCTGGACGCTGGAATGATCATGCACATGCTCACGTGGAGCATTCTCGCGTTCTCGCAGAAGGGCATCGTCGACTCTGAGGGAGAACGCCGGGGGCCCGGTGATCCTTCTACTGTGCGTCGGTTTCGAGAGAGCCTTCACGGGCTGGCTCGTCATCTCGTCGCCTGACATACGTGCTGGGCGCATACCCCACGGATGAGCTCAAGGAGCATCGGGTGCCAAACACGCTCGTCGGCGCGAGTCAGGGAATGGCCTTCGCGGCGGTGCTGCAAGTGGGGCTATCGCCACCGCTCGTCCGATACCCGCGCGTTGGGCACCACGGCCGTGACCATCAGCACGCCGAACAGCGCGAGACCGACGCCGACC
>NZ_JBEZJI010000131.1:0-6213 GCF_040649435.1 Actinomadura sp. NPDC048955
ATCAAACAAATATGTTTGAAAATATGTATGCCAAATGTTAGCTCACAACACCTCGAATCATACATATTTATTAGCATACATATGTATGTTATATTAATATAAAGATTAGCACACATATGTATGCTTATCACATATTAATCATGAGGTGGTTCAATGCCAAAAAAACAAAATTCAAAAGAAAAAATCTTAACCATTCGTGTAAGTCAATCGCAATACGAAAAGATTTGTGCACTTGCGGATATTCGAGAGATGAATGTGACAGAATATATACGTCATACAGCCATTGGTAATCGTATTAAACCGACAGTCATCGAACAAATTAAAGAATCCAGTGAAGTCAGTGAATTGTTTAAAAAAGATAACGAGGCACTCAAATCGAACAATCAGGCACTCCAGCATCATATTCATCAGTTGGAAGATGAAATCGACCAACTGAGACAAGAAAATGACGTCTTTCATCACTTATTACAACATTTTGATAGTACAGCATTTTTAGATTTCAGTACATATCGTGATGATCGTCCACTAAAAAATGCGATTAAACGATTAAAAGAACAGTATAAAAGCAAGTGATTCATAATTTTATGAATCACTTGCTTTTATTATATTAAGTAGCTTCTGACTTATGATTTAATAGTTTTAATAAAAAAGGTAATAGTGATAAAAAAAGTGTTATTGATGCGAATAACCATGCATGACTGGCACTAGTTATCAGTTGATCTGTCTGTGATTGATTACTTATAAATAATGAAGTAATTGCTGTATAAACAGCAATACCTATATTTTGAACCATCCGTTGAGTTGCTCCAACAGTACCTTGCATATCTTTAGATACAGTTCCCATGATTGCTGAAGTATTAGATGGTAAGAAAAATCCTCCACCTATACCATATATCAATAACAATAGACTTATTGTTATTGGATTTAATATGTACTGTAATAACCCTAAGCTAGTATATGAAGCAATCATAATAACTAGTCCAACAGTCATTAAAATAGTGTTACCAACACGAGATATTAATTTCCCTGTGATTTTTGATATAAGTACTAATCCTAAAGGAGATGTTAAATTGACTAGTCCTATTTGCCAAGATGAAAGATGATTGATTTTTTCTAAAATATATGGAGGAATTATAAAGCCTAAAGACGTTGTACCTCCAAAAACAAATATTGCAAATATAGAAGATGAAAATGATATGTTTTTGAATAAACGTAAATTGATGATAGGATGATTAGTTTTTAGTTCCCACACAATAAATAAGCAAAAAGTTATAATAAATATTAAGAAATTGCTATATACTGATATATTAAAAAATGAATGGTGAGACCAAGATGTTAAACTTACTAATAAGCAAAATATAGATACAAATAGTAGCGAATTTCCACGTATATCTAAATGAATAGATACACTTTTTGGCTCTTTAATATATTTTTTTAAAAGTGAACAGCCTATTAAGCCTATAAATATGAATGGAATATTAATCCAAAATATCCATCTCCAATTTCCTATAGATATTAAAAGGCCTCCAATACTAGGACCTAACACGGGACCTATTCCTAATAAAATGCTCAAAGTTCCTAATGCTGGTCCCTGTCTATGCTCAGGAATGGTTGTAGTAATAATAGCTGTAGCAGTGCCTTGTAACATAGCTGCACCTATGCCTTGTAAACCACGAAAAGTAATTAATTCTACCACGTTATTTGAAAATCCACATAAAATAGAAGATATCAAAAACACTGTTAGTCCAATACTATAGATATTTAGACGATTGTACTTATCACTCAGTCTTCCAAATATAATAATGGTCCCTGTAAGTAACAAAGTATATAACGTAATACTCCAAGAAATAAAAGAAGCATCAACATTAAAAGATTTAGATAAAGTGGGTAACGCCACATTGATAATACCACTATCTAGAGTTGATAAGAACATACCTATTCCTGCTGTAAAGACAACTAAATGATCGAAATACTTAGACGAATTCATCTATCATACCTCCTCATTCAACTAATTTAATCATACCCATATAATATTTCGTTTAATACCGAAATATTATATGGGTATGATTAAATTGTACTAATAGAAAGGAGGCATTAGAGGCATTATATGTATGAAAAATTTGCTGATAATATTTTACTTATTGGACATAAGACACGTTAAGAACAAACGACATTAGAAGATTATGAAGAGGATTCAAAGGTTAGTGAATTAGAAAGCAAAATCAATGAATATGAGGAGCTTATACAAGCTCAATCACATCATATAAAAGAATTAGAGCAAACAGTCAAACATTATCAACCTCAAGTAGACACATTCAAACGTATGTTAACGCATATCGATAGTACAGGATATATTAATTTTGGGAGTTATAAAAATGATCGGTTATTGCTTAATCAAATTAGAAACAGTAAAAGAGACTAGCGATTTGGCTAGTCTCTTTTACTGTTTCTAATTACACTTTAAAAGGTATTGAATGTATTTACGCTCTATATAAAAAGAACCGCAGGTCTCTTCAGATCTACGGATTTTCCCCATGCCACGAAATTAGCATCATGTTAGCAAGTTAAGCGAACACTGACATGATATATTAGTGGTTAGCTATATTTTTTACTTTGCAACAGAACCTGGTATTTCTTCCCATTTACCAGTTACTTAATCATCTTCAAATTTATCTTGAACCTTAGGTAAATGAAAGACATAACTTAATATATGATTAACTTCATGTAATGCTTTCATCATAACTGGTTTAACTGCCTGTATCTTTTTACCACTACGTGACTTGTGATATTTATTAGGCATTAAATCATAAGTATATGGAATTACGACACGAAACCAGTCAACGCTTATATTTTGCGTAGATTGTAATTTAGACATTAGCTAAACAAGTCCGTAACAGAAACTTCTTCTTCTGCTTCTTTTTTCTCACTAACAACTGGTTCTTCAATAATGTCTACGCCCTGTATACTTCTCAAAATCATCTGTACGCCTTTATATTGTCCGTCGTTGCCCATCATTTCAAATTTTGGTAAGAAAGCAAAGTCACAACCTTTTAATAATAATACTGGGTTTTTCAATTTTTTAGATTTTTGTAAATCTAATGCTTTCTTGCGTGATGTTTCAATAACTTCATTAAATGACGCTACTCCAGCATTATCATTATTAATTCGAAGTGGAAATTCACGTAATTCTCTTTTCAACACTTCAACAATTTCTGATTCTGGTTGCTTTTTCTGAAGTTCTCTTAAATCTTCAAGTTTGTCATAGCTTAATGCTTTAAATGACGCTTGTGTATATTTATATTCACCGCCATTATCTTTTGGTCTTGACTTTCTAAATGTTACTGACTGCGGATCAGTTATGTTAGTAATATAAATTTCTTTAGGTATATCTTGGAAATTGTCTTTACTAAATTCAATTTCTTTCAACGTTTTAATATTTGCTAGTGATGTAATTGGCTCTGGTCGTCTTAATCTGTCATTTCTAAAAAATGTTACTTTTGGCATAATAGTCATTTCCTTTCCGATATGACTAACCTTTAACTAATTTCCAAATGGTTAATAAACAAAAGTATATACTTGTATATCCGTATCAATTCATGCTATAACCTAACATGAATTAAGTATTAAGCTATAAACTAAAACATAACTTTACTTTTGTTAAATCATCATATTTAATTATTATCATTTGGACTAGTTGGCAGACTAGTATTTTTTTATACGTTTTTTACCTGTTCAGATAATAAAAGTCTTATATAAGCACTTAATGATAGACCTTTTTCATTAGCTAACTTTTGTATTTATAATATATTATAAATACAGACAATATTCTAATAATTTAATGTTAATAAAATTATTGATATAATTCAGTCAATGAATAGACTATACAAAAGTACTACCTATAATAGTTAATTATGTCAACTTACAATAAAGGGACAAATGTCGTCATTTCAGCGTTTGTCCCTATTTGTCATCATTCCTCTTTATACAACTTTTATACATCCCTTTAACGACGCGTTTTCATACTTTTTCATTTACGATCACTTTGTATCTTTATTCACAATTTCACGTGATAACACACCGTTTTAAATTATAGGTTTCTGTTATACTGGAAAAGCACTTCCTGTGCAGAAAGGAGGTGTCACATACAATGATAATCTTGCTATTTGTACTAGATAAGCTCATTTTTCCAATTATTGTTGGTTATGTTCTTTATCTATTACAACAAGAACATAAGTAAAAAGAAACCCCCAGCCGGCACGCTGGGGGTTTTCACATACAATGATATATCTGCTATTTGTTACTTTCAGTATATCCTTTCTTATGCTTTTTGTAAAATTAGATATATACTTTCTTTTAAGAATATAATTTTGAAGTAACTGTCGTTTCATTGTCGCCCATCTGTCGGCAATTTTTCGTGTTCATTTTTTTAGTTGAGGAGTAGTTTATGAGTATGAACAAATCAAAAGTTGCAGAAATTAGAAAACAAAAATCGTTAACTCAAGAAAATTTAGCAGAAAAGGCTTATGTAACAGTAAGAACAATTCAAAGAATGGAGGCTGGAGAAGAAGTTAGTAGTGAAACACTTAAAAGTGTCTCAAACGCATTAGATGTGACAGTCAATGAACTATTCGAATCTATCTCGTCTTCTGATAAGGAGGAGGAAATAATGGAAATATCTAAAGAACAACAAAAGCAGTTTAATTATCGTAAAAATGAACTTTTTACTATTAAATTAATAACATTTAGTTTTATTTTTGTGTTTTTAGGACTATTTGGAATCTTTGTAGGTGAGTTAGAAGGTTTAGAACAAAATATTTACCGCATCATTTGGATTTTCGCTTTATTTTTGAGCTTAGCAATAATGTATTATTTTTTAAATGTTTTTATTTCAAAAAAATTAGATAAAAAATATCCTATGACTATTGGAATGAAAAATAGAAATAGAAAAAATGAACCTGTAAAAAATGGCTGGGATTTTATGGCTAGATATTGGTGGATTGTTTTTCCTATTGGAGGTTTTCTAAGTTGGTTAATACCTGAATTAACAGGAAAATAAAATACAAAATAAAAGATCTTTAGCACACTTGCTAAAGATCTTTTATTTTAATCTTCCCAATCTAATTGAAGTTGTTTTAAGAATGCTTTTCGCTCTTTTTCTAATTGTGGATCATACTCACTTTTTAAATTTTTTTCATAAGTACGTTCTTCTAACCATCTCGGCGTTTTTTCACGACTGATATATTGTCTTTGTTTACCTACATTAGTCATTTGAGGTTGTCGCTTGTTGTGAATACGTTTCTCAGCGTCAAACGTAAACTCTAACCACTCAATTTTACGTCCTTTTTTTGCTTTAATTTTATTGATATTAAGATTATTAAAAATTGAAGAAAGTTCATTAATTATAGGCTTTAATACACGTTTGGTTATATCATTCATCTGATAAGTTTTAGGTATATCTAGACGATTTTTAAAATCAGATATATTTATTTTAATATAACCAGTATGTTTATATTGTTTAAGCAATCTAAACATATTTTTAGCGTAAGTAGATTTAAGATGGGTCATTTCTTTTAATTCAAATTTCGTAAAATCAGCTGTTATAGAATTTAAAATATGTTTTAAATCAGGATTAACACTAATAGATAAACATTCTTCGTCTAAATCTACTTTGTATGAAGTAAATAAAACAAATTTTTCAAAAGACCTACCATTACGTTCCACATATGTTAGATTCAACATTTTATCGTATACGTGCTCTAAATCATTAATAAAGCGTTCTTGAGAACGCGTATAGTAGTTACTTAAATATTTTAATTCTTCAAAAGGAATAATTACTTTTCTTGTATCCTGTTCTTTAAGTTTATTGCATAATGTAAAGAATAAATCTACTTCAGTACTTGTAAAACGTCTTAATGGTACTAAGTTCATCTCATTTCTATATACTACTGTTTCACCAGACATAAAAAACTCCTCTCTAAATATATAAGTGACATAATTTTAAAAACGTCCCTCTATAATAATGATCAAACGAATTATAACACCTATTATATAGAGGATAAAGCATATAAGTGACATAATTTTAAAAATGTCCCTTTTACTGTTACAAAATGTCCCTTTTACTGTTACAAAATGTCCCTTTTACTGTTACAAAATGTCCCTTTTACTGTTACAAAATGTCCCTTTTAACATTTCAAAAGCCTTGTCACTCTAGTT
>NZ_JBEZJI010000132.1:0-6133 GCF_040649435.1 Actinomadura sp. NPDC048955
CACGAGCTGGCCGACGTTGACGGCCCCCGGGACCGGCCCAGCAAGGCCGCACGCCGGGAGCCGTCGACGTTCCTGACGGGCCGCCGCGACCTGGACCGACTCGGCCCGAATCCACGCAGGCAGCACAGCAGGCAGGAGCGAGCGAGACCACACCGATGACCCGCCCGATACACAAACCGTCAAATCCGCGTCCCGGTACTGCGTGGACGGCCGGCCCCTCCACAGTCGCGGCCGCCTCGGCGACGCTGTCGGTGATCTGCTCAGCCATGTCGGCGTCGGCCTCGATCACGTCGGGTGCTGGGCGCACTGGAGGGCCTGGTGCTGCTGCTGATGGACAGGGCGGGGGCGGTCCGCGGTCACGCGGAGGCGGTCGCCGTGCGACTTCCGGGCGCCGCCGAGGCGATCGCCACCGCCGGGACCAACGCCGAACTGTCCTCTAGGAGAGCGGCAATGTCAGCAGGAGCCGGGCCCCGCTGGATCTCGGCAGACGCACCTCGCGACTCACCCCGGTGGGGCGCCGTCGCTGAGATGAGACCCGGACGCTACTCATCGATCTCGATCCGCCGCATAGCGGTACTACAGCGAAGACGCGGCCAGCGCACTGATCACCGCCACGCCCCACGCTGACTCCTCGGCTACGCTGACTCTTACTCGGGCGGTCACAGCCCGGTAAGCGGGGCGCGTCTGCCCCAGTGGAGCTGTCGGCAGGAGCTACAACGCGTGCAGGCCGGGGCCATATAGCAGCTGTTTGAGAGTCAAAGGATTGCCTATCAGGTTCAGCCTCTTCTCGGCGAGCGCTGAGTCGAGTGAGGCCGGATCGGCTAGCAGGCTGCCGAGCGTCTTAGGATCCGTACGAATTGAGATATCGGCTCTGGCAGGTTCACCGCCCTGCACCTGAACCTTGACAGAATCCTTGCTGACTGTCCAAATCGAGCCGTCGAGGTCGAGGCGGCAAACGATTTCCGGTACCGCTGGGTCGGGATGGACGCTAAGTCGCAGGAAGATCAGTGCTGATGTTGCGCTGAGCGAGGAAGGCTCAGGCGGGAGGGGAGCATCGAGCCCCCACTTGCTCAAGGCCAAGACTATTGGTTCAAGCTTCCGGCCCCACTCTGTCAGCTCATAGACGTGCGGACCTGCCGTCCACGCAAGTCGGCGGCGATGGATCACTCCGTGATGTTCAAGTTCCCGAAGTCGATCGGCAAGCAAGTTCGAAGCGGCGTTGGGGAGAGCGTGCCGCAGCTCGGAGAAGCGCTGAGGTGCCAAGAGCAGCTCTCGGATGACCAGCAACGCCCATCGCTCCCCCACGACGTCGAGAGCCCGGGCCATCGCGCACGAGTCCCTGTAGCTGCGCCTGGTTGGCATGACAACTCCTCCTTCGTGAACCCCGAGTCTAGTCTAGGTTCAGATTCGCCCGCACGAGCAGTTGCTTTTAACAACCGAGTCTGGTTAGAGTTGGCCTGCGATCCAGCGCGACCAGGAGGTTCAGGTGTGGGCGATGACCCATGTGCGGACCCAGTTGGCAGCAAGGACTGCTTCGATTCGCCGGACGGCGGCGGCGCCGGCCCCGACGTCGCGCTACGAGTACCCGACAGGCAGGAGCGTTTGATGAGCACCTCGACCACGAAGCAAACCCCGACCCCGGAGCAGAACCCTGAGCACGCGACGATCGTGGATCCTGATGCGCATCAGGTCCTGCTCGAGAACGAGCATGTTCGGGTGGTCCATGCACGCGCATCTCACGGCTGGAAGAGTGCGATGCATTCACATCAGCCGATGCTCGTGGTCAACCTTGGCTCCGGGCGGCAGAAAGTGACATGGGCAGATGAGACGACTCAGATCGTGGATCTGAACCCCGGTGCGGTCGTCTGGCAGAACGACGCTTTCGATCACGCCTGGGAGTTGCTGTCGGGTGAAGTGAACGTAATTCTCGTTGAGGTCAAGTCCGCAAACACCGAACAATAGGAAACCAGCAATACCTCTTCCCAGACAAAGAGTCGATGTGCATGAGCTGGGCAAGGGAGATTTCTGGCGCACTACACTATACTTGTGGCCTGGCGAACGGAGTTGCGATGGGCGTAACCTCGCAGGCCATCGAGAGACCAGTCGTCAACTAGCAGCCATGCAACGCACCGCATGGCGCGGAATTCGGTCCAATCAATCCGGAAAGTGTCGTGATGGCAAACATTGCCGCGCGACATGTAATGCATGAGGAGGCTCGAAGTGGCCACGCTAAAGCCTGGCAGCATGTTGCTCGGTACGACCAGGCCCGCCGAACTGCGGGCCTGGTACATAAAAGCGCTGGCGCCGGAGTTCACCGGCGAGGGTGCGATAGACCTTGGCGACTTCCTGCTGGTCATCGATGAGCGCGACGATGTCAACTCCAAGAACAGCGAACCCGGTCGCGCGATCATCAACTTTCACATCGATGACTTCGACGCTATAGAGGCCCAGCTAAACGCCGCTGGCGTTGAATGGATCTCGATCGAGGATCGCGCGAAGGGGAAGTTCGGCACATTCGCCGATCCTGACGGCAATTATCTTCAGATCATCGAGTGGAAGACGAACGCTTAAGGCAAGCTTTCCCAGGGGGGCGAATCCAAACTATTCCTCTGGCCACACAAGGGTTTGTATAGCTTACCTGAACCTGTTCATCTATGACGTGCTCTACGGTATCGGCGGTGGGTGCCGACGGCACCTTCGATGCGAGCTTGAGAGGTCCACGACGACTCGGTTGACCGCATCGACTGGACTATCAGCGTCGATTCCACCATCGTGCGCGCTCACCAGCACGCCGCCGGAGCCCGCAAAAAGGGGAACCGGACGGGACGAACCCGGCATCACCGGCGGCCCAGGCCCTCGGGCGGTCACGGGGCGGGCTGACCACCAAGGTCCATCTGGCGGTCGATGGACGCGGCCTGCCGCTGTCGATCGTGCTCACGCCCGGCAATGTCAACGACTGCACCGCCTTCCCGCAGGTCCTGGCGGCGGTCGGCGTGCCGCGGCCCGGTCCGGGGCGTCCTCGGTGCCGGCCCGATCGGGTGATCGCCGACAAGGCCTACATCTCGGCCTCGATCCGCCCGATCGCCGGTCACCGCAGTGCCGCAGGATCGCCGGGACCATCCCTGAACACACCGACCAGCAGGCCGGACGCGCACGCCGCGGCCAGCGCGGCGGACGCCCGCCACTGTTCGACCTGGGCATCTACCGGCGCCGCAATGTGGTCGAACGCTGCATCGTCGGACGCCTCAAGCAATGGCGCGGCATCGCCACCCGCGCCGATAAACTCGCCCGCAAACACCGCGCAGGAATCGTCCTGGTCACCGCTTTGCTCTAGATCACCACATGATCCACCGGACACGGCGATCTGCTGCACAGAACTTGCGTTCCTCTGAGGCCGTGTTCGGCGCACATAGGACACGCGTTGGGCCTTCGCGTCCCCTGACCGCTTCTATCCAGCAGCTCAATCGGACGGACAGGTCGACATGCCTCACGGAGGGCCATGTAACGCCACCGCAGCTTCGCCGCAGGCCATGGCCTAAGAGGTCATAACAATATGTGCGTGTTGTGCGACATGTGGTGATGGTTGGGTGTGGTGTGGGCGGGTGTGTAAGGGCGAGTAACCCCCGTGGGTCGCGTGTGACAGCTTGTGGGAGCGGGTTGAGTCGCTGCTGCCGAGGGTGGAGCGCCGTAAGCGCCATGCTGGGCGTGGGCGGTTGGACGACCGCAAGGTGCTGTGCGGGATCTTGTTCGTGTTGCAACGGGATCCGGTGGGAGTTCCTGCCGCAGGAGCTGGGGTTCGGGTCGGGGATGACGTGCTGGCGGCGGCTTGCCGAGTGGCATCAGGCCGGGGTGTGGGACAGGTTGCACCGGCCTGCTGCTGGAGGAGCTGCATGCGGCCGGGCAGCTGGATTGGTCCAGGGCGGTGATCGACAGCTCGCACGTGCGGGCTTTGAAGGGCGGCCCAGAACCGGGCCGAGCCCGGTCGATCGCGGCCGGCCGGGCTCCAAACACCACCTGCTGACTGACGGGCGCGGCACCCCGCTCGCGGTGTCGTTGACCGGCGGGAACCGCGGGCGACGTCACTCAGTTGATGCCGCTGCTGGACAAGGTCCCGTCCGTCCGAGGCCGGGTCGGACGCCCTCGCCGCCGGCCTGAGTGGCTGCTGGCCGACCGCGGCTACGACCACGACAAATACCGGCGCCTCGTCTGGGCCAAAGGCATCAAACCAGTCATCGCCCGCCGCGGTAGCCCGCACGGGGTGGGGGCTGGGTGTCCACCGCTACGTCGTCGAGCGCACCATCGGCCTGCTGCACGGGTTCCGCCGCTTACGCATCCGCTGGGAGATCCGCGACGACATCCATGAAGCACTCATGACCCTCGCCGCAGCCATCATCTGCTGGCGACGCCTCGCCCACTGATTCTGTTACGACCTCTAAGAGCTCTGGGCCAGAAAGCTCGGGCCTGGCCCCGATGCTAGGTTGTGGGTAGCCGCCAGCACCGTTGAGATCGCGAGGAGAGTTCTGATGACGGCGATGCCCGAAGAGCCGCCGTTCGTCCGTGACGACCTGCGAGAAGCGCTCGCCGCGCTCAACGTGATGCCGGGTTTCCGTGCCGAGCTGGTGGATGGAGAGATCATCGTGTCCCCGACCCCCGATGGACAGCACGAGACCATCATCGTGGCGGTCGACGACTGGGTTCGTGACGTCCACGGCTTGCGGTTGCACCGCAACCTGACTCTGATCAGCCCAGAGGGGGAGTATGTGCCCGACGGGATCGCCGCTCCTAAGGGCGCGTTTGCGGGACGCGAGTGGCATAGTAAGCCCGAGGGGGTTGCGATGGTCCTGGAGGTGACGTCCGGCAGCCGACGGGACCGCAAGGGTGCCGAACGTGATCGCGGACCCAAACGGCGCGGCTACGCCGCCGCAGATATCCCGCTATACCTGCTGATTGACAGGTTGGACGGCAAGGCCACGATCTTTTCCGAGCCACGCGGGGACGACTACGCCCACGTCGTCTCAGTCGCTTTGGGGGAGGACCTGCCGATCCCTGCTCCACTTGAAGGCATTTTGCTTACACAGGATTTCTGACTAGGCGCCTCAAGCGTGGGGCCTGGACCGCCTGTGCAGCGGCAACGTCGGTGGTGCGCATGGAGCGCCAGCCCCCACCCAGCCACAGCAGCGCCTGCGGGGTCAACCATGGCCGCGACCGCCAGGACATCGAGGCGTGCAGCCCGCCGCAGGGTAGGCGCGGGGCCCCAGATGGTCCGCGAGGTCCGGGTTTCGCCATCACTCCGATGGCGTGGCCCGCTACCGAGCGGTGCGGCCAGCTCGCAGATCAGGTAGTTGGCGTATTCATGACAAGAGTGCTCTTTCCAGCAGGCGGTTGACCTCTTCGATGGTGACGTGCAGTCAAGCCGCCGGGGTCGGCCCGCAAGAAGACGGTGCGCCCTAGGTGTACTGCCCGGGGACGTTGGTCAATCTGGACCTGGGCTCACGACGGCTGGTGGGCTGGTCGATCACCGACCACATGCGCACCGAACTCGTGGTCGACGCCCTGCAAGCAGCGGCGGCCCCCCGGGGCGGCACCCTGGCCGGAGCGATCTTCCACGGCGACAACGGTGCCCAATACTGCTCGCAGGGCTTCGCGCAGGCCTGCCGCCGGCTCGGGCTGACCCGATCGCGGGGCGCGGTCGGCACCAGCGCCGACAACGCCGCCGCCGAATCGTTCAACGCCACCCTCAAACACGAAACCCTGCAAGGCGCCCGCCACGGGCCCACCCCCCAAACCGCACGCCAGGACGTCTTCCGCTGGGCCACCCGCTACAACACCCGCCGCAGACACTCCCGTCTCGGCCAACTCTCACCGATCAACTACGAGAAACCAGCGGTAGCCTCACCGCTGCCGCCTGAAATCGGTGTCCACATTTCGGGAGGAAGCCCCATCTGCACCGGGCCTAGCCGCTGCTTCCACCGCAGGTGCACGATCTTGCGGACCGTCGGCTGCGGGGGCGCAACGGGCTGTGATGCGGCCGCGAAGACCGGTCGACCATGCCGGCGGCGCCCTGGCGGCGGTACCTGTCGGCCCAGCGTTTGGCGGTCGGCCAGGACACCTCATAGCGTTCGGCCGCCCGCGC
>NZ_JBEZJI010000133.1:0-5782 GCF_040649435.1 Actinomadura sp. NPDC048955
GCGGCGGCGGCGCGTCGCTGGCCATCGGGCTTCCAGTCCGATGACCGGCGCCCCGCCGTCGCTTCTTTTATGGCCTCTTACTTCCCGTCTGGCGGACGGAGCGCAGCGGCCTACGGTGACCGTAGCGGACCCAGGATGCGCATGGGATGAGGCGCGCCGAACAGATCCACAGGGTGTGGATGACCTGCGTGGCGCGGCAGCTGGTGGGGTGCGCCTACGTCTGGTGTGGTGGATCATGAGGCGACCCTACTGAACGTGATGTCAAGGGAACTGTCCGCCGAGATCACCGTTTCCTGGCACCGTAGGCCGACTGATGCTGCTGGCCGCAGCGTGCGGGCGTCTGGCTCGTGCGGCTGGCTAAGGGGCGGCCGAAGCGCGCCCTTGACGGCCAGGCCGGCCAGGATGCGCACATTGTCGGCGGGAGCGGACCGACGGGAGCGCCACTGGGAGCATGTGACCAGTCCGGGTGCGAGCATGGTGAGGCGCCCGTACAGTTGCTGGATCTGTTCCGCCGACCGCAGGTAACAAGGCAGTTCGGCATGGGGGGCTGTGGCGTCCAGGTGGGAGCGGACGCGGTTGTCGAGCCCGTCGCCGGTCAGATTGATGAGAGCCAGTGCACTGCCATCGGGCAGGGCGCTCATGTAGGCGTCGAGTAGCTCAGCAACCTCGTTGGTGCCCAGGTCAGCATCACGGCATCCGATATAGGTCAGGCTGTCGGCGGCCACGACTGCGACAGGGTGACGGAGATCGAAGTGTTTCCCCGCCTCATAGAGGACCTGGTCGGTCTCGGTGAGGCGGGCTTGGCGGAAGATGATGCGGCCACCGTCGGTCAAGAGCGCCCGGGCATGGGCGGCGACGACCGGGTCGGCGTCGATGTACAGGACTCGGGCGCCGGGTGTGGTGGTCTGCGCGATCTCATGTACCTGCTGGTGCGGAGCAGGAGCTGGTAGCCCTGGGCCGAGGACCAGGAACTGGTAGATGCCTGCTCCGCAGAGTCGTTTGACCATTCGGGTGAGCGCTTGGCGGCTCTCGATGAGGGCGCGCCCGAACTCGTTGGCCGATTCGTGGTTGAGAGTGTTGAGGAGTTCCCGGTCAACTTGGGTGCCGTCCTTGCCGCCCAGAGCCGCATCGCGGATGCCGCGGACCGTGGGACCGACAGTTCGCAAAGTCGTGCTCGATGGCCGCGGGGTAGGCAGGGCCAGGGAAGGATCGTCGTCGGCGATCTGGTCGCGGAGGCGCGCCAGGTGGGGCCCGGGGGTGGTCCCGAAGTGGGCTGCGAAGAAGCGCTTGGCGTCCCAGTATGCGGCTAGGGCTTCCGCTTTTCGCCCGGCATGATAAAGGACCTGCATCCGCCGCTGGAGCAGGTAGCTGTTGATGGGCTGATGGGCGAGCATGAGGTCCTGGATGTCATCGGCGAGCCCGATCGAGCGGTCGCCAGCGTCCATGCGCGCGTCCACGAAGCTGTCACTGGCACACCGCAGGTCTCTGAGGAGGTGCTCGCGGTTCTCCCGCATGGCGAAGGTGTCGGGCAGGTCGGGAAGCAGGTCGGATCGTTCGCCGGTGCGCCACAGGTTGAGGCCTTCGCGGTACAGCCGGATCGCGGTGGGGAGATCGCCTTTGGCGTGCGCACGCTGGGCGAGCTTGAGGGCGGTTCTGAAGCTGTGGGCGTCGACGATGTCTGCGACGTCGTTCCGCAGACGGTAGGTGTCGGGCTTGCCCTCGTTGCGGTCGGTGATCAACCAGCCTTTGGGGATCTCTCTGCGGGTGGTGTTGATCAGCGTGGTGAGAGCTGAGGTCTTGTCCTGCTCGGTGTCCCAGAGCAGGCGCTTGATTTGCGCGGCGGACAAGGACACTCGGTAGAGGGAAAGTGTGGAGAACAGTTCTCGGCTGCGCTGCCGGCGACGTCGTCCTGCGAAGGGGACGAGGTGTCCGTGGTCATCTATGACCGTGAGATCCCCAAGGATCTTGATCTGCATGTTCGGCCTCTCGGGAGCTCCCTGATCCGGTCCGGGTGGTTGATGGCGGATCTCGTATGGCGCTTTCAGAGGTGTGGCTGAGGAGGTGGTCTCTGGTTGGGACGCGTGCGGGGATGCTGGAGAGCCGTCCACCGCTCAAGCAGGGTGGGCTTGTTGCAAGAGCCGGTTGTCACAGTGGAGGCGCGGCGGCATCTGTGCTTGCTAGGCATCTGGCCGCCGGCGCTTTCCGCCAGTCGCCCGCCCACGGCCCGGCTTTGCGTTCACCCGCTGTCGGTCCTTTCGTCTCTCCGGAAAGTTCTGGCTCCGGTTCCATCGGCTAGCTCTCACGGTGGCAACGAGAACGGGGTGCAGCAGAGGATCGGCCCGATGGTTCTCTCCCGCTACGTCGCGTGAGGACACGACAACGGTAGCCCGGTCCACAGGGGGTCTCTCTCTGCTCGCTCACCAGTCGCTCACCAGTCGCTCACCGGTGGATCTCCAGCTGATCACTGCACGTGCATCGGCGCGCGCACCTCTGCGTTTCTGCATGTAGACGCCTTGTTGGGGGTGCAAGAAGTTGGCCGGATCCGGCCATAAGGGTCTGATAACAATCGGTCTGTCTCGCAGAAAAATAGGACCGAAAGGGGCTGGGCGCGCCTCCACTCACCGGCTACGGTCGATCTCCTGGCGACACCGAGGGGGGAGATGGCGTGCAAGTCACGGTGCTCAACGGCATTCACGTTCAGGAGGGTTCAGGGGCCCGCAGTCTCCAGCCGTTGGTCAGTGCCGTGCTCCTGGCGCTCGTCGTCGAGGGGGATGCGGGTCCAGTGCCGGCCGATCGGCTGATGAACTTGGTGTGGGGGGACGGTGCAGACAAGCGCCTGCTCCACCAGGCGATGTACAAGCTCCGTGGCGCCCTAGGTTCTGAGCGGATCGGTGGAGATCGCGCCACCGACACCTATCAGTTCACTCCGCAGCCGGGAGACCGCGTCGACCTGTGGAGCTGGCGCGAGCTTGTGGAGACTTGTGCCCAGCGCTCGGCCAGCGATCCGCATGCTGCGGTGCTGCTGTGGGAGCGGACGCTGCACCGTTGGCCTGACAGTGGGCTGCGCGGTCTACCTGCCACCTCCGAGATGAAGGCGCTAATCAGCAACCTGCATGCCGAACGTTTGAGCGCTGTCGAGCAGCAGGCCGAAGTGCAATTGCAGCTCGGCCTGCATGCACGCGCCAGCACGTCCCTGCCACCCCTGGTCGCCCGCTGGTGGCGCCGGGAGCACCTACGGGGTCTGCTCATGACCGCCCTGTATAGGAGCCATCGGGGACCTGATGCGCTTTCGCTCTACACCGAGTACCGCGAGCGTCTTCAACGTGAGATCCGGGGGGAACCTGGCCGCGCTCTGCAGCGTCTGGCCCAGCAGATCAACGTTAACGATGCCGCGTTGTTGGAGGTCACTCCGCCCGACCTCCCGCCCGCCGACCGCGCGGTGATCGATTCGGGTGCCGACACCAGTGGCCTATCGGTCGCGCGGATGTGTGTCGCCATCCTGGATGATCGTCCCGCCGAGACCTATACCACTGCGCTGGACCGTGCCTCCTGCAGTGTCGTCAAGTCGATGCGGGGGTGGACGCAGTTGGAAGAAGAGAATCGGGATTTCGGCAACCGCCTGGTCCGGGCGGCCATCCTCAAGTACGACATCGTCCGCATTCTGGAGCTGGGCGCGCTTCCGCCCGCCTGGTACAGCGCGCACAAGACCGCCCACCTTGCCCGTCCCGACGCCTGCGTCGTGTATGCCAACCGTGATCCGGCGCTCGCTCAGCACTCGGCCGTCCAGCTTCGAGACGTGGAGAACGCTGAGTTCGTCCATGGCAGCGTCCTGGCCCCGGCGCGCATCCTGCAGAATCCAGCTGTGGCGGCGCTGCTTCAGTTGGACAAGCCGCTGGAGGAGAGAGAGCCGGTCATCATCATCGACCGGCATGAGCTGAACTCCACGAGTGGCGTCCATGATCTTCGGGCGGCCTATGGCCTCCTGTGCGACCAACTGACCCGGGGGTCTTTGTTTAGTGTGACGGGGCCTACACCCGAGGGGCTCGACCCAGGGGTGAGGGAGTATGTCAGGGAGATCTTTGGCGCTTACCCGACGCCGGACGTAGTGGAGTATCGGACTGGACAGCAGATGGTTGAGCTGGTCCCGGAGGGGTGGGAGGTGCTGCCGCCCAGCCCGAGTGATTCGTTCAGGTTCTGGCCGGAGCCGGGGCCCGCGGGCAGGCGAGGCCCGTGGCGGCAGAACAGCGTCGTGGCGATCAAACGTTGACCGCCACGTGAGACTCATGGGTGCTTTGCGTGAATTATTGACATATGATGCGGTTTCTGCTGATCTTTTTACGTAGCAGGGCAAGGATCGGTCTCGGTCCCGAAAGGACGACGAGGTGTCCCTCACCCCCCAGTCGGTAACCGCATGCCCGCATTTTCCCTTCGACCCGCCGGCCGAGCCGCTCAGTCTCTCCGCGACGCACATGCAGCTTCAGGCGCAAGGGCCGGTGTCTCGCGTTGCGCTACCACCCGGCCAGGCGGATGCCGAGGCATGGCTGGTCACCGGCTATGAAGAAGCCTTGCGCGTCTACCGGGACGCCGGCACATTCGAGCGGGGATCCGCCGACGGCATCTCACCGTTCATCAAGGCCGCTCCGATCATCATTACCCTGGACGGTGAGGAGCACCGGCGTATTCGTGGCCTAGTCAAGGCGGCGTTCACCCCGTCTAAGGTGCGGAAGCTTCGACCACAGATCGAGAACCTGGCCGCGGACCGGCTCAAGACGATGCTCGCCAAGGGAGAGCCAGCAGATCTTGCCGAGGACTTCGCCCTGCCCCTGACCCTCAGCGTCATTGGGCACCAGTTCGGCATCCCAGAAGCCGACTACGGGCGCTTCAGGGCGTGGAACGAAGACATCATCTCTGTCGACCCCGACGCTCACCGCACGGCCCCCGCAGCCACTAAAGCCATGGTGGGATACATGGTCGCGCTCATGCGGGAGCGCATGCAAGATCCAGGTGAAGACCTGGTATCAGTCGTGGCCCTCAATGCCCAGGCTGCCGGCGTCGATGAAGCCTCAGCAGGACTGCTGGCCGCAAGCGTCGTCACCGGTGGATGGGAGAGCACTGCAGGCGCCCTTATATGCGCCACGCACCGTCTGCTGACAACCGAGGGCTCTGACGGTGAATCGCTGTACTCTCAACTGGTCGCCGAACCTGCACTCATTCCAACCGCTGTAGAGGAGATGTTGCGCGTAGTCCCCAACGGGGTCCTCGGCACGACCCAGCCCCGGCGCGCAACCTGCGACACCGAACTCGGAGGAGTGCAGATCCGAACAGGCGACCTCGTCATCCCGTCGCCTGACGCGGCAGCCTACGACCCGGCGGCCTTCCCAGACCCGGCGAGAATCGATCTGGCCCGTACCCCCAATCCGCATCTGACATTCGGCAACGGCCCTCACATCTGCGTCGGCGCGCCACTGGGCCGTCTGGAACTCCAGGTCGCCTTCGAGCTCCTCACCCGGCGGCTGCCCACCTTGCGACCGGCGGTGCCGAACCACGAACTGGAGTGGCGCTGGGATGCTGGGTTCATTCGTCGACCTAGGACATATCCGATCGTCTGGAACTGAGCGGCTTCGGCTCGATCGAACCCGCTGTCCTTCCACCGTCGCCACCGCCAAGGCCAGACCTTCAGGTTGCCCCCGGGTGCCGGTAATCGGGGCGCTGGCCGGGCCCGGCACGCTGCTGCGCACCCCCGACCCGCTCGTGCCGGACCACCTGCACCTGCCGTCAGTCG
>NZ_JBEZJI010000134.1:0-5608 GCF_040649435.1 Actinomadura sp. NPDC048955
CCGCCAGACGGGACGTAAGAGGCCATAAAAGAAGCGACGGCGGGGCGCCGGTCATCGGACTGGAAGCCCGATGGCCAGCGACGCGCCGCCGCCGCGTGGGACCGAGGAGCTTTCTTGGCAGGCAGCTCTCTCCGGTCCCGGTGCCCCATCGGTTTTTGTCGCACTCAACCGAGGAGGCTGCTTTGAGGGTACCCGCTTTGCCGGACCGAGCAGCAGCAGACACGCCCGTAGAGGCCGCACGCCCTCACTCAGAGCCGGCGCGCTCCGGGCTGCTCTCCACGCTGCTTCACCTACCTGCCGCTGGGCGCTCAAGGCCCAGCAGCCTGCCCGGTTCTCACTGCGGGGAGGCGCCCCTGAACCTCCCCTGACATGAAAAGGCGCCCCCGTAGGGGCGCCCTCTCTGCCAATTGAAATCGTGTCTCGCGCCTCTCGCCCGGATGACGGCCAATCCTCTGGATGAGTGAAGCGAGATACGAAGGTGGCGCTCGCCTGCGCCACAACACGCTTGGAGCCTGACGATAGCACGTAGTCGTCGGGGCGGCCTAGTACGCCCTGAAACCGGGAGCGGCACGGCCGTCCCTGAACCATTTGTCTCCGCAGGCCAAACACCTTGCGAAGCGCCTTCACCGCGAACTGTCGAAGGTGCCGCCTCTCATGCCGCCGCAGCCGAGGCGTGGGCCCGTATCACCGTGCCCTACATCGCCCAGCGTCCGGTTATGCGCGGGAGCCGAGACGGTGGCCGATCGTTCCCCCGCCAGTCCCGCGCCGGGTGCCGCTACGAGGTCGCACTCCGGTCAGAGTTGCCCACTCGGCCAACGACCGTGCCGACGGGCGATAGGGAGACCGGCACCACGACGATCATGGTGCTGGACCTGGACACATCCCGGGTCCCTCCGGAAGACGCCGCCGATCGGCCCAGGGCGATCCGCGCGGTGGCGGACAGCGCGGCCGCGCTGATCGCCGAGTGCGGGGGTCGGTCCCTGATCGTGACCAGCCCGAGTGGAGGCCGGCACGTCTACGTGTTCTGGGCGACCCCGCGGCCGTTCATCGAGGTTCGGCTCCTGACCAAGGCACTGGCTCGGCGATTCCCCGTGGTCGATACCTCGCCGATGGAGCACACCGACGGGCAGATCCGCGGCCCGGGCTCCCCCCACAAAAGCATCGGCGGGCGGATGACTGGCTACATGAGCCTCACCTGCAGCGTCCAAGATGCTGAAGCGATCTGCGCCCGGCCTTGCGGCGCGAACGTGTGGGAGGCACTCCACGTCGAGCTCGCCGCCGAGCTAGCTACTCACACAGGCGGTCCCATATACGAGGCACGTCACGCACAAGCACCTGAGGCCCCGCTGGACACCCATGCCCGCCCATACTGGCCCCGTCACGGGGGCCGCACGCCCCTGCCTCGCATCTATGCCGAGATCGCGTGCACTGGCAAGTACGCCGGCCTGTACACCAGCTCCTCCGAAGCCCGCCAAGCCATTCTTACCAGCGCTGCGGCACGCGGATGGCGGCTGCACCAAGTCCAAGAGCTACTCCAGCCGACCATGCCTTGGGCTGCGATCGCCGACTGGTGGCGCGACACGGCCCTCCTAGACGCGGAGTGGGAGAAGGCGGTCATGTTCACCGCGCCAGGCTCGGACGCCTCACCTGCAAAAAGCCAGCCACTCCGGCTGATGAGCAGCTCTGTGCACAGATGCAACACTAGTGAGAACTACCTCACGCCCCCCGGACAGGGTCGGGGGCGGGAGAAAGAACCTACAACCGACTACCTTTACGTTGTAAAAAACAATGGGTTGTGGGGATTGGAGGTCACTACTCAATCCCCCTGGGAACCGCAGGAATACCAGCAGATCAGGAGTTGGCAGAACGCTCTACTGATTGTGGAACGGTTGCTTGAGCTGGAATGGGGACGCAGGGCCTTGTCCTACCGAGCCATCCTTAGGGCCATCGGTGCGGCCGCGCAGATGAGCGGGTCGACCACTCTAGAGTTCGGAACGCGGCAGCTTGCCTACGCGGCCGGCGTCGATCACACCACCGTCTGTCGGGCTCTACGAGTGTTGCGTACTGGACCCTATGCTCTGATCGATAAAGTCGCTGATGCCCAAGGAGTGAGAGCCGACGTCTACCACCTCGTCATACCGGACGCTGTCGCTGTCGAGGCCGCGTGGAGGCGATGGCGGAGCGGGCGAATCGAGGCGATTCACCCTGTTTTTCGGGTGCTCGGCCACCCTGCGGCGATCGTCTACGAAACACTGAGCACCCTGACCTTGCCGCCGCATGAACTCGCCGCCGCGGCGCTCCTGCCTCGCTCGACCACCCATAAGGCCCTGTTGATCCTGGCCAGTCACGGCCTGGCCGAACGCGTAAACACGGGTGGATGGCGACGCGGCTCGGCCGACCTCGACGTCATTGCCATCGTGACAGGGGCCGCCCACGACGCCGAGGCCCAACTGGCAGGCCATCGGGAAGACCGCAAAAACTGGCACGCCTACTTGGGCATCGTCACCGACGCCTCCGAGCGAGCCATGGCTCAACACCAGGGCATTCCCAAAGTCGCTCACCAGCGGAAGCAGCGACGCCGTGCGCCCTCCTGGCTGATCCCACCACCACGGATCCAACTCATTACCGAGACAGACATCCTTCGACCAGCCAATGTCGATTCCACTCAGCTCGTCGGCGGTCTACCTGATTGGCCGAAGCTCCCAGTACCTCGCGGTCTGGCCGACCTCGCTCCCGACGTTGTAGCCGATATCTGCGACGACCAGACCGTCATTGCGGCCGAGCAGCGCACCCCAACCCAAGAGGCCGAGTACCAGCACCTGCTCAGACAACTTCACCACCCTGCAGTCCGTCAGAAACCTGACTCGCCACACGATGCGCCGAGGGCCACACCCCACCGAAGACCACAACGGTCCGGACCCACACGGGGGAGGCCACCGCCCTCCGCATGACTGACCTCTGGCGATCGTCACCTTTGTATGAAGCCTGCGCATCCCGGCCACGGTCGTGGGCGCAGCGAAGCCGAAGTCGCCGGTCGCGCCGCTGCCGCAGTAGTCGCGGATGATGCGGGTGGATTAGCTTGTCGGCGATCAGGTGCCCGGGCCGGATCCGCAGCCGCGCTCGCGGGGCCCGCGGCGCTGGTCATCGTCACCGAGGTCCGGCGCGCCGAAGTTTGTGTTCGGTAGGCATGCCCGATCGGCCGGCCGGAAGAGGAACCTGGCGCCGTGGTCATGCGGTGATGGTGAAACCTGCTCTGCCGTTCATGTACGTGATAATTGACTATTATCACGTACATAAGCGCTGAACGATCACGGCCGAGCTGGGGAACCGGCTCCGCAGCCGATGCACGACACCCGCACGTTATCCGGTACATCGCCGGGAGGGTGGGCAGCAGCCGGTGAGCGCCGCGAAGGTCACAGCGCTGCGCGGCGCCGTGATCACCCTCGCCGACGCCGCCGACGAGTTCCTCGGCACCAGCCGGGTCGCCAACCCCAACACCCACCGCGCCTACGCCTCGGCGATCGACCGGACCATCGAAGCGGTCGGCGGCCGCGACCAGCTCCTGGCCGACGTCGCCGACTCCGAGATCGGTGCCGCCCTCACCGCGCTGTGGGGCGGGTGTTCGCCGGCGACCTGGAACCGCAACCGTGCCGCTGTCGCCTCCTGGCTCACCTGGTGCACTACGAAGAAGAAGTGGGCCGCGCCGTCCGTCCCGGCCGATGCCGAACGCCGCCGCGAGAACCTCGACCACACCAAGGCCGTCCCCAGGCCCAGGCTGGAGCGGCTGCTGTCGCGCCGCGACATCCCGCTGCGGGACAAGACCCTCTATCGGATGCTGTACGAAACGGCGGCCAGAGCCGCCGAGATCCTCTCTCTCAACGTGCAAGACCTCGACCTGGAGAACCGGCGCGCCCCACTGACCTCCAAGGGCGGCGACACCGAATGGGTCTACTGGGCCGCCGGAACCGCCCGCCTCCTCCCCCGCCTGCTCCGCCTACCCAACGGCCACCCCGACGGGCCGGCCCACACCCGAGGACCCCTCTTTCTCGCCGAACGCAAGCCCGTCCCCGCACGCCGTCCCGGGCCCGAGCACATCTGCCCGCACACCGGCCGGGCCCGCCTCGGCTACGACCGGGTCCGCATCCTCATGGACGAACACCTCGGCCTGGACCCCCACCAGCTCCGCCACAGCGCCGCCACCCACCTCGGCGACCAGAGAGTCCCGCTCCAGCTCATCATGGCCAAAACCCGGCACAAGAACCCACGCACCGCCATGCGCTACACCCGGCCCGGCGGCGAAGCCGTCGCCGAAGTCACCGGCATCCTCGGACCGCCCCGCCGCACCCACTGACGCTCGCAACCCGAGCCCACACCAAACACGGCAACTCTGACCAGCCCGTTGCCCCTTTCGGGCTTACTTGGTCTGCCCCCTATCTCGGCCAGGACGCGGGCGCCGAGTTGGTCGCTGAGGCCGGGGAAGCTGATGATGACTTGGTGGTCGGGGTGCTGTTGGAAGGCTTCGGCGACGGTTTCGCCCAGGCGGCCGGCGTTGGCGCATTCGGTGTCCAGGACGGCCAGGAGCGCGCGGGCCTGCTCGCCCATCGTCTGTTCGACCAGCGGCGAGTGACGCAGGTGCGGCCGCCGCATGGGCCCGGTAGAGCTTCTCGGCCAGCTGCTCGATGACGCGTTGCCGACCGGACCGGCACAGCGTCGCGGCGATGCGAGTGCGCGCCGATCACCGACACCTAGCCGAGGAGATATGTCCCCCTCTGCGGAGGGAGACCGATTCCTTTTCGCGAGACCGCGGGTCGGTATAGGTATGAGCAGGAAGTGGACACGGGGGTTCGCCGCACCAGGCTCGGTCATGGGGGCGTCCCCTGCGGCTCCTACCTCTGTATGGCGGCAGCGTGGTCCTCGGCGACGTCGGCCAGGGCGATCACATCTAAGACCTCGACCGGACCGCAGGTCGCACCTGGATGTTCATGCAGCGCAGATCGACATTATTTGAATGTTCATCCATCCCTGAGGGGGTGATGTATGTGCTTTGCGGACGAACTTCTCGCCCGAGTGATCCCATGGTCTCGAAGGAGAAGCCGATGCCACCGGTTGATGCACCTGGAGGTATCATCGATCTCTGGGAGCCCACGGCGGTTCACCATCTCACCGACAAGCATATGGTCAGCGTGCTTGGCACAGAACTGAGAGTACACGGCTGTCGCCCTGCCGAGCGCGGTGGCGACTTCTATGTCTTGGAAGCGGCCAAAGACGAGACATCAACGGATGGCGGCACGGCGGTGGGACTCGTGGTCATCGAGGTAGATCGCAACCAGCTGGTGAATGCCCGCTTGAGCAGCTGATCTGATCGCGATCGCGGGCAGATCGGGCCGCACCCGTTGCAGGTTGTTGGGGAACGCTTCGCCGACCTCGATGGCCGGATCTAAGTGACTGCCCGCACGCTCGCGGCGGCGCGTTTCCAGATTGCTGATTGCCGGGCGTCGCCGCGCTGTCCGGTTGTCACGACCATCGACAGCGGCATCTGCCCCTGCTCGCAGGCCAGGTGCAGCTTGGTCGAAAACCCGCCGCGCGAGCGCCCCCGGGAGTGATCGGC
>NZ_JBEZJI010000135.1:0-5371 GCF_040649435.1 Actinomadura sp. NPDC048955
CACCCTCGGCAGCAGCGACTCAACCCGCTCCCACAAGCTGTCACACGCGACCCACGGGGGTTACTCGCCCTTACACACCCGCCCACACCACACCCGACCATCACCACATGTCGCACAACATACACATATTGTTATGACCACTCAGTGGAGGGGCCCCGTACGCCGCGCCGGCAGACGAATCGTCCACGTCGGGCAGGGCGCACTTGCTTGCCGAAACGAAAGGGCGGCCGCGGCCGCGATGGGGTGACGATCAGCGGCGGCGACCGTCGGTCTGCTGCCGCCGCAGGCGGGCGAACAGCCCTCGTCCTCCCTTCGTCCTAGCACTCTGAATCGTGTCCGCCGAGGTCGGCAGACGAGTGAGGTCCCGGCGGGCGGCTGGCGAGGCATCTAACCGGCCGCCGAGCCAGGGTTCACCCGGGTGTGCCGCCTCGAGAGAGCACCTGCCTCATACGTGTCTCTGCTACGGCTCATGACCGAGCGGGTCAATTGGCCAAATGTAGAAGCGGGGCTGTGTCCTGGCTGGTGACGGTGACGTGCTCGCGGGGCAGGTCGAGTAGGTCGGCGGCTCGGCCAATGATGCCGCAGGCGAGCGCGGGGGGCGTGAGCGTGTGTACGGTGATCCGTTGGGGGCCGGGTGGCGGACGAGGGCACAGCGGCGCCTGAGTAGCGGGCCGAGGGTTTTCCAGGGTGTCGTGCGGCCACAGCCTGGCTACGGGGTGGTCGTCGGCGCGGCCGAGCAGCCGCAGACGGTCCCGGGCGTCGATGCGTCCCAGATCCGTAGTGCGCAGGGTCGGGTCAGGGAGCGGTTCACCGGTGTCAAGGGGGACCGCCAGAGCGGGGCTGGACAGCTCCACGAGAGGTTGGTCGCCGTTGTCTTCGGCGATGATGGCGGAGACACCCGCCATCGGCGCGCCGACGGTGCTGAGCGTTTCGTCGGTGGCCTCGGTATCGAAGTGTGTGAGGGAGGCGGTCTTGGTCAGGCCGTACCCCTCGCGGACGTCGATGTTGTGGGCGCGGTAGTCGGCGATCGCTGTCGTGCTTGACGGTGCTCCGCCGGAGTGGACCAGCACGGTGCCGTGCTACGGCCGGACAGGGGGCGGCCCGGTCGAAGGTGAACGGGTTGGCCAGTACGATGACCCGGTCGGCGGTGGGCGCCAGCCGCGTGGCTTCGGCCAGGACGTCGCGGAAGTCGTTGCCTAGGTGCAGGCGAGCGCCCAGCAGCACACCGGTGATGACGGTGAACTTGTAGGCGGCGGGCAAGGCGGTGACGGTATCGAGTGGCCGACGGTGAAACCGTGGCCGCGTGGGCCCACCTACGCGCATCGTCGGACAGGCCCTGCACGCCGGACCGTCGACGATGAATCCACCTACTAAAGGCCCCGTCGCCGGGTTAGGGGTCTTCCGGTGCCGGTCTGCGCAGGGGGCGCCGCAGGCTCTCCCGCAAAATCACCCTGGCGGTCACGGCATCGTAGAGATACAACGCGCGAACGGCGTGAGCGAAACGCTCACCATCACTGTCACGGAGCGCCGCGTTCATCTGATCGGCCATGGCGATCACATACGGTTGGCGCTGCTTGGAGGACTCAGTCACAGGTTTCATCGTCCGCCCCCTGAGGCCAAACGCCAGGTCCGTAGGCTGACGGCGACCAGATCGGAGCAAGCAGGTAGGCCGATCATCTTGGCCACCGACTGGTTGCACACCGGGACACGGGGGCAGAGCCGCCTCAGGAATTGGTAGAGTGCCACGACCTTGATCGACCTTGATCGACCTTGCGAGGTCAGTGCCTTCGCGCCCCTGGTCACGACCCTTTGGGACCGGGCACGATCTCGAAGTATTCGCATGGTCCGTGTGTTCGTGGATTTACATCCGCATCCTTGTTCCAGCGGGCCGCGGGGGGTCCTCCTCTGCCGGGCACCGTCATAGAAGAGACCACTTGACCCACCAACCACTCTCAGTCCTGCCAGGCCCTGAGGGTCTGGGTAGGCGTCGACATCCACCGGAGCGTGAACGTGGCCGTCGCCCTGGACGAGCGCGGCCGCAGGCTCGGCGACATCGCGGTGTCGACAACACGCGAGGGCAGCCCCGCCCTCCTGGACTGGACGCATTCGCTCGCCCAGGAGCTTCGCGGCTTCGATCGAGGGCACTGGCAGCTACGGCGCCGGCTTGACCCGCCACCTCCAGGCGCACGGTCAGTTCGTCATCGAGGCCACCCGGCCCTGCTGCGACCGCATGGCCCAGCGCAACGACGGCAAGAGCGACACCATCGACGCCCTGCGCGCCGCCAAAGCCGTGCTCGCCGAAGAATTCAACATCGCCCCCCAAACAGCGCAACGGCGACGTTGAGTTCCTCCGAAACCTTCAGGTCGTCGAACGCAGCGCCATCAAGGCCCGCACGGCCGCGATCAACGCAATGCGCGCCATCCTGGTCTCCGCACCTGACGAGCTACGCGACCGATTCTGCCCCGCCCGAAAGAACGACCTCATCGAACGCTGCGCCCGGCTCCGGCCAGACGGCGACGACATAGTCGCCAGTGTCAAGAGGGCACTGCGCCGACTCGCACGTCGTTGCAGGATGCTCAACTAGGAACTGGCCGACGTCGACGCCGAGATCGACACGCTCGTCCGCCGCTGCGCCCCCGCGCTGAAATTGGACGGCGCCGGGCCTGGCGTCGCCGGTGGCGCAGGCCGACCGCGATGACTGCCGCCGTGTCGACGGGCTGACCAGCACGGAGAAGGAGGAGTTGGCCCGGTTGCGCCGCGAGGTCCGTCAGCTCCGCGAGGAGCGGGAGATCTTGAAGAAGGCGGCGGTTTTCTTCGCTCGCGAGGCTGATCGGCCGAGATGAAGTACGGCTGATCGATGCGGAGAAGACACACCACAGCGTCCCCGCTGGCTCGGGTGCTGGGTGTGTCGCGTTAGGGCTACTACGGCTGGAACGACGCGGCTCGTCCCGGCAGGCGCGTCAGGACCAGGCGTGTGCCCGCCGCCATGACCGAAACCATCGTCAAGATCAATGCCCGGTCGCGCCGCACCTATGGTGCTCCGCGTGTTCACGCCGAACTGCGCGATGAGTACGGTTTGCATGGCGGACGCAAACGGGTGGCCCGGCTGATGCGCACCGACCGGCCTGGTGCACCACAGTGACGCCGGATCGCAGGGTACACTTCTTTCCGGTTCACCACGCATCTGGTCAACGCCGTGTCGACGCCTCCATCGGCACCGTCGGCGACGCGCTCGACAACGCCTTGACGGAGTCGGCGATCGGCCTGTACAAGACCGAGCTGATTAAGCCACGGGGGCCGTGGAAGCACCTGACCGGCGTCGAGCTGGCCACCGCCGAGTACGTGGACACTTGACATGATCCAGGACCTTGACTTCCAGCTATGAGACTCCCACCGTGAAGAGGCAGGCTCACGATGAGGATCCTTTGGGCGTCCGGGAACTTCTGCCGGTCGAAGGGGGAACGTGGGGCGGGCTACTCTTCGACAACCCGAGGATTAGGCTGCCGCTGGCCTTGACTTGGAGCTTCCGCTTCCCTTTCAAGGAGGTAGTCCGGGACTACGGAAGCAACCGGATCTTCCTGGACATCGACTGGCTACCGCTCCCGAGTGCCAGTTGGCGCAGCATGACCGGCCAAACGGTACGAGGCGCCAGCGAACCTGCCGAGTCCAGCGTCTACTTCTTCCAGCATCACCAGTACGACCTGATCGATCTGGAGATCCTCGAGCAGCAGGAGCTATGGCTTCATGCCCGCGCCACATTGACGGGTGATCTGGACGGCCTGGGCATGGACCCTGTCACTGCCGACGGATGGTTGCGCTTCGAAGGCATTCGGGTGCATCTGACTAGCGCAACCTCGGCTGAGTCAGCGCTTGCGCGGCTTCAGACCGCCACCGCGACCGAAGGATTGTCGTACTCACCGTCGCCCAACAGTCCTTCCTTCCTGTTCGCGGCAACGGATTCTTCAAAGCACCCACGTGGGAACACCCGGATCCCATCGAAGAGCTGCTGCTGGTCGACTTCGACGGTCGACCCGACCGCCTGGGACGGGCAGCAGCGGCCCCAGAATCACCCATTGCGCGTCAGTCAGGTCAAACCGCCTCGTCACCGCTAAGGTGGCCACGAGGTCTCCGATTCTTACCGGGCACCCCCGCCCTGCCGGCCGCTTGCACCCGTCGGTGAGCAGCGTCGAGGGGATCACACCGTGGTCGCCGCGGCGAGGATCGCGGTGACAAGCTCGCCGCCGGCGCCGGGGCGGAGCCACCGGGAGGACGACCCAATGGACATCATTGTCCACGCCGTGATCTTCCCCGACATGCCCTGCCGCCCCGAGTGCGGCGTCGGTCTCGGCCAGGGTCCGGACGCTGAGCGGCACCCGGTCGGGCCCCCTTGGGGCGCCGCTCGCCGAGACTGCCGGGACTCGCCCGGCTGACTACCGCCGTCGAGGCCACCGGGTGAAACCCGCAGACCATCGTCGACCGGGCCCTTGCCCAGTTCCTCGACACCCTGGAGATCTCCGCCGGGGCGGCACGCACGAGGGTCCGGGACCGACCCGTCGTCAACACGAACGGGCCCCTCAGGCGGGTGCCTGAAGGGCCCGGTGGAGCGGGGTGCGAGGTCAGCGTGCGGGGTGGTCCAGGTGTAGCGGTCCCGGCTGCAGGTTCCAGGTGTCGAAACTGCGTTCGGTGCCGCCACCGCGGCCGCCGTAGCCGACGTTACTGTTGCTGGTTGGCGCCGTGAGCTGGGTGTCTTCTTCCGGATACGAGTCCCGCTTGCCCTCTCGCCAGCACTTCCGCTTGCGGAAACGCTGGCATTCCCGCTGGCCGATTCGCGGGCGGTTACAGGGAACGGCGGAGCTGCCTGGCCGGTCGCACAGCACCAGGTCGACCTCCCCGGCCTCCTCCAGAGCCGCCAGGCCGCGGGCCAGACGACCGTCGACCGGCGCCGGGTCGGTCTCCCGGTTGGCCAGGTTCTGCTCCGAGGCCAGCACCCGGACCGCCGCTGGCCAGGCGCGCCCAGCCGCCTGGAGCACGTCGCCGATCGCCTCGACCGGGTCGCCGATCGACTGCTATCCGACACCGAGGACGACTAGGGCCTGTTTCTCGGATCAGGTGCGTAGCCAGATGAGCAGGACAGTGATGGTGATGGTGCCGGTGAACAGGTAGCCGCGTTTGTCGAAGCGGGTTGCGACGGCTCGGAACTGCTTGAGCCGGTTGATGGCGCGTTCAACGGTGTTGCGTTGCTTGTAGCGCTCGGGGTCGAAGCCGGGCGAACAAAATGCGCATGTGATGCGACATGGCGTGATGTCGGGGTGTGGTGTGGGCGGGTGTGTAAGGGCGAGTAACCCCCGTGGGTCGCGTGTGACGGCCTGT
>NZ_JBEZJI010000136.1:0-5349 GCF_040649435.1 Actinomadura sp. NPDC048955
GGTTCCGCCCGCCCGCGGTCGCCGCCCCGCCCGCGCGGCGTGGGGTGGGCCCCTCCCGCGAGCGGGTTCGTGGACCTCACCCCCGGGCGGCTCATTGTGGATCGCCGGGACGGAGTGCCACTGGGCGCGCTTGCGTTAGTCCAGCGAGATGGTGTGAGTGTCGTTGCGGACCGCGGCGTCAGGCCAGCTGTGCTCGATTCGGGGATCCTGCTGAGAGCGAGGCGGTGGACGGGGAAGAGCTGTGCTCGAGCAGGCTGCGATGTTGGTGAGTGGCGCTGCCGCGACGAGCGCGGTCAGATCGCGCGGCCGAGGCTGTGCTCGCGCCCCTCGCCGACCAGACGGCGATGCGGTGGTGGGCCTGATTCTCGGTGAGAGTGAGGCCCAGGCCGGCGTCCGCGTCCACTTGCGGTTCCAGTGTCCCCAGGCCAGGTCGACGACTCTGCACAGTCGCCTCGCTGCACCTACCCGACGCCCCGTCAACCCGAATATCTTGTTTCGATTTCGTCGCGTTTGAGGTAGAGAGTGGTCGCACTACGGGCGATGTCGGGCTCAAAGCGTTCTTCGCAGGCCGCCTGGACCAGGCTACAACTATCGACACCGAATGCCTTTGCCGAGGCGTCGGCGAAGATGCTGGCAGAGTCCCTGTGCAGAAAGAAGAAGAATACCTGTTCCTTTCCTGTGGCCAATTTCACCGCATAGCCGTGCATGACGCTATGACTCCCGTCCTGCAAAGCGGCCGGTAGATCGACGACCTGATGTATCTGATCGAAGTTTGGTGCGAGCCGGAAAGCCGGATCATCTGGTACAAGTCGAACAATGCATGCACGGTACTGCCGTAGAAAGACTTCGAAGCTAAAAGAACGTTTCCTTCTATTGAGCCATCCTGGCAGCACTTCCTCATTGGCTGCATTGGCGATCACGCCACGAGCGACGCGCCAGAGTTCACTCAATGATTTGGCGCCCACGCTCTTGAGATCGCTCTGATCGACTTCCTCGACTGAGAATTCTATGTCGCGATCGATCAAGAGGTTCCGGCTCTGTCCAGAGAGCCACCTGATAACGGCAGGATAATAGAACAGGATCGTCTTTGTGCCGATCTTCAGCCCAGGCAGGAAACCTTCTTCGTGAGCCTTGATCAGAGTGCGGCTGCGAACTCCAAGTCGAACCGCTATATCTTGCAGCTTCAGGACGTTCGGGTCCCTGCCAGGTTCGAGCGGGCAAACGATCTCTTCGCTCGAGATGGCCACTCTTTCCCCGCTCAGGGCGCGCATCACAGCGGGACGGTAGTAGACGAGATCCTTGCCGATCTTCTGTGCAGGGATCTCGCCTCTGGCAACCATGGCACGGATAGTCTGACCTGCTATTCCCAAGTAATCGCTCAGAGGAGCAGTGCTCGTTATATTGGGATCATGACCCCAACTTGCGAGGGGCAGAACACGGGTGGCATCGTCATTCATTATGGACCCTTTAAAGCCGGGATCTGACCTCTACACGCTCGGCCAGTCGCCAGCCTACCTGAAGTGCCGTTACGTGACCGCTGGCTGCGTCCGCAGCAGCGCGACAAGTCCTGTTACGGGTGGCACCCCTTTGGGGGGGACGCTTCTACGGCATCTCCGTAGGCGCAGCGTCAGTGCGGCCCCTGCAGTTGCTCTTGCTGCGGCGCTGATGTCGCGCCCGTTTCCCGGTCAGTCCGGACCATCCGCGGCCCCCTGAAAGGTCCACGCCGTTAGACCACAGTCGCCATGCCCCGGACATGGCGAGCTCCCACAGTTTGGTCGGTGACCCCCGTGGAGCCGAACCGCCTGGACCCTGAAATCATACAGAAAGCTGCGCCAGGCCATGGCGGTAGAAATCAAGTCTTTCCTCGATCAGCTCTCGATCGAAGCGCTCGGGTGAGCTCCTGTAAAGTGACTTCCCTCGCGCGGAAAAGAAAGCCTCATCGGGCACCCGTTGAAACCCATCGGGAATGAACTTGCGCACCTCCTCAAGAGCTACAACCGCATCCTCAAGGAGAAGACGGGCGTTAGTGATCTGCCCGTCCGGCAGACTCGAGATATCGACGGGAACTCCTGAGGCAGCCTGGTCGCTTAGCCACAGGAACTCTCCTGGGTCAATGATCTGCGAAGGGACGGCACCACCGATTGCAGGGGGGATCACTACTTCCTGCGCTCTAATCTCGAACTCGAAGCTTGCGGTCGTGTGGCATGTCGGGCATCCACCTGCATGTACCGAGACCAATGCCCTGCCGCGCTGCTCGCGCCAGCTACGCAAGCCGTCGGGCGCCTTGCAGCAGTCACAGAAGTTCAGGTCCAGGTAGAGAAGAACCTCTTCCATCGTCCGAGCTGTCAGCATGGCTGTCATTTTACCGCCTTCGGGCTTGAATGATGGCTCTCATGGCGCCGGCATGCTAGCGTGCACCCTGTTCTAAGGCTCTTAAATGGTTTAGGATCACGGCCTGCCAGTCCACACTCTCGGGACGCAGCAGGCCAGTGGAGGTAAGCAGGATGGGCGCTGATCCGCGCGGCCCCGCTCCACACGAGCAGGATGGCCTCGCGCCTCGGCTGGAAGCAGCTTTGAGCCAAGCAAAAGAAGCCCTCCTCGAAATCATTGTACGCCAGTTCCCCACTCTCTATGAGCTGGTGGAACCGGAAGATATCAGCAGCGAGGTCTTCACCCTGAAGGACCTTAAAGTTCCCGGCTCGTACCCGAATATAAGGCTAGAGATTGTCCCACTACCCAAGGGTCAGACGGCTCGAACTTTCTGCAACACCATTTCAGATAATCACGTGATTCAACTTTCTGATCGAGTGTCGTCCGAGGAGCTTCCGGACGCAATCAGCCTGGAGGTCGCCGCGCTTGCTGCGCAACGGCGGCGAGCCCAGGTCTCGGCGGTATCTAGGTTCCAGATGACGCAGGCCAAGCACCAGCCCTCGCTGGAGGAGGCCACCGATCAGATCGGGGAGCGTGCCCGTCTTCCGCAGCGGTTCCGATACCCCATGCCCGGGCGTCACGACGATGGGCGTCTGATCAACCGAGCCGAACTCCCCGAGGCGGTCCGGCGCGCAGCCCACGCCCGCGACATACGGAGCCGGGAGACGCTTGCGGATCTCAGGCGCGAGGCCGCCCAGCTTCCGCAGGGGGTCTATCCGAGGCTTCCGATCGTGATCGGTGCCGGCGCCGCCGTCGCTGCCCGTGACCCCGCCCGCCTCCTCATCGACACCCGGCAACGCTGGCACATCGACCCCAGTCGCGGTCTGGTCCAGGCGGCCGACCAAGTCAGCCAGCTCCGCGAGATCGGCATGGGCGACCCGTATCAGTTCGCCGCTCCCCGTGACCGGCTACCGCTTGCTGCACTGCGACTGTGGGAGCACACTCTGGCCCTCAACGGACCTCTCATCGACGGGCTCGCCAGTCTGGTGATCGATGATCGGAGCCGGCTAGTGGTCCAGATACGACCGGCGGACGGAAGTGCACCAGTCATGATCGAGGTCGAGGGGGAACCTTTGATCGCCACAGGCATCGCGCCGCAGGCCTTGCCCGGTTGCTCCCCCCGCGTCCCCTCGGTGCACGACGCGTTCGAAGCCATCAGCAGACACCTCGTGGCTACGCCATGGCCCGTGGCTCCGCTCTGGGCGCAGATCCTGGCTGAGCTACCGGACCGGGAAGGCACCGCCCAGACTGTGGTCGATGGTCTGGACGACGCCGGCCTGCTGACACTGCTGGAAGATTCAGGCACTCCCGGAACCCGAGACGCACTCCAAACCCTGCGTGCGACCGCCGCCTGGGATCGGTGCCGGGCAGTGGCGCCGGGAAAGGTACTGCTCGGCGATGAGGTGAGCGATGGTCGGTTCGATCCCTCCATCGCCGAGACGTGGATGGTCGCCGGCAAGGGCGGGGGCGGCAACACCGCGCCGGAGATCATCCTAGAAAGCAATCCCGATGCTCGAGTCATTCAACTGGGCGGCAGGGTACCTGAGGTCTTGCTCAGCAATGCCCAATATCGAGAACTACAGAGGCGTCATAATCGCGAATTCGGAGGAGACGGCCGTTTGACGATAGACCCCGATGCACGCGTCGGCACCATCACCATGTCGGAGGGCCCCGGGGGCCAGCCCATATTTGAAGCGCTGGGCCATAAGGCAGACGCCTACGTCGCCTGTCTTGGCAGGACCCCCCGCCTTCCTCGGGTGCTCAACGCAGTATGCCGCGCTGCCAGCGCGGTCCGCGGCGACATGATGTTCGACAGCGATCGGCAATACCTCGGATACCACCTAACGATTCGAGCAAGAAGTTCTACTTATGGATTCGAGATCACCGGCGCTGCCTCCCGTATCCTACCTCCGGGAATTTTTACGCCCGAGGACATTCGCCTAGTCGAACAGATCAATTTGCAGGACGCACCGGCCGAGAGCGGAAACGTCGCGGCGGGCTTCCTGTCCACGGCTATGCAAGCGGTGCGCCTCGAAGCGCACCGCGCGCGGAGTTTCCAAAGAGACCTCGCAGGCGCCCGCGCCGGGGCGGTGCCCGCAGCGCTAGACTTCCCGTTCGCATCTGTTCCACCCAGGCGGACACCCGGCTCCGACCGCCCTTTTGCTAGCGTTCCCGGGTTGGCGCCAGGGCAAAGAGCGGCCAAGGCAAAGACTCCGCTCTTTCCAGGCTAGGGAAATAGAGCCCAACCTCACAGCAATCACCGGCCGACTCCACGATCCTTGTCGCGTGCTGCCCTTCAACGCACCTCATGCGAGTGAGAAGTCGCGCAGACCGAATCGTTGTCGGTCAGGCTGAGCAACCATCTTCTTCCGTCTACTACAACTACAGCGATGTCCTTTTCGCGGTCAGGAACTTCGAACGAGACCAAGATGACCTCCTTGCCCTGCTCCTGGGCTTTCGCGACCCATTGGCTTCCTGCCGCTTCGAGCAGGTCACTCTCGGGCGCCACAGCCTTGCGGTCGAAGTCGACGATCAGGTCGTGCTGTTCCTTCACTTGCTCTCCTGAGTCTTCTGTCGCAGTGAGGGGATCCGTGGGATGTCCAGATGGACAAGGCGCGTGTCTACTCGATCCCCTGGGACCCGATTCAATAAGTCAGTGACGTTGTTTCTATCATCCTACGATAATGCCGTCTTGCGCCGGTCGGCTGTGGCAGGCCAGAGCCTAGGTGATGGACGGGAGCCACCCGCGGCCGGGGACGAGGCCGTTGTGCGAGGGTACGGCCAGGCCGTGCTCCGCATGCCGGGGATGGTGAATCAAACCGGGTGGCGTTCGCCGCCGGTGCCCAGCGGTCGGTCGATCTCCTCGCCGGGCCGGTGGCCGCAACCTGGCATTGAGCGCAGCGAATGCCAGGTTGCGGC
>NZ_JBEZJI010000137.1:0-5337 GCF_040649435.1 Actinomadura sp. NPDC048955
GGCCGCAGCCGGACGATCGTGGAGATGTACGCGATCAGGGAGACGGGGTCGAACAGCAGCGTGCCGGTGTCGTCGGACTGCAGGAAGCACAAAAACATGCTGCTAAAGTTTACAATGCAGATAAAACTTATTTTGTTATGAATGGTTCTACGACATCTAATAATATTGCTATAACTTCTGCAATAATGCCAGATGATTTAGTATTATTTGATAGAAACAACCATAAATCAGCTTATAATTCAGCTCTTGTTAAAGATGGTGGCCGACCTGTTTATATGCAAACTTCAAGAGACTCTTATGGTTTTATAGGTGGTATTTATGAGAAAGATTTTGATGAACAATATTTAAGAGAACAAGCTGCTAAAGTAGATCCAGAGAGAGCTAAGTGGGATAGACCATTTAGATTAGCAATCATTCAATTAGGCACTTACGATGGAACAATTTACAACGCTAAACAAGTAGTAGAAAAAATTGGGCATTTATGTGACTATATATTATTTGATTCAGCGTGGGTTGGTTATGAACAATTTATTCCATTAATGAAAAAATCTTCTCCACTATTATTAGACCTGGACGAAAATGATCCTGGTATCTTAGTAGTACAATCAACACATAAACAACAAGCTGGATTTTCTCAGGCTTCTCAAATTCATAAAAAAGACAAACATATCAAAGGACAAAAACGTTATATCAATCATAAAAGATTTAATAATGCATATATGCAATATGCTTCAACATCACCATTCTATCCATTATTTGCTTCTTTAGATATAAATGCCAAAATGCAAGAGGGAGAATTAGGTGAAAAGCTTTGGAATGACTGTTTAACTGTTTCTACTAATGCTAGAAAAAAAATTATAGAGAAATGTAAATATATTAGACCATTTATTCCAGAAACAGTTCAAGGTAAAAATTGGGAAGAAGCTAGTACAGATGAAATTATAAGCAATTTAGAGTACTGGAAATTTAATCCAGATGAAAAATGGCATGGATTTAACGGCTATGGTAAGGACCAATATTATATTGATCCTAATAAATTCCTATTAACAACTCCTGGAATAGATTCTAAAGATGATTCTTATATGAATTTTGGAATACCAGCTGTTATTTTAGCTAACTATTTACGTGAAAATGGTATAGTACCAGAAAAAAATGATTTAAATTCTATTCTATTTTTAATGACACCCGCAGAAGACGATGCAAAAATGAATAACTTAATATCTAAATTGATTCAATTTGAAAAATACATTGATCAAGATGCGCCTTTAGAAGTGGTTTTACCTAGACTATATAATAGTAACTATGAAAGATATAAAAATTATACAATTCGTGAATTGTGTCAGGAATTACATGATTTCTATAAAGAGCATAATACTAAAGAATTCCAAAAAAGAATGTTCTTAAAAGATTATTTCCCTGAGTATAGAATGAAACCTTATGACGCAAATATTGAATTATTAAGAAATAATGCTAAATTAGTCGAATTAGATGACATTGTAGGTGAAATAGCTCTTGAAGGAGCTTTACCTTATCCGCCAGGTATATTCTGTGTAGTTCCAGGAGAAAAATGGAGCGAAACAGCAAAAACATATTTCAAAATACTAGAAGATGGCATAAATGAATTTCCAGGATTTGCTCCAGAAATTCAAGGTGTTTACTTTGAAAATGTTGATAATCGAATCAAAGCATTTGGTTATGTTTTAGATAAATAACTAAATAAGGAAGGTAGATCTTTATGTCTGAAAAGAAAAAAATGAGCGTTACTCAATTAACGATTGTTACAGCTGTTAATATGATGGGCTCAGGAATTATCATGCTACCTACTAATCTGGCACAAGTGGGTACAATGTCAATACTTTCTTGGATTATAACAACAATTGGAGCTACAATGTTAGCTTTTATATTCGCTAGAGCTGGCTTATATAGTTCAAAAGGTGGTGGAATGGGAGGATATGCAGAATACTCATTTGGCAAAGCTGGAGCCTTCCTTACTAATTACACTTATGGACTCTCTCTAGTTATAGCTAATGCGGCTATTGCTATATCTTCAGTAGGTTATATTGCTGTTTTATTTAATGTTCATTTATCACCATTGGCAACAGCAATGTGGACTATAGTAGTTTTATGGGTTGCAACAATATTGAACTTTGGAGGAGCAAATATTACAGGAAGAATTAGTACGTTTACAGTTTGGGGCGTTATTTTACCTGTAATTTTCATCAGTATTGTTGGTTGGTTTTACTTTAGTGGAAGTAGCTTTGCAACATCTTGGAACCCTCACAATTATAGCTTTATAGAAGGAATGGGTAAATCTATTTCTATAACACTATGGGCTTTTTTAGGTCTTGAATCTGCTGCAGCTAATAGTGATGCTGTAGAAAATCCTAAGAAAAATGTTCCTATTGCTGTAATGGGTGGTACTATAGGTGCAGCAATAATGTATATTTTATCTACAAATGTAATTTTAGGTATTTCTCCTATTAAAGATTTAGCTAAATCTAGTGCACCATTTGGTTTAGCATTTAGTCATATGTTTAACCCTACGATTGGTAATATTGTTATAGCTTTAATGATAATATCTTGCTTTGGATCTTTGATTGGTTGGCAATTTACCATTGCAGAAGTATTTAGAAGCTCAGCAGTTGAAAAATATTTCCCTAAAATCTTTGCTAAAACTATCGGCAATGGTACACCAATAATTGGAATGGTAATTATTACTGTATTACAAACGTTAATTTCATTAATGACAATTAGTCCATCTTTATCTAAACAGTTTACAATATTAGTCAATTTAGCGGTGGTAACTAATGCAGTACCTTATGTGTTAACAATGGCAAGTATTAAAACCATGCAAAAAGAAACATCAACAAGTATTTCTAATAAGACTATGAAGTGGACTAATATTATAGCAATTATAGCTGGTATATATACTTTATATGCTATTTACTCTTCTGGAGGAATAGCTGTTTACTATGGTGCTATTGTAACATTTGCTGGATGGACTCTTTATGGATTTATTTCTTATAGATTCGATACAGAAAAATCTAAAAATGTTAATGAATAGAAACGATTTATGATTTAAATTTCAAAAAACAGTCTAAGAAGTAAGAGTTGCTTCTTAGACTGTTTTTTGAAATGGATATAATATATACATTATTAATTTTGAATAAATATTTAGATAGGCGTAAAATGAAAATGTTAATAAAAATAAAGGATAAGATAAAATGAAAATGCACAACAACGAAATAAGCCGAATTCTTTTTATATCAACTTTAGGAGCATTCATTTTTTCAGTAACTGGAATATTTCTGGGTATTATTTCAAATAGTGATATGGTATTACTTGATGGTTTATATGCTGTCTTAAGCTTACTAATATCAGCTTTATCACTTTTCACTTCTATTACTATAAAAAAACCTAATCGTGAGTCTTTCCCATTTGGAAAATACATTTTTCAGCCCCTTACTATTGTTTTCAACTCTTCAATTCTTCTTCTTCTTTGCATATTATCATTAATTTCATCAATTTATGCGATTATGCAAGGCGGTAGAAATATTAATGCCAATATAGGATTATTCTACGGCATTTTTTCTTTTGTAGGATGTGGTGTAATCTGTTTCCTTCTATCTAGAAATAGAAAAAAATCTGATTTAATATATGCAGAAATGCTTCAATGGTTGTTAGATACTTTTGTAAGTTTTGGATTAGTGTTAGGTTTTATTTTAATGTTTATACTAAAATATACTAAATTTGATTGGCTAATTCCTTACATAGATCCTTTTTTAGTTTTAATCGCTGGTATTATTTTAATAGTTATGCCTATAAGACTTCTATATAAAAATGGTAAAGAAATTATATCAATGTCTGCTTCAGAAGAAGTACAATATGATATTTA
The DNA here is from genome assembly GCF_040649435.1 of Actinomadura sp. NPDC048955. NCBI lineage: Bacteria > Bacillati > Actinomycetota > Actinomycetes > Streptosporangiales > Thermomonosporaceae > Actinomadura > Actinomadura sp. NPDC048955. Next base: position 3,896 of record NZ_JBEZJI010000137.1, read on the forward strand.
TAATATAGTAAAGAAAAAAAATATTGAATATAATATTAGAGACGAAGATATTAGAATATCTAAAATGGGGCAAGTTATTTATATTGATTTACAAAACATAGTTGATAGAAATTCCTATATTCAAACTATTGAACAAGCAGATGTATACAGAAATGAAATAATAGAAGAAATTAACCAAAATTTCATAAATTTTGATAAATGGTTAAATATTTCATTCACTGAAAAATATTACTCAAGACAAATAAACTAAATATTTCTCTAATTCTCATAAAGTGTTAATATTATTAATGTGTTCTATACTAATTATGGTTATAGTCCTTCATTCATTTGGAGGACTAATTTATATTTAAATTAGTAAACTGTCATTCTTACTTATTCTCCCATTTTTCTTTTAATTGACGTTGAAATGCTTCTCTATCTTGTCTTAATTTAGTGTCTTCATTATATATTTTGTGTGATTGTGTATATTCTTTTTTCTCTAACCATTTAGGTGTTTTTTCTCGACTACTATAGCGCTTAGACATAATTTTATCTTGTCTTTCAGGTTTTCGTTTACTATGTATACACTTCTCAGCGTCAAAGATAAACTCTAACCATTCAATTTTACGTCCCTTTTTAGCCTTGATTTTATTAATGTGAAGATTGTTAAAAATAGTGTTTAACTCTGTAACAATAGGCTTCAAAACATTTTTATTAATATCTGTCATTCTATAAGATTTAGGGATATCTAGGCGTTCTCTAAAATCATCAATTTTAATTTTCATATAACCAGTGTGTTTATATTGTTTAAGTATTCTAAACATGTTTTTTGAATATGTAGATTTCAAATTTGTCATTTCTTTTAATTCAAATTTAGTAAAGTTGCTAGTAATTGAATTAAGTATATGCTTTAAATTAGGAGAAGTTGAAATTTCTAAGTATTGATCTTTTTTATGAATTCTATAATGATTAAATAAAATAAATCTTTCTATAACCTCATCATCTTCGTATCTAATTGTTAGTTCCAACATTTTCTTATATACATCATCCAAGTCTTTAACGAATCTATTAATATTACGTGTTTTCGGACTATAGTTACTCAATTCTTTCAATTCATCAAAAGATAAATGAAGTGTGTTAGTTTCTTTTTCCTTAAGTTTATTACACATGGCAAAAAATAAATTAATTTCAGTACTGGTGAATTTTCTTAAAGGAACTAAATTCAAATCGTTTTTGTATACTACTGTTTCTCTCGTCATTATATAGATACCTCAACATAATTATTTCAATAAGGAGCATGTTTTTTTATGATACTCCTTATTGAATTGATATTTTCACGTTAAAACACTTTGATAACAATGTCAATTAACAAAAGAAGGTTTATAATAAAAACTACTCCTTTTATGTGGCAAAACTACTCCTTTTATGTGGCAAAACTACTCCTTTTATGTGGCAAAACTACT
>NZ_JBEZJI010000138.1:0-4835 GCF_040649435.1 Actinomadura sp. NPDC048955
CGAGCAGGTGGTCGTGGTGTTGGTTGCGGATGGTCAGGTGCCGATGGTCCAGCAGTCAGGCGAGTGTGCGCTCGGTCTTTCACCGGTGGCGGTCGAGCCGCTCGCAGGAGTGGATGCCTCGGCGTGCGATGCGCGGGATGACGTCTCGCCGGCGGAGCCAGTGCCGTAGGGCGGCGGAGTAGTAGGCCTTTGTCGGCCCGGGCACCGCGTTCGTGCACACCGTCATCGACGACCACACCCGCCTGGCCTACGCCGAGATCCACGACGACGAGAAGGCCGCCACCGCCATCGGGGTCCTGCGCAACGCCGTCGCCTGGTTCGCCGCCCGCGGCGTCACCCTCCAGCGAGTGCTCACCGACAACGGCTCGGCCTACAAATCCCACGCCTGGAGCCACGCCTGCACCGAGCCCGGCATCCGCCCCAAGAAGACCCGCCCCTACCGGCCACAGACCAACGGGAAGGTCGAACGCCTCCACCGCACCCTGGCCGACGGCTGGGCACTGGGCCGCTTCCACAGCTCCGAACAAGCCCGCCCCAAAGCCCTCCCAGCATGGCTGCACTTCTACAATCACTGTGAGTCTTCAGGTGGCTGGTCTGGGACTGGCCGGTCAGGGTAGGCGTCGGTCGCTCCGGCTTAAGTCGTGACTCATACAATCACTGGCCCCACCAGGGTGCATTTCGGTGGACTTGTCCGTCCTTGAGGCGGAACGGCCGGCGCCACCTGGCCCACCTCGGTGTCCTGATCAGGAGATTGCCCGACCGTCAGGTCGTGGCCCGTCACAGTGCTGCCCCGAAGTGACTTCCCCCAGGCCGGCGCCGGTCGCAAGCGGCCGGACCGTGTTCCTGGATCAAGAAAGACTTCCGACCGCCGTGACTATCGTCGCGCACAACCATCCGTTCGTCATCGGGGTGGACACCCACGCCCGCAACCATGCTCTGGCCATCCTGGCCGCTACCGGGCAGCAGATCGATTCGGCCGAGTTCCCCACGACCAAGGCGGGCATGGCCCGCGCGATCGCCTGGGCTGCCCGCCGGACTCGCGGCGACCTTGCTGCCCTGTGGGTGATCGAGTGCGCCGCCACTTACGGCGCCCAGTTCGCCCATGCCGTGGCCGAGGCCGGCTACCAGGTCCTCAAGGCGCCGCGGATGAACGCTCGTGCCCACCGTGGGGTCGGCAAGTCCGACCCGCTGGACGCCCGCAGGATCGCCGAGGCCACCTTGCCCCTGGAGGAAGACCAACTGCGGCACCCGCGCCATGGCGACGGTGAACGCGCCGCACTGCGGGTACTGCTGGCCGCCAGAGACCACATGACCACAGAACGCACAGCTGCCGTCAACGCGCTGATCGCGCTCATGCGGGCCGTCGACCTCGGGGTCGACGCTCGCCACCCGCTGAGCAACCAGCAGATCATCGACATCTCCCGCTGGCGCACCCGCGACGAGCCGCTGACCGCCGCGACCGCCCGTGCTGAGGCGGAGCGTCTGGCCAAGCGGATCGTCACCCTCAACGAAGAGTTGGCCGCCAACCAGAAAACGATGGAGGTCCTGGTTCGCTCCACCCCTGCGGCAGGGCTGCTGGACAAGATCGGGATCGGGCCGGTCACCGCAGCAGTCTGCCTAACCACCTGGTCACACCACGGCAGGGTGCGCTCAGAGGCCGCCTTCGCCTGTCTGGCGGGGTGAACCCGATTCCCGCGTCATCGGGGAACACGGTCCGACACCGACTCAACAGGGGCGGCGACAGACGCCTGAACCGCGCCCTGCACATGGCGACCATCACCCGCATGATCCACGACCCCGCCACCCGCGAGTACGTCGAGCGCCGCCGCGCTGAAGGACGCACCAGAAAAGAGATTCGACGCTGCCTAAAGCGCTACCTCGCCAGACAGATCTACCGACACCTCAACGCGGCCGTCACCCCGGCACTCCCACTTGACGAGACATAGAAGAGTCCACCGCGGACACACCGCAACCGGCGGCAAACCACCCATCACCCTTGACCAACGTCCCCGGGCAGTACACCTAGGTCGCGCCAGGTGCCGCCCGTCGGGGGTTCGGCCGAGTTTCTTGGCGTCCACGTGCACCAGTTCGCTGGGCCGGTCGCGTTCGTAGTGGCGGATGACCTGGCCGGCGGGTGGGCCCATCGAGCCAAACCAAGGCGTTGTAGCACCTGAGGACGGACGGGGGTCAGGCCGCTTTGGTGGTGATGTCGCCGTTGCTGGTACTCAGGTCGAGCCCGTACTGGGCGGACGGGTCGTTCGGGATGCCAAGCCGCCGATCGCCGTCGCCGGTGTGCGTGCTCACGCGGTAGCCCCCGGCGGGCATGGTGACCGTGACCTCGCCGTTGTCGGTCTTCGCGCGGACGCTCTGCGGCGTTCCGGGCGTCAGGTCGATGTCGCCGTTGTCCGTCTCGGCGTCGACGCCGCCCTTGAGGCCGCTCCCCCGGACCTCGCCGTTGTCCGTCCTGACCTTGATGGGTCCCGTGGCGCCGTCCAGACGGACGGAGCCGTTGCCGGTGGTCACGTCCACCCTGCCCACCTTAAACAGGGTGATGGAGCCTTTCGAGGTCCCGCCCGACACGGGGAGGCCTGCGGGAAGGTCGACCGTGTAGCTCACCGAGCAGTGGGAGCCGCAGCCGCGCAGTTCCAGGACGCCGTTCTCGATCCTGTACGTGGGAGCCTCCGGCTTGTCGTTGCGGTACTTGACCTTGCGGTGCAGGGACGTCTTGGACGAGCCACCGCGCAGAGTCACGCTGCCGGATCCGATGTCGTCCAAGCGCACGGCGGTTATTTTGCCCTTCAGTTGGGCGCCGTCCTCGTAGGTGGAGGCGAAAGCCACGTCGCATGCGCTGAGCGCGGTCACGCTGAGTGCGGCTAGGGCTAGAGCAGAAAGCGTGCCACGCACGGCGATCCTCCTGGTCGGGCTAGGTGAACGCTGTCGAGCCTAGGAAGACGGGCGCCGGATGGCCGTCACGCCAGGGAGCCAGCTTGCTTCTCCCTCCCAGGTCGCTGAGCCTGCTACCGGGAGGGCTACGAACGGGCGGGAGAGGGAAATGCTTGCTCAACCAAGGCCAAGGTTTGGGAGCGGCACTTCGGCCGACTCCCGGCGTACAGAGCAGCGCCGTGAGACCGGAGTCCGCTGCCCGGTCCCAGGAATCCCGCCTTACCCCACCGCTCGACAGCTTGAAGTGAGCCCATCCCCTTTCTCCCTCTCTAGGAGGCACATCTCAAGGCAGGCGCCCCGGCGGTCACCACGAACGCCGGATGTACCCACCTGCGAGTGGGGGCGCAGCTGGCGGCGGGTGCGCGCTACGCACGCAAATCAACAGCGTCCGCCCAGCAAGCATTCACGCCTATCATCGACGCAAACCGTGCGTGGCCGGGCCCTCGCCACGCAACGGCAAGCCCTTGTGGGCGACTACTCGCATGGCCGAAATCGGCTTGGGGCGGCCCAGAGTATGGGGAAAGAGCTAAAGTTCGGGTGTCATGGACCGGTCCACAGCACTCGCCGCTCGCAGGTACGGGATCATCCTTAGCTGGGTCACCATCCCGCTATGCTGGCTGTTCATCGACGGCCCCAGCCTGTGGGTGTACGCCACAGGAACCGTCACCAGGGCCCATGTGGACCGGTGCGACGTCCGAAGCATCGGCCGTTCGGGTTCAACGGACATTTGCTACGGCTCCTGGAACATTGACGGCACCCGCCGAAGCGGCAAGATCGACGGCATCAGGGATGACGACTACTTGGGCGAGGACGTCCGTGTCCGCGTGACCGGATCGCGCGCCACCACCCGTGCCCTCCGCAGCGAACTCAACACGGCTGGCATCGCCCTTGTGCTCGCCGTCGCCGTCAGCATCTACGTGTGGATCCGATTCACGCTCATGGCAAGAACGGCCACGGGGAACCGCAGCGGACACCCTTGACGAAACTTTCCAGCTAAGCCGTGAGATCCTGCAACCAACCGACGCACAAGCTCTGACAACACCACAGTCCGCCATCATCCCGGCTGATCATCGATAGCCACGCGGGACACGCTGTGCTTCGAACGAAACCCTCCAGAGCACGCTGCGGCTTCTGAAGGCCTTGGCAAGGCATGGTCATGGTTCTCGCTCTGCACCTTTGACCGCGCGGCTTCCTGATGAGCTGTGGGAGATCGCCGAGCCGTTGATGCCCGGGTTCTCGCCGAGGCCGCAAGGCGGCGGGACGGCGTCGCTGGACGAGCGGCTGGTGTTCACCGCGATCGTGTACGTGCTGACCAGCGGTTGCACCTGGCGGCAGTTGCCCGGCGAGTTCGGTGTCACCCGGTCGACGGCGCATCGCCGGTTCGCTGCCTGGACCAAGGCGTGACTGTGGCCGCCGGTGTAACCGGACCGGGAGACTCCTAACACTCGGCAGGCCACCGCGACGGGGATGTCGTTCTCGGCGAGCTCACGGACCAGCGAGTACCTTATTTTGGGAGCACGTTCTCGCGGGCGAAGTAGGCCGCCGCCCGCTTGAGGATCTCGTTCTCCAACTCCAGTTGCCGGGCCTTTCGGCGCAGCTCGACCAGCTCTTTCTGCTCGCCGGCGCTCAGGCCGTCGAGGTGGCCTTCGTCGATGGCTGCCTGGCGGATCCAATTGCTCAGGCACGACTGACTGATGCCCAGGCTCTTGGCCAGCGCGGTGACCGACTTGTCGCCGGTGCGGGCCAGCTCGACGGCGCGACGCCGGAACTCGGGCGGGTGAGGTGGTGTGCAACGAACGGGCCGATCCCGGCCGTCCGGCCCGGCCTTCGGGGTTTGTCGGGGTGCTGGATTGAAGAAGGCCTGTCCGCGGCCTCGAATGGTCTTCGAGGCC
>NZ_JBEZJI010000139.1:0-4728 GCF_040649435.1 Actinomadura sp. NPDC048955
GTCCGCGTCGACGTGAACGACGCGGCGGGCGAGCGGTTCCGGCGCACCATCGAGCAGGGGCACGGCGACGAGGACATGGCCGCCACCTACCGCGCCAGCTTCGCTGGCTGAGCCGGAACGGCTCAGCCTGGCGGCGGATGCATGCCAGGTGCAGCGACGGGGTCAGGATGGCGGTGTGGGTGCTGGTGAGCAGTCCCCATGGATCGTGGGCCGACAGCCTGTAGAGGCGAGTTGAGTTGCTCCTGCCCAGGGGGAGCGTCGCAAGCGCGCCATCATGGGCGTAGGCGATGGGATGACCGCAGGGTGTTGTTCGTGCTGCACACCGGGATCGGGTGGGGAGTTGCTGCCGCAGGAATTGGGGTTGGAGTCGGGTATGACGTGCTGGCGGCTGGCCGAGTGACACTAGTGTTCTGCGCCTGAAATCGGTTGTATATGCGGAGGCCAGGGCGGACGAAGCAGCGTTTCGGTGACCGCGGCCGAGTGGGCGGAGATGGAGCGGAGGATGCGGGCCGCGGCGGACCTGTCCGGCCTCCCGGTCGGCGCGTTCGGCGATGGTGGCCCGATTTCGTGGCGCCGCAGTGACCGGCGGATCGCGGCCCCCGAGCTGTAGGCCTTGTCAGCGATCACCCGGTCGGGCCGGCACCCAGGACGACCCGAGCCGGCCCGCGGCACAGTGATCGCCGACAGGACCTGTGGAAAGGCGGTGCAGTCGTTGGCTCGGCCGGGCGTGACCACGATCGACAGCGGCAGGCCGCGTCCAACCACCGTCAGCTGAACCTGAGACCGGTCGACCGTGGCCGGTCGGGCTCCAAGTAGCACGTGCTGACCGACGGGCACGGCACCACGCTCGTGGTCGTTGACCAGCGGAAGCCGCGGGCGACGTCACCCAGCTGATGGTCGCTGCTGAGCAAGGTGCCGCCTATCCGCAGCCGGGTCGAACGCCCCCGGCGCCAGCCCGAGCGGCTGCTGGCCGACCGTGGGCAACGACCACGCCAAATACCGCCCCCTGGTCTGGGCCAAGGGCATCAAACCGGTCATTGCCCGCCGCGCCAGCCCCTACGGCTCGGGACTGGGCGTCCACCGCCACGTCGTCGAACGCACCATCGCCTTGCTGCACTCGTTCCGACGCCTGCGCATCCGCTGGGACACCCGTGACGACATCCACCAGGCGTTCATGACCTCACCGCAGCAGGATCGTGCGGGTTCATGGTTGGTCGAGGCTGCCAACGCCCAGACGAGCCCGGCGCTGGCGAGGCGGTCGACCGGCGTAGGCCTTGAGCGCGCGTGCGTCGGCGAACCGTTGGCGGTCGTCGCCGATCTCGGCCAGGACCCAGGCGCCCAGCTGATCGCTGAGTCCGGGGAGATTGGTGATGACCTGGTGGTCGGGGTGCTGGCGAAAGGCCTCAGCGACGGCCTCGGCGAGAGGGTCGGCGTTGGCGCATTCGGTGTCCAGGACGGCCAGGAATGCGCGGGCCTGCTCGCCCATTGCCTGTTCGACCAGCGGCGGGTGATGCAGTTGCGGGTGCCGCATGGCCTGGTAGAGCTGCTCGATGCCGCGTTGGCGGCCGGCCCAGCGCAGCGCCGCGGCGATGCGTGTGCGCGTCAGTTTGGCGGCGGTCGGGGTGAGAGCGATGGCCAGCACGGCGCGGGCCTCGCCGCCGGCCAGGTTGGTGGTGCGGCCGGCGAACGCGGCGAGGAAGGTGGGGAAGTACTCGCGCAGCAGCGAGCGCAGCTCGTTGGAGGCCTTGGTGCGCCTCCAGGTGGCGTCTTGGTGGGCGCGCCAGCACCGTGATGGCGCGGGCGAGTTCGGTGTCGTCGGGCAGCGGCCGGGGTGCGTGGGCGTCGGTGCGCTGGACTTTGGCCGATGTCATGGCATCGACGTGGTCGGACTTCTTGCGTGCCACGGTGTGGCGTTGGCGGTAGCGGGCGACGGCCATCGGGTTGATGAAGTAGACCCGGCGGCCGGTGCTGCGCATAGCGGCCACCAGCAGGCCGCGCGGCGTCTCGATGGCGACCGGAACCGGATCGGTCGGGTCGTCGCCAGTCGCCCCCCGTCGCGCAGCTGTCGAGAACTGGCCCCCGGTTCAACGGTCGTGGTCGAGGTGGTCGAGGATGCCGGCCAGGTGTGTGATAAATGCAGTGGCTCCGGTGAGACTGCTCGCAGGGGTGAGGGCGGTGTAGCCGACGACGGGCATGCCAGCGGCTTTCGCGGCGCGGACGCCGTTGGGACTGTCCTCGACGACCAGGCAGTCGTGCGGGTGGGTGCCGAACGCGGCGGCGGCATGGAGGAAAAGGGCGGGGTCGGGTTTGCCGATGCCGCCGACGTCCTGGGCGCTGAAGACCACGCCGGGGGGCAGCAGGGGGCGCAGGCCCGCCCGGGCGAGGGTGAGGTCGATCCAGGCGTGGTCGGAGGAGGACGCCAGGCAGTAGCGGATGCCGCGGCGTCGCAGGTCGGTCAGGACGGTGGAAGCACCCTGGACGGCGTTCAGTCCTTGCTTGAAGGCGGCAAACACCCGCTCGTGGAAGCGTTCGGTGAAGTCGGCGGGGAGCTTACCGCCGTATCGGTCGGCGACGACCGTGTGAACGGTGCGGGCGGCGTTGCCGAGGAAGTACCGGTAGGACTCTTCCAGAGTGAAGGGGAAGCCCAGTTCCGTATGGTATTCGGACAGCACGCGGTGTGCGGTGGGTTCGCTGTCGACGAGGACGCCGTCGTTGTCGAAGATGACCAGTTGGGGTTTCATGGGCTCTCCATTCGGGTGAACGTCAGGACGAGGGCGATCGCGAGGAGTGCGGCGCCGAGGAGGCAGAACGCGCTCCAGCCGCCGACCGTCCGCGGCGTCCGGGCCGAGGGATCGGGTTATCTCCGGCAGCAGGGGCTGGCAGTAGTAGAGGTTGGCGATCGTCAGCCCATAGGCCGTCGCGAGTAGCCGGACGGTCTTGCGGGAGACGGCCCGCGGAGGTCGAACCGTGGTCACCCGGACGACCCTAAGGACGTGATTGGGCCGCGAGTAAGATCCAATTTTATGGCGGATGAGTGGCCCAATCCTGGGATGGATCTGCATCTGGAACTGGACGTCGCCGAGGGGCGGCGGACAGGGCTGGAGCGGGCGCTGCGGGAGGCGGTGCGGTCGGGGCGCCTGGCGACCGGAACACGGCTGCCGGCGACCCGTCGGCTCGCGGAGGATCTGGGGCTGGCGCGGGGCACGGTGCGGGCGGCCTACGACCAGCTGATCGCCGAGGGGTATCTGACCGCGCGGCAGGGTTCGGGCACCGTAGTTGCGCTGCCGCCGCAGGTCGCGTCGGCACCTTCAGCCACGCCGGCCGCGGTGGAACAGCCGCGGCACGATCTGCGCCCAGGGAGCGCGGACGCGTCGGCGTTCCCGGCTTCGGTGTGGCTCGAGTCGTCGCGGCGCGCCCTGGGATCGGCTCCGGCCGACACCTTCGGCTACGGCGATCCGCAGGGCCGTCCGGAGTTGCGGTCCGCGCTGGCCGGGTACCTGGGACGAGCCCGGGGCGTGTCGGCCCACCCAGACTCGATCTTGATCACCAACGGGTACCTGCATGGGCTGACGCTGCTCGCCGCGGTCATCGCCGGGACGTTCGCGATGGAGGACCCCGGTGTCCCGATGCACCGCGAGGCGGTCCGCCGCACCGGCGCACGGGTGATCCCGCTACCGGTCGACGATCTCGGCGCCCGTGTCGACCTCCTCAGCGGCCTGGGCGCGGACGCGGTGGAGGTCACCCCGGCCCACCAGTACCCGACCGGCCGGACCCTCCACCCCGACCGGCGGCGTGCCCTGCTGGACTGGGCGCGCTCGTCCGGCAGCCTGATCGTCGAGAACGACTACGACGCCGAATTCCGCTACGACCGCAAGCCCGTGGGCGCGCTGCAGGGCGCCGCCCCCGACCACGTGGCCTACTTGGGAACGACGTCCAAGACACTCGGCGCGGCACTGCGGATCGGCTGGATGGTCCTGCCGCCCCGCCTGATCGCCCCGGTCGCCGACGCCAGACTGCACACCGACCACCACACCGAGCACCTCGGCCAGCTGGCCCTGGCCGACCTGATCACCCGCCACGGCTACGATCGCCACATCCGCACGTCCCGCCAGCGGTATCTCCGCCGCCGCGATCAGCTCCGCCACCACGTCGCAGGCTTTCCGATAGCGCTGACCGGCATCGCCGCCGGCCTGCACGCCCTGGCCCTCCTCCCCCCGGACGGCCCCACCGAGACCGACATCCGAACCGCCGCGCAAGCCCACGGACTCGCCCTCGGCTACCTGTCGGAGCGCAGCGAACTGCCCTCCACCCGCCAGGGCATCATCGTCGGCTACGGCCGCCCCCCTGACCACGCCTACGCCTCGGCCTTGGACGCCCTGAGCGCGACCTTCGCCGCCTGCTTCGCCCATTCCAGGCCGACCTCCCAGCCACAGGGGGCCTTGCCGGTATTCCTGCGAGGTTGAACGCAAAGGATCGAGGACCGATCGACGGTCAGCGGGGACGACGGCGGGCGGCTGGATCATCCTCGGCGGTCAGCTACCCGGTGGCGTGCAGTTCCTCAAGCAGCAGACGGTGCAACCGCTCCCACACCCCGGCCTGATGCCACTCGGCCAGCCGCCGCCAGCACGTCATACCCGACCCGAACCCCAGCTCCTGCGGCAGGAACTCCCACCGGATCCCGGTGTGCAACACAAACAAGATCCCGCACAGCACCTTGCGGTCGTCCAA
>NZ_JBEZJI010000140.1:0-4370 GCF_040649435.1 Actinomadura sp. NPDC048955
TGGCGGCCGGGACGCCCACGACCAGCGGCAGCCCTTGGGCGTCGGAAAGGACGTGGAGTTTGCTGCCTCTGGTGGTGCGATCGACCGGATTGGGATCGGTCAGCGTGCCCCCCCTTTTTTCGTTCGGACGGCGGCGGTGTCCACGATCGCGCTGTTCCAGTCGGCCATCCCGCGGCCATCCCGCGGCCACCCGGCTCCTCCAGCACGGCCCGGTGCAACCGCGGCCACAGTCACGCCTTGGTCCAGGCAGCGAACCGGCGATGCGCCGGGGTGCTGTCCTGCATGACCTGCATGACCTGTTCACGACGGTTCAGCCAATCGACCTCCGTGGCGTTCACCCGCCGCTGACGCCCCTCATCACCCGCGCCCGCAACGGCGGCCCGCTGCCGCCGACGTCACCGTCCTTGAACGCGACGCAGCCGACGAGCTGGAGGCCATCCACTTCACCTGAGCTCGCCGAACCAGCGGACGATCCGGGCGGTGCCGGCGAGGTTGGAGCCGAGGTGGCGGGAGCCGCCGTAGAGCCGGTCGCCCACCTCGACGACGGGCACAGCGGCGCCGCGTTCCCCGAATCCCGCGGCGCAGTGGTCGGTGTTGGCGGTGACGGCCTGCTCATCACCGGCCATCTTGTAGAGGCGGACCGGGATGCGCGGCGTCCAGGCCGTGCAGACCTCCGCGTCCACGCGCAGCGCGTCGGCGAACGTACCGGACGGATGGCGCAGCACCGCGAACCCGCGCGGGGTGAGGAGTTTGTCCAGTGTGTTCGGAAGGCCGCGCAGCATGACGGGCCCGGGCGTCGTGCCGTCGAAATACTTCTCGACGCGCTCGGCGTAGGGCTTGCGGAACAGCTCCGACGGGGTCTCGTAGACGCCCCCGTGGATGCGGTTCCAGGAGGTCAGCAGGTACGAGGTGTAGGCGACCGACAGCTTCGGAGCGAGGTCCCCGCTTAGCAGGGCGGGCAGTTCAGCGCCCTGGAAGTCGTAGCCTCCGCTGATCGGCGCCAGCGCGCGGACCTGGAAGTGCGGGTCGGCGCCGTCCTGCAGTGTCCGGGCCAGGCCGAGGGCCGAGGAGGCGCCCTGCGAGAAGCCGGTGACAAAGACCCGGCCGTCCAGGTCCCGGCCCGTGCGCGGTGCGAAGTGGCGTGCGGCGCGGAGCATGTCGAGGGACGCGCTCGTCTCGGACGGCACGTCCTTCCAGGGATGGACGCCGGGCCCGAGACCGAGGCCGAGGTAGTCGGGCGCGACCGCCGCGAACCCGGCCGCGGCGTAGGTGACGGCGGGGCCGGGGCCCCAGACGTCGTCCGCCGTCGAGGGGGCGTCCGGCTTGTAGCTCATGGTGCCGTGCGTGTACGACACCGTGGCGAGGCGGCGCTCCCGGCTGCGCGGCAGGACGAGCAGGCCGCTGGCGGTCGTCGCGCGGCCTCGGATGTCGACTGTCCGGTAGAGGAGCCGGTAGGTGTCCACGCCGTGGCGGACGGACGCGGTGTCGAAACCGTCGGACGCCAGCCATGAGCGGACCCGGTCGGCGGACATGGCGCCGAGGCGGGTGGCGGAGACAAGGTCTCCGCGTGTAGCGCTCTGCTGAGCGATGGTGCTTGACCGGTGCTCGGCAGCCGGGTGCTCGAAGATCCCGGCGGACACGCTGGCGACGCCGGCGGCCGTGATCGCGGCGGCGGCGAGCATCCCCGCGGCGAGGCGGGTCGTGTTGCTTGTCATGCGGACGAGCCTCGCACCCGGCCGCCCGGACCCGCATCGCACCGGCAGGTGAAATCGCGTCCGATACCTGAGAGGGTCTGCCGGCCGAGTTGAAGAGTGCCCGCTGCGGCGCAGCCCCACCAGCACGGTGGGCAGGAGGCGAGGAAGGGAGAGAGGCGAGAGGCGGCGGCATGGCGCAGCAGGTACATGGGGGCGCCCGCCCTGGCCTACCGACGACCACGTGCGCCTAGCCGACCACGTGCGCCTAGCCTCCCCGGGCATAGCCTCCATCATCGCTGCCACTTTAGGAAGCCATGCCGCAGATCGAGTACTCCATCAACTACCGGCCAGCGTTCTCCGTTTTGGAAACGTGGACGTCCAGAAACTGATCGACGAGGTCGAGGATCTCTGGTACAACCAGCCCCTCTTCCAGGTCGGCGACGTGTTGGGGGCGGTTGAGCGCGCTCACCGTCCCCGCGGGAACGCTACACCGCCCGGTCGTCCCGGCCCGCAGTGCCGTACTGAGCTCGAAAGGGCCGGTGTCGTCGCCACCGGTGACTGATCCTTAAAGGACCGTGATGCGCACCGCACTCCGACCGAGTCTGCTTGAGGTCCAGCGCGGCGACCTGGCGGCCGCCGCCAGCGCACGACTTTGTCTGCGGCCCGCCAGGGGCGCGCCACCGCCCCAGCAAACCGGCTTGTCGAAGTTCTCCTGCCTGCCACAATTCCACTCATGGGCACCGAACCTGATTCCGTTGACCGCCTCATCCTTCCAGGTTAGATATTGCTGGCGGTTAAATTAACCTTGATCACCTACGTGCGCGTTGTGAAAATCCGCACGCCATTTCTACGTGCGATACGACGGCCTGCGCTAGGCGCGCCCCGATGACTTTACCAAGGGTCATGAAATATACTGGAAAGGCTTCTGCTCATGACACCCTAACGCCTCCGGCGCGGGCAATGCCCCCGGGGGATTCCCGTGACGTGGTCGCTGCACCGGTCCGGCGCCGCGCAAGCGCCGACCGCCGCCGTGCCCATCTTGGACGCCAGCCAGGGCCCTGGCGATAGGACCACAAGCGCGACGCAACCAGCGATCTCGAAACACCGAGGTGAGCGCCGTGCGGAAGGACCGACTTCGCCCGTCGCCGAGGTCCCCAAGCGAAGGGGTCCGCATGGGCGCAAAGCTGCCACGCTCACCCGGGTGGACCTGGCCGATCGGACTCACCGAGAGTGCGTAGCGCTGTCCAACTAGGAGAGAGCGGGCGACCCGTTCGACTTGAAATGATGGATTTACAACGGCGGGCGGGCATCCTGGACGATAGCTTGCCCAGAGCGGGTGCCGTGGGTGAATACACCGCATCCCAGGTATGTATCTGCTAAGGCCTGGCTTCACTCGCGATTTATCGGTCAGCGCACGCTACGCTTCTTTTTGGCGGACATAACTCGATGGTCATGCGGCTTATGACGTCGTCCTGGCGGACAGTTTCCTCGTGAGCGGCCCTGTGCCTAGAGCGAGGTTTTCTTGTGCTGTCTGGCGATCTCGGCGAGATCTACCTTAGTGATGATCGTGGCGATATCAAGTGCGCCTTGGTCAGTCTTGGGGTGGTTCTCGAAGTGCTGGTCCATCTCATAGTGAGGACCGTAGAATTCGTCGCCGCACAGACTCACGTTGGGTGGCAGGGCCTGGTCGATGGCATCGCGGTACCTGGCGGCGATGGTATCCACGTCGAAATTCTCGGCGGATTCGCCCAGGAAGGCGGCGACGGAGATCTTAACAGTGAGACCGCCTCCACAGTGGCTGCTCCAGTCGCCATAACTGATGGTCGGTACCATGATGATCTCCCTCGGCAGGACGGCGGGCGGTAGCTGCTTAAAAGTTGACGGTGATGCGGCGGATGCGAAACCTCGTCAGGCCCGCGAGGCATGCGGCGCGGACAGCCGCTCGCGCCTCCAGGGGCTCCCCCACCGTGCCCCTGGAGGATCGACCGCCCGCATCCGGAGCGATCGGGCACATCCTGTCATGGGGGCCGACGCGGTTCCCGTCGATGGAGCCCGCGGACGGTCGGCTTGGCCGCTGGGGTTCGTCAAGCGGCGAGCCGGCCAGGCATCCACGGCGACCAAGACGTCATCAGCGGTCGACCTCGCGCGGAGGTCATAGCTCGCGAGTAGGGACGTGCTGCGACGCGTCTACCTGGCCCGGCCGGTCGACCTCGCGCGGCTCGTCCCCAATCCCATCGCCCCGTCGGAGCTGGCCGGCATGTCTACATGGGCGGGCCCTTGGCCCGGCTGGAACTGGCCGTCGTCCTGCGGGAGTTCACCCGCCGGTTTCCTGAACGCCCGGCCGCACCACGCGCCGCACGACGGCGTCTGGAACACCGTTACGACGATCCGCACTCCTGCCGAGTCTCGCCGAGCAGCTCGAAAGCCTCGGCGACGAGGTTGGGGTCCCGGCGAAAAGATCAAGCTGAAGTTGGGTATCTACGGCAAGCGGCTTGACATCCTCAAGATGATGCAAGAAGCGAACATGACCGAGGTCGGCGTCCTCACGACCGACTTCAACCAGATGAAGAACGAACAGCACAAGCGGATCGGTTACCGCGACACGCTGGTCTACACCGCCTTCGCGGTGGTCGCCGGTGCGGCCTACGCCATCACGCAGGGAGCCTCCCTGCTCGT
>NZ_JBEZJI010000141.1:0-4108 GCF_040649435.1 Actinomadura sp. NPDC048955
AGCACCGACAGCGGATCGGTGTGGAACCGGAACCCGAGGACCGACCCGAACCCGACGAGCACCGTCATCACGGTGACCGGCCCGGAGAGGCCGCACGCCCGGGGCCCCAGCGACGGCAGCGTCGTGTGGCTCCTTGTTGGAGTGGGTGGTCGCGATCTGCCCGCAGGTCAGTCGCTGACCACCTGGTTGGTCCACGGGAGGTGCAGGTCGTCGCCTGCCTCCCGGGGGACGATGTGGATGTGCAGGTGGTAGATGGTCTGGGTGGCCTCGCGGCCCGCCGAGGTGATCACGTTGCACGGGAACGCCTCGCGGGCGAGCTCGGCCGCCCTGAGCATCGTCGTTGCCGAGACCATCGGGTTCTCGGTGACGTCGTCGACGTGCACGCGGGGGACCACCACGACGTGGCCCTCCACGACCGGGGCGAGCGGCACGAATGCCACCGCGTCCGGCCACTCCCGCACGATCTCGGCAGGAGCCGTACCCTCGACGATCTTGCAGAACACGCACGAGCCGCGCTCGTCGCTGACCGGCTTGGTCATGGTCATCTCCCTGTTTGCATGGCGCCCGTGCTGGTATGCAGGACGCGCTTCAGGGGATGACCGTGCCCGGCAGGGGCCACCTGGCAGGTGCGCTGTACGTCTCAGCCAGACGTCGACGTCGATCCAGGGTTTTCAAGGCTCGCTCGCTCGACCAGTTGTCGAAAACGATCGTCTGTGAGATGGGCTGGCCAGGCCGTTTGCCCCTGGGGGCGCGGTAGGGGTGGGAAGGGTGTGATCTACCGCGCCCCCAGGGCTCGGCCCGCGCCCGGCCTGTAGCCCCCTTGGGCCGGGCGCGAGGGCGGTTGAGCGGGTGGGTCAGCGCCAGGATTGGCGGTGGTGTCGGGGCCGAACTGGGAGCGGGCCTCGTTGGGTTCGATCTGGGCGATGAAGTTGGACAGGTCGCAGCGGGCGAAGGCGAACAGCAGGCGGGTTTCGCGGGTGAGGTTGGCCGCCGACTTGGCGGGGCTGATGTCACGTCTTGGCCGTACGGTCGCGCTCGGACCCGGGTAGGGGCGGGACCGGAATACGCCAGAAACCTGCCGTGGTCTCGTGTAGATGCTGGTCAGGTGCCGGCCTGGAGGGCGGCGAGGTCGGCGTGTGCCTGCTCGACGGCCTTGGGGTAGCGCTGGCGCTTGTCGTGCTCGGCCAGCGCCTGGTAGACGCCCCACCGGTCTTTCGGCAACCGCCGACCTGCAGCGCTCCGCCGCCTCGGGCGGGCCTGTGCCTTGACAAGGGACCTCACGTCCATAGACCAGCCAGCGCCCCGATCGCAGCGCCTGGCAGGCAGCACCGGGTCCAGCTCGAATGTTGCTTTGACCGGCGTGATCCGCACTGCGGGCCTACGGGGTTCCCGTGCTCCCGCGTCCTGCCTGAGGCGTCGCCGGCGCGGGCCTGCGAGTGGCGGCCGCGGCCATGTTGCCGCGCTGGTACGGGAAGAGGGCCGATGGGACGAGTGCGGATCGTGCTGGCGGTGCTGGCGGTGATCGCCGACATAATCCGGGCCTTCACCTCATCGTCCATCGATCAGTGCTTGCTCAGACCCCCTCACTCCCTGCCATCGGCATGCGCAGATCCGACGTCCCACGAGCTCGCTTGCGGGTCGTGACAGGTTCGTTAACGGCACCTGATGCTGGCGCGCAAGCTGCGCATCCCGGCCGCCGACGCCGCGCGGCTCATCGAGGCGCTGCAGCGCAAGGACGTCATCGGCGCCGCCGGCGACGACGGCGCGCACCCGGTCCTGGTGCCCGCCGAGGGCGCCGCGGCCGTGCTCGACCAGCTCCGCCGGACCGGCGACCCGGTCACGGCCGCGCTGCGCACCGACGACCCCGACCCGACCGTCACCGCCGGCGCCGCCGACGTCGTCCAGGAGCCCACGTCGGAGGAGGCCGAGGGCCTGGAGACCGACGAGGACACCGCCGAGCCGATGGACCCGGCCGCCGCCCGCGGCCTGGTGGCCGACTGGCTCCGGCACCGCCACGCCACCGGCAACAAGCCCTTCACCGCCTCCGACCCGGAGCTGACGATCGTGCGCAAGAAGACCGGCAACGGCCGCACCTGGACCTACAACGTGCTCCGGGAGCTGACCGCGATCGGCGTCCTGAAGGACTCGCGCTCCGGCGGCAGCAACAAGACGTGGACGGTCGTGGACCTCTCGCCCCTCGACGAGGACCGCGAGCTGGTTCCCGCCTGACCTTCTCCACTCGCCCGGCACCGGGGCGGTCCCGCGATCCGCGGGGCCGCCCCGCCGTCATTACAGGCCCCGCCCGGCCCGTGCGCGTGCGGCTGCGCGTGGGAAGCGCGCCCGCGCTCGGATGATCTTGTCACGCGGGTGTCACGCGCCCGTGTCACGCGGCGTCATGACACCCGCGTCACGGCCGTCATAGAGCGCTGACCTGTAACCCTCCCCCAGCCCCCGCCCGTGACACCGGCCCGCTGGCACACATGATCAACACGAGTGCCCCCGCTCCATGATCATTATTAGTGCCTCGGTGTGAAGGTCGGGTTTGGCGGGCGGCGGGGGCGTGGTCCTGGTGGCCGTCGACGGGCGTACGTGTGCGAGATGACGTACGGCGATGACGTGACGTACCGGGGGGCGACTTTCGGTGGCGTTAGCGCGACGCAAGTTATGCGTTATGTCGGACTTACCGTCCGCAGTGCCCGGTGAGCGGGGCCGCCGGCAACCGTAGCCGGTCCGCCCGTCCCGCCCTCTTGCGTCCCGGTCTCCGCGCACTCTCCGGTCCCCGGGCGAACGACCGGACCGGCAAGACCGGGCCCTGGTGTCGCCGCTCACCGTGCCCCTCACCCGCACCGCCTTGGGTTGGACCCTGCGATAGCGTGAGTCGCATGGGCATCAGGATGAAAATCATAGGCGTGACCCTGATCGCTACGGGGGTGCTTGTGAACTCGGTCTCTGCCGAGCCTGCTCCGCCCGGCGGCCACCGGCCTTCTTTGTCGAATGACCAGCAAACACTCTTGAAGTCGGGAAAACCGCTTAATGTGGTCATGGACCCAAGTAATGGCCAGGTGATATCGGTCACGCCGCGAAGCGATGCAGCGGTGTACCCGGACTGAGGGCCTGAGGGTCGTTGGTGGGCGCGGTGCTGGTGGGTGTCGACTTGGCTCGCCGCACCCATAGGACCGGCCGATCCAAGTGAGCCAAGACCGGGGCAGAACTGGTAACCACTTCTACATCTTGCTTCCAAGGGTCCGGCCGCTCCGGAGACCACTCGGGCCACGCCGGTCCGTGGATCGCCTCGGCGTCGCCGAAGTGGCACCCAGTTCTACATCTTGCTTCCAGAAATTCCGGCCCGCTCCGGACCGGCCGGGACCGTCGTCACTTGGACCTCGACTTGGCTCCACCACTTGGCTCGCCGTCCCCGTAGGGAGGCCCAGTGGTCCAAGTGACCCAAAACCGGAGAGCCAAGTCGCCGACCGTTCCGGAGCGCCCGGACGCCCCGGACGGTCCGCATCCGTGACCGCGTGGCGTCCGGGTGTTCCGGCCCGCGGGGGTTCGGGGGCGGCGCAGCCTAATGCAGTTGCGTTAGCGAGCGGCCGTGGGCGGCTGGTTGCTGAGCGTGCGCGGTGAGTTGCCGGGGTGCTCGATAGCGGGGACGGCCGGGGGGGTCGCCGATAGCGCGCTGCTAGATCAAGGTTGCGGTTCGTGGTCGTCACAGGTCGGCGGTACTGCGCCGTAGCGCCAGGTCGTGGTTTGAGCGTGTCATCCGGTCGGTGAGTCGATCGGGTGAAAGGCGCGCTGGATGGGGGAACCTGCCGGGTGGCGGGTGCGGCTGGGCGTGCTGTTGTCAGATTTTGCCATGTTTCACCTCGGTGGGTCTTGGTTGTTGTTCTCCTGCGTATGCGACTGTCCTCGAAAACCGCGCGACGGCAGCGGTTCCCGGGTAGCCGCCGACCCAGCGACGACCGACTAGCGTCTCAGAGACGAACGTTTTCCGCCGTCGTCAGACGGCGCACTCTCGGGGCTTGTGCCAGCCGAGGCGGGGCCGGCTGAACGAGGGAGACAATCGCAAGCCGATCAACGGGAAAGGGTCGGTCCGCAGGCTTGAGGGGCT
>NZ_JBEZJI010000142.1:0-3995 GCF_040649435.1 Actinomadura sp. NPDC048955
AACGCGGCGATCCCCGACCTCACCGAGGACGGCATGTTCTGCCCGCCGAACGCCCAGCACGCCGTCCGCCAGGCCAAGCTGCTCGGCGACAATAAGTTATTAAGGGCGCACGGTGGATGCCTTGGCACTAGAAGCCGATGAAGGACGTTACTAACGACGATATGCTTTGGGTAGCTGTAAGTAAGCGTTGATCCAGAGATTTCCGAATGGGGGAACCCAACATGAGTTATGTCATGTTATCGACATGTGAATTCATAGCATGTCAGAAGGCAGACCCGGAGAACTGAAACATCTTAGTACCCGGAGGAAGAGAAAGAAAAATCGATTCCCTGAGTAGCGGCGAGCGAAACGGGAAGAGCCCAAACCAACAAGCTTGCTTGTTGGGGTTGTAGGACACTCTATACGGAGTTACAAAAGAACATGTTAGACGAATCATCTGGAAAGATGAATCAAAGAAGGTAATAATCCTGTAGTCGAAAACATATTCTCTCTTGAGTGGATCCTGAGTACGACGGAGCACGTGAAATTCCGTCGGAATCTGGGAGGACCATCTCCTAAGGCTAAATACTCTCTAGTGACCGATAGTGAACCAGTACCGTGAGGGAAAGGTGAAAAGTACCCCGGAAGGGGAGTGAAAGAGAACTTGAAACCGTGTGCTTACAAGTAGTCAGAGCCCGTTAATGGGTGATGGCGTGCCTTTTGTAGAATGAACCGGCGAGTTACGATCTGATGCAAGGTTAAGCAGCAAATGTGGAGCCGCAGCGAAAGCGAGTCTGAATAGGGCGTTGAGTATTTGGTCGTAGACCCGAAACCAGGTGATCTACCCTTGGTCAGGTTGAAGTTCAGGTAACACTGAATGGAGGACCGAACCGACTTACGTTGAAAAGTGAGCGGATGAACTGAGGGTAGCGGAGAAATTCCAATCGAACTTGGAGATAGCTGGTTCTCTCCGAAATAGCTTTAGGGCTAGCCTCAAGTGATGATTATTGGAGGTAGAGCACTGTTTGGACGAGGGGCCCCTCTCGGGTTACCGAATTCAGACAAACTCCGAATGCCAATTAATTTAACTTGGGAGTCAGAACATGGGTGATAAGGTCCGTGTTCGAAAGGGAAACAGCCCAGACCACCAGCTAAGGTCCCAAAATATATGTTAAGTGGAAAAGGATGTGGCGTTGCCCAGACAACTAGGATGTTGGCTTAGAAGCAGCCATCATTTAAAGAGTGCGTAATAGCTCACTAGTCGAGTGACACTGCGCCGAAAATGTACCGGGGCTAAAACATATTACCGAAGCTGTGGATTGTCCTTTGGACAATGGTAGGAGAGCGTTCTAAGGGCGTCGAAGCATGATCGCAAGGACATGTGGAGCGCTTAGAAGTGAGAATGCCGGTGTGAGTAGCGAAAGACGGGTGAGAATCCCGTCCACCGATTGACTAAGGTTTCCAGAGGAAGGCTCGTCCGCTCTGGGTTAGTCGGGTCCTAAGCTGAGGCCGACAGGCGTAGGCGATGGATAACAGGTTGATATTCCTGTACCACCTAGTATCGTTTTAATCGATGGGGGGACGCAGTAGGATAGGCGAAGCGTACTGTTGGAGTGTACGTCCAAGCAGTAAGGCTGAGTGTTAGGCAAATCCGGCACTCATAAGGCTGAGCTGTGATGGGGAGAGGAAATTGTTTCCTCGAGTCGTTGATTTTACACTGCCGAGAAAAGCCTCTAGATAGATAACAGGTGCCCGTACCGCAAACCGACACAGGTAGTCAAGATGAGAATTCTAAGGTGAGCGAGCGAACTCTCGTTAAGGAACTCGGCAAAATGACCCCGTAACTTCGGGAGAAGGGGTGCTCTTTAGGGTTCACGCCCAGAAGAGCCGCAGTGAATAGGCCCAAGCGACTGTTTATCAAAAACACAGGTCTCTGCTAAACCGTAAGGTGATGTATAGGGGCTGACGCCTGCCCGGTGCTGGAAGGTTAAGAGGAGTGGTTAGCTTCTGCGAAGCTACGAATCGAAGCCCCAGTAAACGGCGGCCGTAACTATAACGGTCCTAAGGTAGCGAAATTCCTTGTCGGGTAAGTTCCGACCCGCACGAAAGGCGTAACGATTTGGGCACTGTCTCAACGAGAGACTCGGTGAAATCATAGTACCTGTGAAGATGCAGGTTACCCGCGACAGGACGGAAAGACCCCGTGGAGCTTTACTGTAGCCTGATATTGAAATTCGGCACAGCTTGTACAGGATAGGTAGGAGCCTTTGAAACGTGAGCGCTAGCTTACGTGGAGGCGTTGGTGGGATACTACCCTAGCTGTGTTGGCTTTCTAACCCGCACCACTTATCGTGGTGGGAGACAGTGTCAGGCGGGCAGTTTGACTGGGGCGGTCGCCTCCTAAAAGGTAACGGAGGCGCTCAAAGGTTCCCTCAGAATGGTTGGAAATCATTCATAGAGTGTAAAGGCATAAGGGAGCTTGACTGCGAGACCTACAAGTCGAGCAGGGTCGAAAGACGGACTTAGTGATCCGGTGGTTCCGCATGGAAGGGCCATCGCTCAACGGATAAAAGCTACCCCGGGGATAACAGGCTTATCTCCCCCAAGAGTTCACATCGACGGGGAGGTTTGGCACCTCGATGTCGGCTCATCGCATCCTGGGGCTGTAGTCGGTCCCAAGGGTTGGGCTGTTCGCCCATTAAAGCGGTACGCGAGCTGGGTTCAGAACGTCGTGAGACAGTTCGGTCCCTATCCGTCGTGGGCGTAGGAAATTTGAGAGGAGCTGTCCTTAGTACGAGAGGACCGGGATGGACATACCTCTGGTGTACCAGTTGTCGTGCCAACGGCATAGCTGGGTAGCTATGTATGGACGGGATAAGTGCTGAAAGCATCTAAGCATGAAGCCCCCCTCAAGATGAGATTTCCCAACTTCGGTTATAAGATCCCTCGAAGATGACGAGGTTAATAGGTTCGAGGTGGAAGCGTGGTGACACGTGGAGCTGACGAATACTAATCGATCGAAGACTTAATCAATTTTTAAAAAGCGTTTTGCGACGCAAAATCTTACTTACTATCTAGTTTTGAATGTATAATCATTCATTTGTCTGGTGACAATGGCAAGGAGGTCACACCTGTTCCCATGCCGAACACAGAAGTTAAGCTCCTTAGCGCCGATGGTAGTCGGACTGACGTTCCGCTAGAGTAGGACGTTGCCAGGCAAAATATCTTGGAGAATTAGCTCAGCTGGGAGAGCATCTGCCTTACAAGCAGAGGGTCGGCGGTTCGAACCCGTCATTCTCCACCATTTAATTAAATACTGCGGAGGGGTAGCGAAGTGGCTAAACGCGGCGGACTGTAAATCCGCTCCTTCGGGTTCGGCAGTTCGAATCTGCCCCCCTCCACCATTGTTGGGTTATAGCCAAGCGGTAAGGCAACGGACTTTGACTCCGTCATGCGCTGGTTCGAATCCAGCTAGCCCAGCCATTAGAGCCATTAGCTCAGTTGGTAGAGCATCTGACTTTTAATCAGAGGGTCAGAGGTTCGAATCCTCTATGGCTCATTACGATTTTCTTAAAATGCGGAAGTAGTTCAGTGGTAGAACACCACCTTGCCAAGGTGGGGGTCGCGGGTTCGAATCCCGTCTTCCGCTCCATCATTCATAGTGCCGGGGTGGCGGAACTGGCAGACGCACAGGACTTAAAATCCTGCGGTGAGAGATCACCGTACCGGTTCGATTCCGGTCCTCGGCACCATCTTTTTACATTGCGCCCGTAGCTCAACTGGATAGAGCGTTTGACTACGGATCAAGAGGTTATGGGTTCGACTCCTATCGGGCGCGCCATTTTATGTATCGATTTAATTTACATACGGGAAGTAGCTCAGCTTGGTAGAGCACTTGGTTTGGGACCAAGGGGTCGGCGACGCCGCACGATCTCCATGGCGACGATGCCGCCGAGCGAATGGCCCGCCAGCGCGAACCGCGCGGGTGCCCCGTCGAGCACCCTTGAGGCGAGACC
>NZ_JBEZJI010000143.1:0-3980 GCF_040649435.1 Actinomadura sp. NPDC048955
GGACTGGCCGCTGCCCCGCACGTTAGCGGCCGTCGCGATGCGCGAGCACGGCCCCGACGCGCGGCACCCGGCGCTGCCCCCGGACGTCCTGCCGGCAACGAGCCCCCACAGCTTCTGTCAGTCGATTCGCTCGCTTCATACCGGCTACCTGCTTGAGTGGATCGCCAAGTTGGGGCCGCTGGGTCGTATTCAAGGTTCGTGACGTGGAAGGCAGGTACGTGCTGATCTCGTTCGCGAACGGGCATGCTTGGCCCGGCCCAGGTTGCCGCGCACATGCGAGGCTGGGTGAAGGGTGCGCGTGCTGTCGCCGGCGGGCCACCTGAGGTGGCGGTATGTTCACGGCCTAGGCGCCTGGGCCTGGTTGACGGACGCGGACTGGTTCCTTGCGGGAACTCCTCCCAGCGATCGGCGCAGTTAGCCGGCCAGGCCTGTTCAAGCTGCGTCGGTACCTGGCCTTCGGCCGACCGGATCTCCTCCACTATCAGAGCACCCCTGACAACCGGTGGGTGGGAGGCTGGCGATGTGGGCAAAGCCGGGCGCCATTGAGTCTCGCCAGACAGGCTCACCGGTAGCCGGGACCGGGGTTCACGTGAGGATAAGCGTCGAGCGCGGCGTGCACGGGGGTCCCCCGTCCCAGCGCACGGCCAGGATCGCGAGCTCAAAGCCGTTGGACATCGTCCACGGGAAGGCAGGCCCGTCGATTCACAGCTCGACCTCGCCGGAAAACCAGATCGGCGAAGCCTGACCCCCTCCGTGGGAGCCAAATTGATGAGGAAGGTCGGGGATTCACGGTGGGCAAGTCCAGCCGGGCGATGACGTGACTGCGGCGCTGTTATAGGGACGATTGTCAGCGATCCTGTCAGCTCAAAGGTCCCTTCCATCTGGGCAGCATCGAGTTGACTCGATGCAAGGTAAGCCAAGGCCGAAGCGATCCGCCCGCGCCGGGCCCGAGCATGCGCTACGCTTATGTGCTCGAAGAGACATCACAAGGCAATCGATTCTTTCGACGTCTATTGTGGTAATCTATTTGCCTCGCACGATGAGCAGAGTAGGTGAGTCTTCGATTTTCGACATAGAGGTCTTCTTTATCTGCTATGAATGCCCTTAATGAGCGGCCTGCTAGGGCTCAGCGAGTTCTGCATCTAGATTTTCCTCGCTCCGCTCTCTTCAACAGGAGGAGAGAACTGCAAGCAGATTTGGCTTCTGGCGTTGCCAGGAGAGTGTTTCTGGGCAGTAGTGACGAGGCAGTGAGTGTCGAACGCCTATACCTTGAAAACGGCTCCGTCGTCATACGCAAAGTGATGACGGAAGATCGGTTCGCCGACGCCGAGGAACTTGTCTCAATCTTCGGCCAGAGGATAGACGCCCCCGTGCCGATCGTCCTGCGAACCGACGCTAGAGAATTGTATATGGAACTCATGCCGGGCCGTCCCGCAGGGCTCGTTCTCCCTGGATTGTCAGCCGAAGCCGCCGCGCCGTATGTGCGGACCGTGGGGGGGCTCCTCCTGGGGGTGATCGATGCGGCGACGGCAAACGACGACCGCCATGAGTTCAATTGGCAGATCTCCGATGGCGGGCTCGTTTGGGGGATCGACCATGCTTCGGTCGACGTTGAAGATGGAGTGGAGAATGATGACGGAATTATGCTCCCTGGCGCAGGATCATCAAGTTCCCCCTTCGCAGAACACTGGTTGGTTCGAAATTCATCTTGGGAGGAAACTTGGAAAACTAACGCTTTGCATCCACTGGATGCAGAACGGCTTATCAAGCAAGCGATATCAATGCAGGGAGAGTTTCAAGCTCGCGGCTACGATCATTGGTGGCTGGTAATCGTGAAGCGCCTTGAAGCGATCGAGGAATATGCAAAGGGTGAGACGCCATGGCTGAAGCCAAGGCAAGCGGCGCGGCCAACCATACTGGGGGAGTGCAATTCGAGATCGTCGAAGTCGACGGATCATTCCGCGAGGCCTTCGAAGTAAAGTCGAACGGCTCGATAGTCGCCCAGTCAGAGAAGATAGCATCTCTGATTGAGTCTCTAATTCACTCACGGAGATGGTCTCCGCATCAAGCTGTCGACATATTTTCACGTGGATGGTCCAATGGCTATCTGTGTATTCGCAGGCCTGACGTTTAACGCGTTATCTCACCCTCGCCAAGTGTCGACTTTATGCGAGGTACTCATTAGCAATGGTACGCCTAGAATATGTTCCCTAATGTTCGATCGTCATCATGGTGTCCGGCCGACTTCTTCCGATGGCTTGCCTCGTGTAGGCGGCTCACAAGAAGGGTCGCTGTGGTCAGCGGTTTATGGACGGCGTGCCGACTTCAGTACTTGGGAAGCGGAGGAAGTGTTCCGACCGGGATGCAGTCCTTGATCGATGTGAAGCTTACATTGCACAGCTCAAGACGTCGTCGATCGACAGATTGAGGCATTTCAGCGGTGACGAGGCCGAGGTAGGTATCGCCGGGCGACAACATCTCACTCGGGTCGGCCGATTGAGCGTCGCCGCTTTGGTCCGCCTGCGATCGTGGAATGTAGGCACGCGTCCGCTGCACGGGATCGGATTGGCATTGAAGGCCGCCGCACCTGCTCCATCTAAAGACCATCTGCGGTGCCGGAGCTGGCAGAGGTCGATCCTGAAGGTCTCCCTTGACTTCGTAGATCACAGTTCCATACACCTGCCCGGCGGAAGCTGGTTGGCCGTCTGCAACGGGGCTTGTCCCGGCCGCCACACCTTGGAAGGTATACGGATAATCACCGCCGATTTTCAGAATCGCTCCGGATGCAGCAGGAATCACAGGGGCCGATGGTGTTAGTTCTCCAGGAGGGAGGGCTTTCCGGCTCGGCCGAGGAGCGCCGGTGGAATCTTGTGGTGTGCCATCGCCACACGCTGAGATGGTCAAAGAGAATGTCACAGCGCCGATGATTAGGGGCGAAGTGCGCATTTGTTCCCTCCTGGTCCAAGGCCGGGGGCGACTTCAATCTTCATGGATAGCACAGCGTATCTCCTGAAATGGCTGCTTTCGTCGGGGCCAGCAGTGCCGAGACCAGCCAGCCTAGGTTCAGCACACGTAAGCTTCGGCAGGACTGACGGTTCTGGTAAGTCGCCGCGCCTCCTTGCGAACGCAGTTGCTGCAGACCCAGCCGAGGCCAGGAACTGGGATCAGGTCTTTCCGTAGTTCGACATTGAGGCAGAGGACGCAGTCGTCGCGGTCAGTGCAGTGTGCGCATCGCAGATCCCCCTCTGGACCACTGGTCAGGTCCCTGAGTTCGGTCGGCTCAGCGCAGTGTGAACATGCCGATACATCGGTGGGAAAGCGTACATCCAAGTAGAAGCCCAGGTTCACGGGTCGCTCCGTTGCTGTTGGCTTGTGGGCAGTGGATTATCGGCGGCTGGCGTGCCGTGATGATGGCGCGTGGTGTCGGTCGGTGGGCCCGAGTCGGCGGGGACGCGGCTCGGGCCCACGGCGTCATGGCGGCAGAGTCACGCGCCGCTTTTCTCGACCAACTGGCGGGTCTAGGGGCGGTTGGTGTGGCACCACACCTTCACCGGAGCTCCGGCGTGCGTGGCCTCCACCACGTAAGCGACGTGGTCATCTAGGGGTTCGACTCGAGGCTGTGTGCGGAAGAAGGCCGCCCACTCGGCGATGCCGGCCCGCATTTCGTCATCGGCAGCGGAGTGCAGTTGGATGTTCAACGCCGGGATGAACTCGCTGATGTTCCAGGACGCGCCGGGCAAGTCGCGGGTGATCAGGTCGTACAGGGCGACGGCCGCGGTGATTTGCCGGGCCATGACCTGCGTGCGGCGTCCGTTCGGGCTCCAGCCGTTGGGCTCGACGCCGACAGAGCTGGAGACCAGACAGAGTGCCGTGCCTTGAGGGGACGCCATGCGAACCTCCTGGTTGTGTGGGTGCTGACGAGCTCTGCTCAGCGGCCTGCCGGGGCGGGGGGGAGGTGGTTTGGCTTGAGCCCCCCCCCC
>NZ_JBEZJI010000144.1:0-3819 GCF_040649435.1 Actinomadura sp. NPDC048955
TCCTGCGGAAGCTACGCTGCTGCCCCCACCGCGCCGGACGCCTCGCCAAAGCCATCCACACCCTGCAACTCCGCGAGACCGCAGCACGCTGAAAAAGGCTCACTGCTACCGGATGCTCGGGCGTTGTCCGACGCTGGGGACGTTTTGCAAGAAACGCTCCTGACTGCCTGACAGGGCATCGGTGAATTCGAGGGCGCACCTGGCTGTACAAGATCGCCACTAACCGGTGTGCTCGCCACTGCGAAGTCCCTTTCCCAGATCGCGAAGCTGTCTTATGAGGTTCAGCACTGACGATCCAGACACCGGACCGACAGGTCAGGCATGGGAGTGTGAACGGTCTAGGCTAAGAGGGCGTAACAGAATTAGCGGACGACGTGTCACTAGCAGATGATGGCTGCGGCGAGGGTGATGAATGCCTGCGGACGTCGTCGCGGGCCTCCCAGCGGTTGCGCAGGCGGAACCAGTGCTGGATCGAGGGCGGACGGGGCGTGGCGGGGCCCGTCGGCCAGCCTGGCCAGGCCATGTTCGATGACAGGCGGCGCCACTTGGCCACAACGGCGGCGAGACGCCCAACTCGGCGGCCATATGCGTATGGAAAGCCCCCGGCTGCGTACGCCAGCACGATCCGGCACCACAACGCATACGCCTGTGTCGAGGTCGTCGCCCGCGCCCTGCGCTCCAACTCCGCCCGCTCAGCCGCAGTCACCGAAACCAGCACCTTCGGCCTGGCCCCTCCTCGCCATCGACCCATGTGAATTACACAACGGATTTCAGACGAAAACTAGAGCAGTGCGGGAGAAACGCGTTTCCGAGTAGCCGAGATCCACGGCAGGGTCGTTCGCGAACGCCGTGTAACGCAGAACACCATTGCTCGACTTAGTCATGTCGCTACCACACTAGGAATCTGCCAAGCGGAACCAGTGAACTTCAAGACCCGTTCCGACCTCCGGCGTCGTCCGCGAGCGCCGCGGCGTGAGCCCGGAGGATGCGGCGGTGCGCGGGGCAATCGTCGAGGCGCTCGAGCCCACAGTCAAGAGCGTGCCGCAGCGCGGACTGCGCCTGCTGAATCTGCTGGACTCGGTCGCTTAGTTCGCGCAGTTTCGCCGCTATCACGGCTCGCCAGTCCGGGGCGGTCCGGCCATTCGGGCCCACGAGCGCCGAAATCTCCGACAGCGTGAAACCAGCCCGTTTGAGCAGGTCGATGAACGCGATCTGTTCAACGGCGTCCTCGCCATAGACGCGTTTGCCGCCCGCACGCCTGGTGACGTCGAGCAGGCCCTTGCGCTCATAGAACCGCAGGGCGGACGACGCCAGGCCTGTGCGGGCCCGCAGTTCGGATATCGACAACTCGCTCATTGACTTGAACCTTAGTTGAACCTGGATGATGGCCGACATAAGAACCAGGCGCGTCTCGGGAGGGCATCAGCATGACACCGTCGAGCAGCACGCGCATCGCCGTGGTGACTGGAGCGGGCCGGGGCATCGGGCTGGCGATCGTGCGCGCACTGGCTGCGGACGGGTTCGCGGTCGTCGCCGGCAGCCGCACGATCAACAAAGCACTGCAGGACGCGACACCGGACGCCCTCCAGGTAGACCTGGCGACTCCCGATGGGCCCGCGTACCTGGTGGAGCACGCCGTCGAGCGGCACGGCGGAATCGATCTGCTCGTTAACAACGTCGCTGGCACCTCGACGCCCGCGGGCGGATTCCTCGAACTCACCGACGACGCTTGGGGCCATACGCTCGACCTGACGTTCATGTCGGCAGTCCGCGCGACGCGAGCGGCGCTGCCCAGCCTCTTGGACCGCCGCGGCGCGGTGGTCAACATCGGCTCGGTTAACGCCAGGCTGCCACAACCCCGCCTGGTCGCCCAGTCGGCCGCCAAGGCTGCGCTGTCCAACCTCGGCAAAGCGCTGGCAGAGGAGTTCGCCCACCGCGGGCTGCGGGTGAACACAATTTCTCCCGGCCCGGTCTGGACGGAAGTGTGGACGGCCCGGGGCGGGCCCGGCGACCTGCTCGCCCGACGCGCAGGCCTCGCGAGAGAAGACATCACCGATCGACTCCCTGCGGTCGTCGGCTTGTCGACCGGTAGTTTCACCGACCCGCAGGAGATCGCAGCGCTCGTGGTGTTCCTCGCCTCCGGCCGAATCCCCAACATGAGCGGCTCAGAGTTGGTCATCGACGGCGGTCTACTCAAGACGCTCTGACCGATGATTTACGCACCTGAAATCAGTTGTGCAAATCTATGCGGGGACGTTGGCAGAACGGGACGGCCGAAGCAGCCGTTTTAGTGACCGCGGCCGAGCAGGGCAGATCTGAAGCGCAGGGCTCGGGTGGCGACCTCGGCACAGGCGTATGCGTTGAGGCCCCGGCTTGTCCCTGCCTGCGCGCAGGCGGGACATGAACTCGTCCACGAATGGCTGGCGCACCTCCAGTTTCCATCAGTCCCTCGTCCGATATCTGCAACGGATTCAGGCGAGCAAAAGACTAGGCCGTTTCGCGATCGTCGCGCGATCTCTCCAGCGGCTTGGGACGTCTTCTTGAGGCTGTTGCCCGGCGCGGAAAGGCGGCCTTCTCGTCGGGGTGGATTTTGCTGTAGTCGGTGTATGTGTGGGGTCCTCGCCGGGATCTGAGGGTCGTCACGCGGTCGGCTTCGGCCCCTTGTGCGGGTCCCACGGCGACACCGGGGTCTCGTCCTTCTTGTCCGGGCCGGTCGGTTGCGTGTTGAGAATCCTCATCGCTGCACCTCGTTCTCTGGGTTGTGTCGGCCAGCTCGTCCTGGCAGAAGAGACCGTCCACATCCGCGCCACTCGGCAACGTTAATGTTGATCGCCGAACCATCGGCGGGCAGAATGCTCGGGATGAATACGACCCGAGAGGTTGATGCCGCGTAGGCGGCCGAGGGCTCTGCGAGCCAACTTCCGTCAGGGTGGAGTGTGTCCCTGGTGCGGTAAGCAGCAGGATTACTCCGAGCATCACGACGCAGCAATTTGTACCTGGTGCGATAAGTGGGTCGAGGGCGTGTGCGGGGACGACGCTTGCGGGTACTGCCGGGGACGGCCTGAACGACCTAGCCTCGCGCGGGAGCTAGCTCCCTTGGACCTTGCCCTGCGAAGAGCGGCCCGGCGTGCGGCTCGTTGCCGAGAGAAGCAATCTCGGGAGTGGCGGCGGAGGGCAAACCTCCGAAGGGAGGAGCCCTAGCGGCCGATTCCTGGGTGCCGCGCCTACGCGGGGCATCCGCGGCGCCGGCCGGACCGGGTGATCACCGACAGGGCCTACATCTCGGCGGCGATCCGCCGGGCCCTGCGCAAGCGGGGCATTACCGCCACCAGCTCCGAACGCGGCGACCAGAGGGCGGGGCGCGTCCGCCGCGGCTCACGAGGCGGGCGGCCGCCGAGGTTCGACCCGGTCCTCTACAAGCGCCGCAACGTCGTCGAACGCTGCATCGGACGCCTCAAGCAATGGCGCGGCATCGCCACCCGGTTCGACAAACTCGCCCGCAACTACCGGGCAGCGATTGTCCTGGTCACCGCACTGCTCTAGATCACCACATGATCCACCGGACACGCCCTAGGTGTACTGCCCAGGCAGGTCGATTGAGGTTGTTGTGTGTGACGACGCGGTGTGAATTTGCGTGGAGGGTGAAGGCCTCCGGTTGTGGAGTGGAGCTGTCTAGGAACCGCTCCGCCAACAGGAGGTCTTCGTGTCCCACGCTAACGCTGCTCTGACCCCTCGCGGGCGTCTTCGGCTGGCGCGTCTGGTCGTCGATGAGGGCTGGCCCGTCGCGCGGGCGGCCGAACGCTATGAGGTGTCCTGGCC
>NZ_JBEZJI010000145.1:0-3812 GCF_040649435.1 Actinomadura sp. NPDC048955
TATCGAAAAGTCTCTTTTAACTTAGAAATTTATAATAAGATTATCGACATATTTGAATATTCTCTATCTAAAAATTCATAGTCTATTTATATTGGTCATGATTGACTTATATATCACTTTTTACATCCATATTTTTATCTTATTTGGCTACTCAAATAAGTCTTTTAACACTTTCTTAAGCTTCCATTTATCTTTCTTTCATAATTCTCAAAACTTTTAACTGTTAAGTCATAGCATACTTGATACATAATTGAAATTTTATTACTCATATACAGTTCACTTAATATTCAAATCATTAACTTTATTTATTTTTTAAAATTGTTTTTTAGAAATGTAAATTTAATAATAAAATTAAGTTAAAAGTGATTTTTGAAATTGACCAAATAACATTTTTATAATTACTATTAAATTGTTAAAAGTTATAACTTTTAAAATATCAATTAAAGGAGAAGTGTTTTACTCGTGAAAAATTCAAAAAATTTCTCAGTGCGTAAAATTGCATTAGGAGCTAGTTCAACACTATTAGCAACACTTATAGCAGCAAATGGTACTGGTGTAGTACATGCATCAGAAAATCATAATAGCAACCATTCAACCATTCAAAAAAATATGGAGCATGAAGTAAAACACACACAGAATAAAGCAACAAACAATAATAATATTTTCGCTAATGAAGAATTACGAAAAACTACATTGGCATTAGTGAGTGCTGCTGAACATACAAGTTATAAATATGACGAACAGTTTAATGCGCCTCCAGAGAATATCAAAGATGAACGCGGACTTACAGCGGGTCTCATTGGTTTTACAACTAATGGGGATGATATGAAACATTTTATAGATCAATATAATAAAATTAATCCCAATAACCCGATGAAAAAATACACTGACGCTATTTATAATGTTTCTGGAACAGAGAAAACCGACGGTTTAGAGGGTGCAGATAAAGCGTGGGAAGACGCAGCCAAAAATGATAGAGATAATATGATTAAAGCACAAAAACGTGTAATTGCACGTGATTACATGGAAATTGCTGAAAAGGACGCTGAAAAAGATGGCCTAAAATCTAAACTTTCTAGATACATATATTTTGATGCTATTGTTAAACACGGTCCTGGTCGAGATAAAGACGCAGCTAAAAAAGATTGGAGTTTTGGAGACTTAAGAGCACAAGCTAGAAGTAAAGCTAAGACACCTGCAAAAGGTGGGGACGAAAAAACATATTTAAACAATTTTGTTGGAAAACGTTGGGATGCAATAGAAGCAGAAAATAACAATCAAGAATCAGGTTTTGATACTGAAGGAACGACAGATCGTTTAAAAACACAACAGGAACTATTAAAAGACGATAACATGGGGTTAAATTTACCTATTAAATATAAAATTAACGATGATCATTATAAAACACTAACACAAGAAAAATTAGATGCATTAAGTTCATCTGATGCTAATTTTGATGGTATTTGGGATTAGAATTTAAAACAAAATATTATAGTTTTTTAGCTTCAACAATATCTTTCATATCTCAAACTAATTTAGCTCATGCAGATAACAATAATGAAAATAATTTTAACTCCCTTCATAACTAAGGATAAACATTTTAAAGATGGAAAGAGGTACTATAATTATGAAAAAATCAATCTTAGGATCCGTTCTAGTAGCAACAACTTTAACATCTGCTTTACTTGGTTCAACAAATAGTGCACATGCTGAAGATATGAGTCAGCTTCAGACGAAAGGTAAAGAAATCCAAAAAGATGGGCATGATTATCGAATAAAAGGTATCAATGCTGGTAATACTTTTACAACTGAAAATTGGATGGGAGGGTTGAGTGATTATAAAAGAGCTAAAGATTATAAAGACCTATTTGATAAAATTCAATCAAAAGGGCATAGTCCTAAAGAAACGCATGATATTTTAAATAAATATGCGAATAATAAATGGACTGATGAGGATTTTAAAAATGTCAAAGACATGGGTTTAAATACCATTCGTTTACCTATTAATTATATTAACGTGACAAACTATAAAAAAGGAATGGATCCCAAAGATGTCGAAATGGACAGCCATTCATTTGAAGCAATTGATAAATTTGTTGAAAAAGCCAAAGAACATGGCTTATATGTTATTATTGATCTTCATGGTGCTCCTTATTCTCAAAATGGCGAGCAACATTCAGCTGACTCTAATCATGGTAATAAAGACAATGGTAAATTTTGGGATGGTCATTTTTGGGATACTGATGATCAAGATGCTTCCACAAGTAAAAAAGTAGCTGATGCTCAAGGTAAAACAAAAGAAATACTTCATAATATCGCGAAACATTATAAAGATGAAGATGCAATAGCTGGATATGATGTTTTAAATGAGCCCAAAGGACAAAGTAAAGCAAGTCATAAACCTGAGCCTGATTCTCAAGTTAATCAATTTTATAAAGATGCTGTTAAGTCAATTCGCGACTCAGGAGACAAACATATTATATTTTTAGAAGGTATTTGGGATCCAGACAATCTTAAAAAGCCATCATACTATAAGGATACTGCTCATAATTTAGTTTATGAGTATCATAACTACGCGACAGAATGGAACGACTCAGTGAAACAATCATTTGACGAAAAGTTAGACAAAATTCAAGCAAAAGATTATAACGTTCCTAGCTATATGGGTGAATTCAGTACAAGAGCCATGGGGGGAGGACCTAAAGCGCAAAAAGACGATTTAGATTATATTTTAAAACAGATGAATAATAAGCATTTATCATGGTCACTATGGAATTATGATACTCAACTAGACAAAAATCATCATAACAAAAGTTGGTCTCCTATCCATTATAGCGGTTTAAAAGTAGATGGCGATAATATTGGAGAAAAAGAAAATGTTACACGTGATGATGCTGTCTATGATGCACTTAAAAATAATAGCTAAAGATAGTATCTGCGATTTAACTAACCCCCGATTTATAAAATAATCGGGGGCTTTTTAATGTTCCAAAACGTTGCCTTTACCACAACAAAATGACTTATAATGTGAATTTGTATTGACTATATCTTATATCGTAGTATGCTCGCTTATATTTAACTGTACACGGATTGACTTCCGATTTAAAGTGACATAAAACTGTAATTAAATTAGAGAAAGTTACTTTTTTAATAATATTTTAACACCTTTAATGATATTGAATACATATAATACTAGAGCAATTAAGAAAAAGAGAATTGTAATTATTATAAATATAACAGAGATTAATAATTGATGATTAAAAGGTTTATCATAAATCTCTTTCGAAAAGATAAAAGCACCTCTACCAACAAAAAAGCAAATCCATGTAAATATATGATTAGTTAATGCTTTTTTTCCGTGTATAGATGTAGGTTCATCAGCTAATATCCATGTAAATAAAGGTAAAACTATAGGTGCAAAAAATATACTTAAATAACTTAAAGCCGACAGAACATAGCTGTTATCAATTTTACTTGTATTATTAATATTTTTCATACATACAACCTCCTTAATTCTTTCACTTATTATAAATAACATTTATCGAAATTTAGTACAATAACAAATTTTATATTCTCATAAACGAACAATTTTAGTGCAATAAACTTAAATAAATGTTATCATTTATTTAGTGATGTAATATATTCTTATTGCATATGATAATGAGATTTTTCTCTTATCATAATTTTCCCTATTCTTTTCATTTTTTCGTAAAACCATTCAAGTTAATGAATGGTTCCTTTTTGGAAAACAAAGATATTGATAAGTAAGGATATAATACTTAAATGTTAAAATTCATTACTTTTAAACAGTA
>NZ_JBEZJI010000146.1:0-3791 GCF_040649435.1 Actinomadura sp. NPDC048955
GTTCGCGGTGACGGCCCTGATCCTCTACCGGATGTCCGCCACGGAGGAGCGGCGGCTCCGCACGGCGCTGCTGTGGACGTGCAACCCGCTCGTGCAGCTTGGTCTTATTATGAATGAAAAGGAGGAGACTCGTTAATGAAAATTAATGATGAACTCATTGAAAATTTATTGAAAGATAAATCAGGATTGCATCAAGAAAATACAAAGAACCTAACAAAAACGCTTGTTGAAAAATATAAAGATCCAAATACATCTCAAAAAACAAAAAAAGAAATTAGAGAGCTTTTTCGACGACTATATAAGTAACGGGGAGAATAACTATAATAATTAGAAAAAGTTTGATTCTTTAATAAATCAACATTATGTAAAAAACGAACGTTTTTGAAACAGATAGGTAGCTAAGTAATAATGAATCTTTGTTTCATCGATTTTATCTTACATAAAGTCATAAAAATTAAGCATTTTAAAACAATTTCTATTTTTTACTTATAAGTATCATATCTTGTATTATTAACAAAGTCTTATTTTACCTTTACTTCATGAGATATGATACAGTAATAGTGAAACAAATAACAAAATTTAATAAAGCGTGGTGTACAAATGGCTAAAATTGGTTACGCTCGTGTTTCAACACAAGATCAAAGTTTAGATAGCCAAATCGATACTTTAAAAAACTTTGGCTGTTCAAAAATATTTAAAGAAAAAGTGAGTGGTCGAAAAACGAAAAGATCAGAGTTAGACAAATGTCTAGAGTATTTACGTGAAGGAGATACATTAGTTGTTTATAAACTTGATCGTTTAGGTCGAACAACAAAACAGTTAATAGAATTGGCTCAATGGTTAGAAAACAATAACATCGAATTACAGATTATTGATATGAATATCAATACTAAGGATGCAATGGGAAAAATGTTTTTTACGATGATGAGTGCTTTTGCTGAACTTGAAGCCAATCTTTTAAGCGAACGTACTAAAAAGGGGCTTGCTTCTGCAAGAGCAAGAGGACGCGTCGGTGGACGTCCACCCATGCCTGATCATAAAAAAAGAGAAATTAAGTTTTTATATGATGAACAAAAAATGACTGGAGAACAAATAGCCGAAGCTACTGGCGTAAGTAGGTCAACTGTATATCGTGTGATCAAAAAATAAAAATAATGAAAGGTATTTTATAATTCTTTCATTTAACTATGTATTAAAGTTGTATCTTTATTTTTTGTGTTTAACTTCTTATTCAAACGTTACCTTTTTATTTGTAAATTTTTAAATAGGATGTAATAATACTATTGTATGACACAAAACAAAGAGGTGAAATACATAATGGAAAACGTAGTTAATTTTGTAAAAAAATTAATCGAAGAAGTTCAAAAATTAATCAACGGTGGTTCTTCTTCATCTGATAGTGATAATACTTCTAAATAATAATTTAGACCACTCATAAAGAGTGGTCTTTTGATATAAATATTTGTTAAAATAATTTACAAATAGTATTAAACAGTATATACTAAAGATGTAAAAAAGAGAGTAACATGCGCGAACACGTTACTCTCATGAGCCCGTTAAAAAGACAGTGGCTTTCGATAAAAGATATTAAATAGACTATCTACTTGCCAAAAGTTGGGAATGGTTATTCTTTTGCTTATTTTAATCATTGCAACGACTATACCGATAAATAATATGTATATGAGCCCTAGGATTAACCTAGAGCTCTTTTTTAATAATGATATCTACATGCAATGATTATAATACTAGGGTCTTTAATAGTATAAACTAATCTATGCTCGTGATTTATTCTTCTACTATAGTAACCTTTCAAATTACCTTTCAAAGGCTCTGGCTTGCCTTCACCCTCTAAAATGCCATTTCTTTGAATACTCTTAATCAAACTATTAATTTTCTTTAATAGTTTCTTATCTTGTGTTTGCCAATACTTATAATCTTCAAAAGCTGTAGGTGTAAAAGTTACATTGTACTTATTCATAAGTTGTTATATCTACCTCTACAGTATTAACTCTTTCGGCTTCTTCCATTGATTGAGCTAAGCGTTTAGCATTGACTGGTGATTGTTGTAAGTAGAGGGTTTCCACAATTGAGTTATAATCATCTTCACTAATCAATACAGCGTTACGGTCATTAGTTGTGATAGTTACTGTATCACTATCATCATTTACTTTATCTATTAGTTTTCGGAAATCCTTACGTGCGTTTGAATAAGTTAAAACAGTCATAGTATATCCTCCTTTAATAAAATTGTACAACATGTTGTACAACAAGTAAAGGTGAGAAATATCCATTAGATAAGACTTAATAAATATAAATACTTACGCATATAGTTATGTATATAGCTATACATATGTGTATACCTATTGTTCATCAAACGATTTTTTGAGGATAGTAAAGAACTTTTGGTTAAAGAGTATGGAGCAAAAAATATCTTATATGCAACAGTGCATATGGATGAAAAAACACCGCATATGCACTTAAAAATAATAAAGTTACATTATACACCTTTTCTTAGTTTTTAGTTTTCCTATTAAGAATATTAATCAATATAAAAATTACATTTAGCCTTTTAAAAGGTTTGAAAAGTAAATTTTAAAATGATTTATAACTTCTCTGCTAAACAAAAAAATTTCAATTAGTTTCTATGTGAAATAATTAAATCTCTTAGAAAAAGATTAAAATGCAAGACAAAAAGACTACTAAAAAAATGAGTAGTCAAAGATAGTTATAATATTGTTCAATTAAAATTAGCCACTCAATTTGTTGAGTGGCTATAGGTTAGACGAAGAATTACTTCATGTTAAAAGACTTAATGATGAATGAATATAATGCTATATTTTTACTTTAACACTTATTTATTTTTAGTTCATCCAAAAACTATTCAACAGTGAGATTTTTGGTTTTTTGAAACGAATTTATGCAAAAGTTTAGTTTGTGAAATGAAATTATATTTATTTAGCTCTCATTTGCGTTTTAAGAGCCAATGTAAGTTTTAGGTAAATAATACATAGCTTAATTCTTTAAAATTCAAAATAAAGGGATTTAAGATTTAAATAATATTTGTGATAAAACTTTTGA
The DNA here is from genome assembly GCF_040649435.1 of Actinomadura sp. NPDC048955. NCBI lineage: Bacteria > Bacillati > Actinomycetota > Actinomycetes > Streptosporangiales > Thermomonosporaceae > Actinomadura > Actinomadura sp. NPDC048955. Next base: position 3,079 of record NZ_JBEZJI010000146.1, read on the forward strand.
AAAGGAGTTGATTCTTTATTTTCTATTTTAACAAGGATACTCTGATGTATTTTTTATTCTCACAAATCATTTGAATTTTTCATTGAAAACATTGTACTTAGACATACATGCTTTGACGACGCATATTTAACGCATGTACTTCTTCTAGTTCTGATTTAATCGATTGCATTAAATAAGCTTGCATAGCTTCAACAGACTCATTTTTTTGTAATAACATAGCTTTAAAACGTTTTAAGACACTGACAATTTCAAATTCAACTTCTTCTAAACGGTAATATGTATCATGTGTATTATTAAAAGATTTTTTCCTTTAAGTAAAATACTTTTAATAATACGAATCTCTCTAATTTCAAAATTGTTGTTTAGATAATCTTTAATTTGATTTGGTAATTCTTCGAGTATTTGAAATTTTAAAGCATCATTATTATTAGTCTTTATATAGTCAGTATTATAATCTAATTGGCGAAAATGATTAACAGTTAATGCACCTTCTCTCTGCGTCTAAATTTGACGCCTGAGAGATAGACGATCTTATAATGATGTACATTGTACATTTTAAGAATAAGCACGATAGCTAAGAGATGACACAAAAAACCCTCCTATACCGAGGCGACGGTTGGAGGGTTTTCCCATGTTTTCATTAGTTATTTCGTTAATAAAATATCACGAATTACATTAATTGTAAATGTAGGAAAATATATTTTTACTCATAT
>NZ_JBEZJI010000147.1:0-3670 GCF_040649435.1 Actinomadura sp. NPDC048955
TATTACCAAACCCCAGCTATTACCAGTAGTTGGGGTTTTTAATGCGTTGAGTCTATTATAGCATTTTAAATAAGGTTATAAAAGGGAAAATACAGGGTTGTCAAAGGTTTATAAACCTTTGACAACTACCATCAACCCTTGACGAACAATTGATGAAATGTTTGCTACTTTTACATTTTCGGTTTATCAATTACTTTATTATTAGGCATGATAATCTTATAATATATCGTAAAGGGTTGATAATCACTTTATAAAGGGTTGATAATATGAAAAGTGTGAAAATATTGAGTGAAGAATTAGGTGTTAGCAAGCAAACTATTTTTAATAACATTAAACGATTGGATATAAAAACAATAAAACAGGAAAACACTTCGTTTATTAAAGAAGATTCTGATATAGAAAAAATCATTAAAAGAGTAAATGAAAATAAAAAGAAATATGGTTTTGAAAGTTCTACTGAAGACAAACAAAAAAAAGAGTCAGATAATATTAATGGTGAATTCCAAAGTGATACTCAATTAGTAGAAATTCTTAAAAATCAGATTGATATTTTGAATGATCAAATTGCAAAACAAGAAAGTCGTCATGAAACAACAATTGAATTTTACAGAAAAGAGTTACAGGAAAGATCAAAATTGCTTGAGAATCAACAAGTTCTGGCATTAGAAAGTAATAAAAAGATTCAAAAGTTAGAGAATCAATTAGAGGAAGAAAGACACCTTAATTATTCCTTCGATGCATCTACCAACGTTAGACAAAACGTTGATGAGCAAGAAGCTACATATACTACTGATTCTGTAAATATTAATCAACGCCAGGAAGACGAAAAAGAAGCAGAGATTCAACACAAAGATATATCTGAAAGTCAAAGTGATGAAAGTAAACAAGAGGAAGAAGTACAAAAAGAAGATGATCTATCTAAACAAAATGACAATGATAGTGATATAGAATATAAGAGTGAAGAAACACAACCTAAAAAAGGCTTCTGGAGTCGTTTGTTTGGTGGCTAATTATATTATAATAATCGTTTAAAAAGACTATGTTTATGAAAATAGCGATACAAGTTGAATAACTTGTATCGCTATTATTTTTATCACCGAAACTTCCGATAATCATCGATTATGTTAACTAATTATTTAAAGAGGAGCAATCTTTAAATATATATGTAAAGCACAGCCTAATGCAATAACTTATCTAAACTAAAAGTTAAGTTATTGCAACTAAAAGCAGACGAAAGAATAAAAAGATTGGATGATGAAAAATATGTTTGCCATTTTTGTAGCATTAATTAGTTTAACGTCAGTGTGGGTGGGTTATAAAATAGACAATTCAATGAAAAGAAAATCTGAAATTGAAGATTCAAGGATAAATTGGATTCAGAAAGTAAGAGAAGTAAATACTAATTTGATAAAAGCATTTTATGATTTCAACACTCATCAAAATTTTTATAGTGAAAAAACTAAAGATATTAATATGTTAGATAATATGAGAAGCACCTTGTTAGAAGGTTTAGAATATGAATCAAGGAAAAGAGACAATAATGCGGAAAAATACAAAGAAGAAATAGACAATATACAAGAAAAGGTAAAGGAACAAACGAAGGTTTTAAATAACAAAAAAATAGATAGAACCAGTGCTATGTATAATCTATTTACTTCTATAGAAGAAATGAAAAATTTATTTCCGATAAATAAATATGATATTCATAAAGTACGAATCGAACATAAAAAAATACTAGTTGCAGTTGAAAGTAGTGCAAGTTTTTATAAAGGGGATTTATCAATTAGCAATGAGAAAATCTATGATTCTTTAAATGAATTAAAAAAAAATATCAGAGAATCTTATGATGGTAATAATACTTTAGAAGAAACAAAAATAGATGAATATAAAGATTTTATTAATAATTACCTGAAAATTGAATGGGAAAAAGTTAAATCAAGAAAAACATAATCCCTCCATATTAAAAATGTTCGTTATTTAGATATATTTTAAATTTGAAACGCTTAAGACACTTCTTTTAAAAGGAAGTGTCTTTTCATGTATTAGCATATTATTTTCTGCAATCCCACTTACTTATTTTGAGCCATCTGTAAGATCATATAATGATGGGGTTTCGTTAGCTATAGTGACAGTTACTACAGTTGGCTATGGTGATATCAGTCCAGAGACACTAATTGGCAGAATAACAAGTGTTTATCTGATGTTTTTTTGGTATCGGTTTAGTTGGAATGATAACAGGTTCAATAGCAACTTATTTTCTGAAAAATAATGAGAAGTCTAATATAAAAGAGTCGCTTAAACATGACATAGACAATATAGAAAACCTCTCAAATAATGATATAGAAAGATTAATTAAAATAATCAAAACGTATCGTGACTAAAATTTTAATGAGAAAAAATATATATGAAGCAAAACAATTTTTAGGTCAGCCTAATTTATACTATAATATTCATTGATAAATTTAATATTCAATGAGGAGATTTTTATAGTGAAGAAAAGTTTAGAAGAAATAAATGGAAAAGTTTCTTTTGATAGCGAAGCAAATGGTATCAAGAAACTAATAATGTATCTAGGTCCTGGACTTCTTGTTGCTGTAGGCTATATGGATCCAGGTAATTGGATTACTTCAATGGCAGGAGGAGCACAATTTGGATATACATTATTATTTATAATATTATTATCGAGCTTATCAGCCATGTTACTTCAAAGTATGTGCGCTCGTTTAGGTATTGCGAGTGGTATGGACTTAGCTCAAGTAACTAAACACATAAGTAATAAGCCGTTATCGATAGCAGCCTGGATTGTTACAGAATTAGCAATTATGGCTACGGATATTGCAGAGGTCATTGGTAGTGCGATAGCACTAAATCTACTTTTTGATATACCTTTAGTAGTGGGAGTAACTATTACTGTATTAGATGTTTTACTTTTACTAGTAATTATTAAATTTGGCTTTAGAAAGATTGAAGCTATCGTAGGTGTATTAATTTTTACAGTTCTTTTTATCTTTGTATTTGAAGTTTACTTTGCTTCTCCAGAATGGAGTGCTGTTTTAGGTGGCTTTATTCCAAGTACAGAAATAGCTACTAACAAGGGTGTGTTATACATGGCTTTAGGTATCATTGGTGCGACAATCATGCCTCATAATTTGTATTTGCATTCTTCAATTGTTCAATCACGTAACTATATACGTGAAAGTAAAGCTAAGAAAAAAGAGGCTATTAAATACGCTATTATTGATTCACATATACAACTTTCAATTGCGTTTATTATTAATTGTTTGATTTTAATATTAGGTGCCGCTCTATTCTTTGGTAATGGTGAAGACTTAGGACGATTTTATGATTTATATAATGCTTTACAAGAATCCGAGTTTGCAGGAGCTATAGGTGGTGCTGTTATGAGTACATTATTTGCCATAGCTTTGTTAGCTTCAGGACAAAATTCAACCATTACTGGCACATTATCAGGACAAATTGTCATGGAAGGGTTTTTGAATATAAAAATACCTCAATGGGCAAGAAGACTAGTTACTAGATTAATCGCTGTGATTCCTGTATTCATATGTTTATGGTTATATGGTTCAAGTACTTCTAAGATTGAAGATCTTTTAATCTTCACACAAGTATTTTTAAGTCTTGCATTACCCTTTAGTATTATTCCTTTAAC
>NZ_JBEZJI010000148.1:0-3652 GCF_040649435.1 Actinomadura sp. NPDC048955
CTCTTTCATCTGGGGGCTTGCTCCAGTGACTTTTGCTGGCAAAAAGACCGTCCGATGGTCATCGGGTTGCGCACGCGATAGACCTTGCGGGCCGGACGGTCAGCCCGTGGAACTGACCGACTCGTGGTACCCGGCAGAGATCGCAGAGGGAACGGCTCTGGCCGCTCCGGGGAAGATCAGAGGCGGGGCCGTCACCCTGCTCGCAGATATGGGCTATGCGGTGCACGAAGCTCGGGAGGACATCGTGTTTCGGAGTGCGACCGGTGATGAAGCCGCTGAGCTGGGGCTGTCTCCGGGTACGCCGGTGATCGTCCTGTCGCGTACCTGCTTGAACGCGGACGGCGTGGCATTTGAGGCTTCGGTAATGGTGATGGTCGCTGAGGGGCGCCATCTGCGTTACCGACTGGTGGCGGGTTCACGACGTTGACTCAGCGAGCGGACGATCGGCCGCCGTACCAGCAGATGGCGGCGGAGGTGCGGGCGCGGATCATGGCCGGGGATCTGGTGGCGGGCACTCAGCTACCTTCCACGGCGCACCTGGTCACAGAGTTCGGCGTTTCGAACACCACCGTCCAGAAGGCTCTGGCAGTGCTCAAGGCCGAGGGGTACCTGACCAGCCGTCAGGGCAAGGGCGTTTTCGTGCGCGAACGTCAGCCCTTCCGGGTGGAGGTTGGGGCCTACTTCGAGCCGACTCCTGGCGGCTACTCCTACGAGCTGCTGGAAGTCACGGAGCTACCGGCACCGAATGATGTTGCGGAGGCGCTCAACATCGGTGCTGGAGACCGGGTGCTCGTCCGGCGGCGACTGCTGCGCCATGCTGGTCGGCCGGTGGAGGTCGAGTGGTCGTACTACCCGTTGGAACTGGCGGCCGGTACCGAGCTGGCCGGGTCGCAGAGGATCCCTGGCGGAGCGCCACGCGTCCTGGCTGACCTGGGATACGACCTACAGCACTTCGTGGACGCAGTGTCCGCCCGGATGCCGACGAACGAAGAGATAGACCTCTTGGCGCTGCCAGACGTTCCGGTGATCCGTCAGTTCCGGGTCGCCTATTCCCACGATGACCGGCCTGTAGAGGTATCCGTGCTGGTCAAGGGTTCTCATTTGTACGAACTGGTCTACCGCTTGCCTGCCTGACCGCCCAGGTAGGAATGCCTACTCCGAGCACCAGGTGAGGCTCGCACACTTACTACTTGTGTGCTTATCGCGACTTCCATTAAAGTTTCTGAGCGCGGCACCGGAACGTTCGGTGAGGGCTCAAGCGCGCTGGGCGGTGGTCGCGACGGGCGGCCTGCGTAGTGGTTGATGCGTCGGCTCAGCAGATGCTCGGGAGGTGCAAGCTCGATGATCTACCTGAAAGCTGAACCGGCCAGCGTCAAAGTCGCCCGGGATCACGTCGGGAAGATCGCCGCCGAGGGCTGGCCGGTCGATGGCTACGGAGCTGGGCTGGTCACGACGGAGCTGGTGACCAACGCCGTGCGTCACGCAAAGACCGAGCTGGTCACGGTGAACGCTTTTGCGTCCGAGGCCGCGTATGTCGTGGAGGTGTGGGACGGGGACCCAACCCTTCCGGTTCTGCGGCAGGTGGAGAGGCTCGGTGAAGGCGGCTGGGGTCTGCGTGCTGTGGCCGAGTATGTCACCCGTTGGGGTGTGCGTTTCGACCAGAGGGGCGGTAAGACCGTCTTCGCCGAGTGGGCGGTGCCGTCGTGACCTCCCCGGAAGAGGTCGACGCCGATTCGCTGTATCAGCGGGCCGTGCTGCGGGTTTATGGGCCGTCGGTGTCCTCGGACGTGCTGTCCGGTCATGAACGGCTTAGGGCGCGTGCGCGTGTTTAACATGCCCGGCTAATGATGGTTATCGCGGGGTGGAGGTGCCCCGTCCGCACCTGCTGTCGTCACCTTCAATGAGATACATCCGCTCAGTGAGCAAGCGCACGAGACGCATCCCAACGGTTCCCGGACCGGTGGTCGATCTCGGCGCTCATCTGATGCGGACACGACTCCGGCCGCCGTGACCGGTCACCTGACCCGGCCAAACCCTCAGCCCGGTACCGCCGCAACATCAGCGAGTCCGTGGAACCGGGGGAAGCTCAGACCCCCCGACGCGCGCTCCCCGCAAACCAACACGCGACAGCCAAACCGAACAGCCACCCTCAAGCATGTGATGGGACAGAAGTGCCAAGCGAGCCCGCCCGGCCAGACAGCGGCCCGCTGCGAAGTCGCCGGCGCCCCGGTAGCCTGATCGGCATGTGCACTTACGCGATGGTCCATTACAAGGTCCACTACGTGTGCATCCCGTGCCGCCAGAGCCACAAGTACGCCTGGGATGGCGCCGAGCATCCCTGCCCCCGTTGTGGTCAGCCGATGATCTTCGCCGGGCATGACTTTGCCGCCCCGCGCCGCGGCGACGACCGCCGCTGGGACGCCGTCGCCGCCGTCCTTACGGCGGGCCTGCGCTATGAGGGCTTCGAGCCCTGTGGTTGCAGCCGCTCTCCCGAATTCCGCCCCAAGACGAACGCCCAGGTGAGGGCGCGCCGTCGGATGGCGGCCCGTGAAGGCCTGTCCGAGGCCGAGGCCCTCAAACTCCACTACGCCTGACCTGCTCGATCCCGGTGATCGAACCCCTGGAGCGGTCACACGGCGAAACCTGCCCCTAGGCAAATGGGTGGGTTAGATACCGCGGCGGTATCTCCTAACTGCCGCGAAGCTTCTCGACGACGCCCTCGGCCCTTCCACTGCCGTAGATCTTGACGTGGGAGCCGTGGGGCCCTTGCACGACTTGGCTCTTACCCCTCCCACCCGCGTCGACGATTGCACCTTCGACCAGCGCCTCCAAGCGGTGTTCCTGATCGGACATGTGCGTGCCGTCACCTTCTTCCCAGATGCACGCCGCGTTCGGGTGCTTGACCTCCGGCGAGGCAACGACGTGGGCGTGCGGGACGTGGACTTGTTCGGCGGCGGGGGGTCGAAGATGGTGCGCACCAGCATGGCGACCCAGGGCTGCGCCGATTTGGTGACGCGTGTGAGCAGGTCGTGCAGGTAGCCGTTGCGGCGGTTGACCGCCCGTCCGAGCGGGGTCCCGTAGCCGACCCCGCACGTCGACCGTGATCACCACGGCGTCGGTGCGCCGATCTCGGGCGGGAGTACCAGGTGCGCCGTCCTCAAGCGCTCGAGCTGCTCTGGCCCAATTCACACGTGGAAGCCGCCAACCGCACATGCCAAACCCTCTGTCTCATCAGCCGGATCGACTGACCGAGGCTGCCAGGGAGACGGACAGCTTCGCGGACAGGTCCCGTGACATCACATTCAGTAAGGTCACCTCATGATTTGCTGCGTCAGCGGGACGGGTGGCATCGTGCCGTCCGCACCACCTAGGCTGTGTTTCCACGTCCCGGCCCACTTCGCTCGCCTGGCTGCTCGCTACGTGACCGGGCCTGGGCGAACGCGGCATCGCTTCGCGATCTGCCCGGTGCCGCTTGCCTCCGGCCTCGCTCCACCGGCCAGCTCACGCGTTCGCGCGCTTGATCGGAGCCGCTTCGAGACAGGCCCTAGGTCGTCCACACCCTGTGGATCCGTTCGGCGCGCCTCGTCCCATGAGCTCGTCAGGTCCGCTACGTTCACGGTAGGTCGTTGCGCTCCGTCCGCCAGACGGGACG
>NZ_JBEZJI010000149.1:0-3589 GCF_040649435.1 Actinomadura sp. NPDC048955
GCTCGGGACGGGTGAAGGCGGGCTGCCCGGGGCGTTCGTCCCAGGTCAGGACCTCGTCGAGCGGCTCGAACACGTCCTCGTCGGCGAGATCGGGACCGGCCCCCAGGCCGCAACCCGACCCGGCCGCCCCGCGCGCCGATCCCCTGCTGCGATACGCCGTGGATTCCGGACGGTCGCCCGCGAAGCGCGCCCATCGGCGCCACCACAAACGAAAAGACAAGGGGACATCCCATGACCGGGCTTGTGATCCTTCTCGCCTACGTCATCGTCGGCATCATCGTCGGCAGCGTCATCGGCGTCGTAGTCAGCGTCGTCGGCGGCGTCGTTGACGTCATCGTCGTCGGCGTCATCAACTTCATCGACTTCATCAAACGCCTCATCGACAGAGGCTGACCCACATCCACCCGCAGGGGTCCGGCACCGCCGGACCCCTGTTTCTTGACCCCCAACAGCCCAATTCGGCAACGCATCTCGCCGCCCTCGGCAGGTCGCGGCTGGCCCGCTACCTGTCGCCCCGACGGTGACCAGTGCCGATATCGGCGGGTCGCGGGTCGCGGGGTCCTCGCCGATGACCAACCGTGTGAGAAGTCGCCCCCCGCCCTCGCAAACTCGCGGCTCCTCGCACGCGCAGGGCCCTCGTTCTGGGAACCCACCGTAAGACCGCGAATCGCGGGATATGCGCGGGTCAGCGCGTTTACGCACCCGCAACCAGGACCGCAAGGTCTTTGCCTGGGGTTCGGCGCGGCCTCCTCGGGTGGGGAAGCACTCCCCGGGGGGGGTGTGACGGCCGCGCTCGTCAGTCGGCGTCGGCGGTCGCGCGGGCCTCGATATGGTGCGGCAGCTCGCTGCATGCCAAAGCCGGCGGATGTTGGCGGGTAGCAGAGGCGTCGGCAAGCCCGGGGAGCCTCAGGGTTCGCACGGGCCGGAGTCACCGGCGATTTATGTCACATGGTCAGTGGCTTGCCGATCCAGGTCAGAGGTCGACTGTCCTGCCTGCCGCCCTGCAGAGAGGGCGGCCTGTTTCCGGACATGAAACGGACGTAACAAGACGGGAGCTGATTCACATGCCGGATGTCAAGTGCCCGAAGTGGTGCGCCCCAACTGTTCCCAAACAAGGTGGTGGAGGGCGGGCCTGCTCCCGGTGCACGTGGGAGAGGCGAGCGCGATAGAGCGTGGGGACGGGCTGGGGGTCGTCCGTCTGCGGCGCCCGGGGCCCGTCGGCGGGGCATTCGTGTGCATGTTCATGTGGGGGAGCCCACAGCGTCAGGCGCCTGACGCGGCTGATGCCGGCCAAACGAGCGGCGTGGAAAGGACTTCTCTCCCCGCCGCTCGTCTCCCCAGCGACCGGGAGGAACCCGGCCGACCACCCAGATAGCCCTTTACGGTCTTGACCTACTGTCGGACTCCATCCCCTGCCGCCACCTCAGGGCGCCCAAAGCTCTTAGACACCATCTCATTTGGGTTGGCGGCGGTAGTCTGCGGTCGTGGAGATGGTGGAGCGGTTGGTGCCTGAGGAGTTGTGGGAGTTGTTCCAGCGGGTGGTGCCGCCTGCTCCGACGCGGCCGCAGGGCGGGGGCCGGCGGAGGCATGGGGATCGTGAGGTGCTGGCGGCGATCATCTTCGTGGCGACCACTGGCTGTACATGGCAGCAGTTGCCCCCGGTGTTCGGGCCGTCGGGCCCTACCGCGCACCGCCGTTTCACCGAGTGGACAGCTGCGCGTGTGTGGGCCAAGCTGCACCGCTTGGTGCTGGACGAGCTGGGCGCGCGTGGTGAGCTGGACTGGTCGCGTTGCGCGATCGACTCCGTCAGTGTCCGCGCCGCCAAAGGGGGGAACTGACGGGCCCGAATCCTGTCGACCGCGGCAAGCGTGGGTCGAAAATCCATCTGTTGGTCGATCGTGCCGGGCTGCCGCTGTCTGTCGGGATCTCGGCGGCCAACACCCACGACAAGCTCGCGCTGGAGCCGCTGGTTCGGGGCATCGCGCCGACCCGCTCCCGGCGCGGGCCGCGCCGGCGCCGTCCCGCCAAGCTCCACGGCGACAAGGGCTACGACTACGCCGACCTGCGGCGCTGGCTGCGCGGGCGGGGCATCACGCCGCGCATCGCGCGCCGCGGCATCGAGTCCTCAGACCGGCTGGGGCGGCACCGCTGGGTGGTGGAACGGACGGTGTCCTGGCTGAGCGGCTGCCGCCGACTGCACCGCCGCTACGAACGCAAGCCCGAACACTTCCTGGCCTTCGTCGGCATCGCCGCCACCCTCATCTGCCACCGCCGACTCGCCAAATGAGATGACGTAACACCCAATGCGAGAACGTCGACCGCCTCGGCGATCAGCCCGGCGACGACCACGGCCGCTTCGCCGACGCCCGCGCGCTCGAGGCCTACGCCGGATCGGCACCGGTCACCCGCGCCTCGGGCCGTAGCATCTCCATCACCCACCGGGTGATCAAGCACGATCGCCTCGCCGCCGCAGGGTTCGTCTGGCCTTCGCCGCTTCCACCAATCACCAACCCGCACGGGCCCACTATCAGCGACGCCGAGAGAACAGGGACAAACACCCCTCCGCCCTGCGGCACCTGTTCAACCGGATGCTCGGCCAACTCTTCCGCTGCCTTCAAACCGGCCAGGCCTACGACGCCGGCAAATGCCTTCACCCGCGCTCTGCCGACCGCAGCTTGACGGCTTAGCGCCATCGGAGGTCTTGCTCTAAGTCAGCGACGGCCCTGCTTTTCCTGTAATGGCGATGAAGGACTGGCCCCACGCAAAACGCAGGGCCAGCCTGTTGAGGAGTGGGGAACTTCCGTTCCTCACTCTAGATCGAAGACCCCGGTTCCATCAGTCGGCGGTGTGTTCGGGATATTCTTCGGCGCCGTCCTCAGCCGCATTCTTCACACGGGCTTCTTGGAGCGCAGCACTCACGCGTGGATGGCCTGCGCCCAGGGTCAGTGCCAGCAGGTGGGCCTTGTCGAGTTCCACCTGCACTCGGTCGGATGGCTGTGCCACTATTGCCTCCCTAACTCTTTTTTGTTCGCGAACTTTCGCAGAAAGTAGCTTACAGGTAAGGGCTGGGCGGTCGGTGGTCAGTGGGAGGGGCGCAAGGAGATGCGCGGACACGATCAGATCTATGATCGTCTATCGTGCTCCGCCCGACCGGGCGTCCTACTCCGGAAGCTGGCCTCAGCCCCAAAGTAGACTCAGATGATCGCGTGCCAGGAGGCTTTGGGCTCGCCGGTGTCGATCGGTATACGCACGTACGCCTAGGGCCTGTTTCTTGGATCGACTGACGGTGGGCGTTGGTTGGGTCACTGTGGGTTGATGGGTCGTGGTGACTTGACCGATGCGCAGTGGGAGCGGCTGGCGCCGTTGCTGCCGCCGACGGGCGGGCGGGGTGGACGGTGGGTCGACCATCGGCGGGTGATCAACGGGATCTGTCATCGGTGCGGACTGGTGTGCCCTGGCGTGATCTGCCGCCGGAGTTCGGGGAATGGATCACCGTCTACAAGCGGTTTCGGCGCTGGTCGGCGGACGGGACCTGGGAGCGGCTGCTTCAGGTGGTGCGCGCCCAGGCTGACGCCGCCGGGGGCATCGA
>NZ_JBEZJI010000150.1:0-3491 GCF_040649435.1 Actinomadura sp. NPDC048955
CCGCACCCTCCACTACCCCCAGGATTGTGCGGGTATCCACCCCTTTTTACCTGGTTTCAGAGGGGCACAGCCCAGCGCCCCCTAGCGGTTCGCCTTCTCGGCCTCTGCCTTGGTGTCGTACGCGGCCCAGAGACGATCTTGTTGGTGCCGCGCTCCATCACCCACCACTTATTGTTCTTGCGCTTGCGGACGTGAGTTGCCACGTCGACCTCCTTTTCGTTGCGTTACCGCCCGCGCCTAGCGCGGTGGCCAATCCACAACCGTGCCGTTCCTGTATCGCCGCGCACGCACAGCAAGCCCAGGAGGACAGGCCAGGAGCGGGTGCGCCCGATGAGCTTCGTTAGCCCGCGACGGCGCCGCTAGGCGCTAGGGGGTGTCCGGTGGATCATGTGTTGATCCAGAGCAGTGCGGTGACCAGGACGATGGCTGCCTGGTAGTTGCCGGCGAGTTTGTCGAAGCGGGTGGCGATGCCGCGCCATTGCTTGAGGCGGCCGATGCAGTGTTCGACGACGTTGCGGCGCTTGTAGAGGACCGGGTCGAAGACCGGTGGGCGCCCGCCGCGTGAGCCGCGACGGGCGCGTCCGGCCCGCTGGTCGGCGCGTTCGGGGATGGTGGCCCCGATCCCGCGGCACCGCAGTGACCAGCGGATCGCGGCCGAGCTGTAGGCCTTGTCGGCGATTACCCGATCGGGCCGGCACCGAGGACGACCCGAACCGGGCCGCGGCACTGCGATCGCGGCCAGGACCTGCCCGAAGGCGGTGCAGTCGTTGACACTGCCGGGCGTGAGCACGACCGACAGCGGCAGGCCGCGTCCGTCGACCGCCAGGTGGATCTTGGTGGTCAGGCCGCCCCGTGACCGCCCGAGCGCCTGACTGCTCCCCGATGCCCGGTTCGTCCCACCCGGTTCCCCTTTTTGCGGGCTCCGGCGGCGTGCTGGTGAGCACGCACGATGGTGGAATCGACGCTGACGGTCCAGTCGATCAGCCCGACCGAGTCGTCGTGGACCTGCACGCGGGTGAGGATGCGGTCGAAGGTGCCGTCGGCGGCCCACCGCCGGTACCGCTCATAGACGGTCTTCCAGTTGCCGTACCGCTCCGGCAGGTCCCGCCACGGAGCACCGGTGGCCAGCTTCCACAAGACCCCGTTCAGCACCGTGCGGTGATCGGCCCACCGGCCGCCCCGAGCGGGCTGCGCGGGCAAAAGCGGCTCGATCCGCCGCCACGCCGCATCGGTCAACTCATGCCGTCGCACCACGACACACCATCAACCCACACCCAAAGATCACCCTCAGCCAAACACCAAGATCTACCGGACAGGTCCTAGGACGCCCTCAGGACCCGCGTATGCCGCTAACGGGGCCCGAGGCGCTAGGACGTCCCGAGCCGCCAGAGGACGCCTCAGCGCGTCCCGGGGACGTCTGCAGGACGCCCAATCCGGCGTTGCCGAAACAACGAACGCGAGCACCAGGACCCCATGACCCCTGAGCCCACTCGATTTGCTTCCGGCTGGGCTCAGACATCCGATCTCGCTAAGTGTCTGTTCTGCGTGGTGTTCTGGGCCGGGTGCTTGTAGTGGATGAGGGCTGCAGTGAGGGTCGGGAGGGCGGCGAGCAGGTGGTCGTGGTGTTGGTTGCGGATGGTCAGGTGCCGATGGCCCAGCAGTCAGGCGAGTGTGCGCTCGGTCTTTCACCGGTGGCGGTCGTGCCGCTCGCAGGAGTGGATGCCTCGGCGTGCGATGCGCGGGATGACGTCTCGCCGGCGGAGCCAGTGCCGTAGGGCGGCGGAGTCGTAGGCTCTGATCGACCAGCAGGAACTCACCGCTTAACCTGCAGAAACAGGGAGCACGCGTAGATCAACTCTTACACCACTCCAGTGGAAGTGACCCACTGGACTCCTGAAATCCGTTGTGGATATCGGGCGAGGGAGTCGAGGGTTTCTTCGGCGGTTTTGGTCCAGACGAATGGTTTGGGGTTGGTGTTCCAGTGCTGGACCCAGGCGCGGATGTCGGCTTCGAGGGCTTGGGCGCTTTTGTGGGCGCCGCGTTGGGTGAGTTGGGCGGTGAGGTAGGCGGACCAGCGTTCGACCTGGTTGAGCCAGGACGATCCGGTGGGGGTGAAGTGCACGTGGAAGCGGGGGTGGCGGGCCAGCCAGTCGTGCACGAGCGGTGTCTTGTGGGTGGCCAGGTTGTCGCAGACCAGGTGCACCTCCAGGCCGGCCGGGACGGCCTTGTCGATCGCGGCCAGGAACTTTTTGAACTCGGTGGCGCGGTGCCGGCGGCGCGGTTCGGTGATGACGGTGCCGTCGGCGATGTTGAAGGCGGCGAACAGGCTGGTGGTCCCGTGCCGGGCGTAGTCGTGGGTGCGCCGCTCGGGCATGCCCGGCATCATCGGCAGCACCGGCTGCGACCTGTCGAGGGCCTGCATCTGCGATTTCTCGTCCACGCACAGGACCACGGCCCGCTCGGGCGGGTGGTGGTAGAGCCCGACCACGTCCACGACCTTCTCCACGAACAGCGGGTCGGTGGAGATCTTGAAGGTGTCGGCCCGGTGCGGCTTGAGGTCGAACCGGCGCCAGATCCGCCCGATCGTCGAACGTGACAGCCCGGTGCGCTCGGCCATCGAGGCCCTGGACCAGTGTGTGGCGCCCGGCGGGGTCTGCTCCAACGTCAGCGTGACCACCTCCTGGACCTTGTCCAGCAGGATCGAGGGCGGCCGACCGGGGCGGGGCTCATCGGACAGCCCGGCCAGGCCATGCTCGATGAAACGGCGGCGCCACTTGACCACCGTCGGCGGCGAGACGCCCAGCTCAGCAGCCACATGCGTATGGAACGCCCCCGGCCGCGCACATGCCAGCACGATCCGGCACCGCAACGCATACGCCTGCGTCGGGGTCGCCGCCCGAGCCCCGCGCTCCAACTCCGCCCGCTCGGCCCCGGTCACGGAAAACGGAGTCTTCGGCCGCCCAGTCCTCGCCATCGGCCCAGCATAGATTTACACAACAGATTTCAGACGCAGAACACTAGCGGCGCGCGGGGCGTCCGCTGAGTTGGCGGAAGGAGCCCCACCTGGAACTGTTACGGAGGGCCCTCACATCAAGTGGGGCCGACACAACGCAGAGAAATCGAGGTTGAGAGATGGGCAACAACCAGGCGAGTTCTCCCTCGCCGAAGACCTACAAGTGCGAGGTGTACTGGCAGGACGAATCCTTCCGGCGCTTCCCGGACCTGACGGAGGAGCAAGCCACCGCCATGGCGGACAAGTACATGAACGACCCCGCTGTGATCCTCTCCTACAGCGGGCCGATGTGATCTGCTCAAGGACCCCGTCGGCCAGGTCGAAGTAGAACTGAGGCGGCCCAACAACCGCCTCAACCGAGCGGTGGGCACGCAGTACGGGGTCACCGCGTACAACCTCCCGCCGCCAGAACCGAAGAAGCCCCGCAGGCGTCCAAGAACCGCGGGGATGGGGGCGTGGAACCACCCCCCCCCACCAC
>NZ_JBEZJI010000151.1:0-3432 GCF_040649435.1 Actinomadura sp. NPDC048955
AAGGGCCCGTCCGGATCGGTGCGCGACGCCTGGAACCAGGGGTGCTGGTCGGAGGTGTGGTTCATCACCAGATCCGCGATCACCCGGATGCCCCGGGCGTGCGCCTGCTCGATCAGCTCGACGAAGTCCCCGAGCTCTCCGAAGTCGGGCAGGATGCTGGTGTAGTTGGCGATGTCGTAGCCGCCGTCCTTCAGCGGGGACTGGTAGATGGGCAGCAGCCATAGGCAGTCGATGCCGAGCCATTGCAGATGGTCCAGCCTGGAGATCAGCCCGCGCAGGTCGCCGTAGCCGTCGTTGTTGGAATCGGCGAAGCCCCGGACCGACACCTCGTAGAACACCGCCGTCTTGAACCAGTCCGGTGTGCGGGGAGTGTCCTCGTCGAACGGGTCCGGGATGGGGCCGGCGGCCGGGCCCGCGGCCGGCCGGGCGGTGTACTCCGGGGGCGCGGCGCCCGGTCCCGGTGCGGTGACCCCGTCGGCGTCCCGGTCGGATCGGGTGCTGCGGGTGAAGTTCTTCGGCTGGCCGTCCATGGGTCACCCCGGGTGTGTTGGAGACATCTAGATCAGCAATTCCCTCCGCCCCGGCCAGGTGTCTGCGCGACAGGCAACCATCCGTAAAAGCTTCAGTACGGTCCGTGACCGTGGGGCCGGTTTCGGGTCCCGGCGGCGCCGCCCCGCCGCGGCGGCGCGCCCATGACCGGGGTAGATCGCCCGGGCCCGCGGGCCGTCCGGGCGGGCGGCCGCCCGCGGGGAAGGTCATCGCCCGGTCGCGGCCGGGCAGCGCACGGAAAAGCAGCGCAAAAGAACGGCGATTCCCGGCCCGTCGAGTGGCGCCGGACGCCGCGAATACTTGCCGCGCGGCGGTTGTGTCATGTCCGTGTTTTTAGGTTCGCCGCTTTTTCTGTCGCAACCCTCGGGTAGGTCATTTCCAACCTCAGAACCCGTCAGGACGGCGGGTTCTGCTCAGTTCGGGCGGAATTCCGTCCAGAAGCGATCGGAGGGACAGTGGAGCGCTGGGAGAAGTCGCCATCGGTCGTACCGACGCGGGATGACCTCGTGGCACGGCTGCGCGTCCGTTTCGCCGACATTCCGGTGGAGCGCGTGCGGCGCTGCGTGGACGACCTGTGGTGCTGCTGCGCCCATCTGGGGGTGCGGCCCGAGGAACGGACCATCGAGCGCCTCGCGGCGTCCCGGCTCACGGGCGTCGTGCGGGGCGGCCGCCCGCCCTATCCGGACGAGCGGCCGGGGTCCAGACCGCCCGGCCACCTGACCGCCTCGCCCCGGCCCGCCCGCGCGGCGGCCCGAACTCCGATCGGGATGTGACAGATGAAGGACACGGCGGTGCCGGGTCTGAGCACCGAGACCCGGCGAGGGTTCATCGTGCTCGGCCTGCCGGCGCAGATCAGTTGGCAGAACTACGCGGGGATCCGGGAGGAGGTGAGCAGGGCCCTGTCGCTCGCCTGCGCGGGCGCGCGGGGGACGCGGCGCGGCGGGGTCGTGGTCGACTTCGGTGACGCGGTCCTGCTGGACGCGGCCGGGCTCGTGCTGATGGCGCGGGCCGAGACGCGGGCGCAGCTGCTCGGCTGCCCGCTGCGGGCCGTGGTGCCGGCCCTGTCGGCGCACGTCCGGCGGGCGCTGCACCTCACCGGCCTGGACCGGCTCGTCCCGGTGTTCGCCGACGTCGCGTCGGCGACGGCGGCGCCCGTCCCGGAGGCGGCGCCGGGGGAGGTCGACACCACGCACGTCCTCGACGCGATCCGCGCGCTGCACCCGGGGGACGCCGGTCTCACCCCGACGCCGCCCGCCCCGTCCGAGCTGATGATCACCACGACGGCGGCCGGCGACGGCGACCACACCGTCGTGCACCTGTCCGGGGTGCTGGACGAGGTGACCGTGCCGCGGCTCGGGGAGACGCTGACCACGCTGGTCGAGGGCGACGAGCGGCACCTGATGGTGCGGATGCACGACCGGCTCGGCGTGCGCTGCGACCCGCTGCCGATCCTGCTCGGCATCCGCTGGCGCGTCGCGGCCGAGGGCGGCTGCCTGGCGCTGCCGGCGATGCCGGCCAGGCTCCGCGAGGTCATCGACCGCGAGGGCCTCGGCTCGGTGTTCACCGGCTGCCGTTCCGCCGGGGACCGCGTGCTCAGCGGCGCCGGGTCCGGGTAGCCCCGCCGCCCTGCCCGCCACCGGCCCGCGCACGTCCGCCGTTCTCCTGGAACGTGAGGATGTGCGCGGGCTTGGTGTGCGGGTCGAGCCGCACGTAGTTGGACCTCCGCCAGGTGTAGGTGGTGCCGTCGAGTTGGTCGGTGACGGTGTGGGTTTGGTCGGGGTCGTCGGGGAGGCCGAGGGCGGGCAGGTCGAGGTGGACGGTGGCTTCGCGGGGTTGGTGGGGGTTGAGGTTGATGATGGTGAGGACGGTGTCGTGGAGGTGGCGTTTGGAGAAGGCGAGGAGTTCGGGTTGGTCGATGTGGTGGAAGTGCAGGTTGGTGAGTTGTTGGAGGGCGGGGTGGGTGTTGCGGAGTGTGTTGAGGGTGGTGATGAGGGGGGCGATGGTGGTTTCGGTGCGGTCGGCGGTTTCCCAGTCGCGGGGGCGGTACTGGTATTTCTCTGAGTCGCGGTATTCCTCGCTGCCTGGGCGCTGGGGGGTGTTCTCGCAGAGTTCGTAGCCGGAGTAGATGCCCCAGGTGGGGGAGAGGAGGGCGGCGAGGATGGCGCGGATTTCGAAGGCGGGGCGGCCGCCGTGCTGGAGGTATTCGTTGAGGATGTCGGGGGTGTTGGTGAAGAAGTTGGGGCGCATGTAGGTGGCGGCGGGGCCGGTGAGTTCGGCCATGTATTCGGTGAGTTCTTGGGCGTTGTTGCGCCAGGTGAAGTAGGTGTAGGACTGGTGGAATCCGATTTTGGCGAGGGTGTGCATCATGGCGGGGCGGGTGAAGGCCTCGGCGAGGAACAGGACGTCGGGGTGGGTGGTGTGGATGTCGGCCAGGAGTCGTTCCCAGAAGGCGACGGGTTTGGTGTGGGGGTTGTCGACTCTGAAGATGGTGACGCCGTGGTCGGTCCAGTGGTGGATGAGGTTTTTGACGGCGGTGTAGAGGCCGTCGGGGTCGTTGTCGAAGTTGAGGGGGTAGATGTCCTGGTATTTCTTGGGCGGGTTCTCGGCGTAGGCGATGGTGCCGTCGGCGCGGGTGGTGAACCATTCGGGGTGGTCGCGGACCCAGGGGTGGTCGGGGGAGCATTGCAGGGCCAGGTCGAGGGCGATTTCCAGGCCGCAGTCGCCGGCGTGGGCGACGAAGGCGTCGAAGTCGTCCAGGGTGCCCAGGTCGGGGTGGACGGCGTCGTGGCCGCCGTCGGGTGATCCGATGGCCCAGGGTGATCCGGGGTCGTACGGGCCGGCGTCCAGGGTGTTGTTGGGGCCTTTGCGGTGGGTGGTGCCGAT
>NZ_JBEZJI010000152.1:0-3421 GCF_040649435.1 Actinomadura sp. NPDC048955
CAGGGTGCGGCGCGTGAGGGGTGGCGGCGTGCGTTGCGGTTGCCGACCGTGCGGGGTCTGGTGGTGGGCCGGTCGCTGCTGTATCCGCCGGACGGCGACGTCGCCGGCGCCGTCGACGCCGCGGTGGAGCTCCTCTGAGGCCGCGCTCCGCACCCGCGCCGGCACCCGGGGCGCCCGCGGACCAACGTTGTCCTGGGGTTTCTCCTCTCGGCCAGTGATCGTTCATCCGCGGTTCAGGGACGGCGACCAGGCTCCCGCGTGATCCCCTCACGTGAAGGAGTGCCCATGTCCGTGACCCGTCGCGGAGTCGTCAAGGGCGGCGCGGCCGGCGCGCTGTCCATCGCCCTCGCCGGAAGCCTGGACGGAATCTTCCAGACGTCCGCCGGTGCCGAAACAGGGGAGGCCCACGGCTACGGCCCGCTGATCCCCGACCCCAAGGGCGTCCTGGACCTGCCCGAGGGCTTCTCCTACAAGACGCTGTCGGTGGAGGGCGAGCCCATCTCCGAGGGCGTCGTCGTCCCCGGGCACCACGACGGGATGGCCACGTTCCCCGGCGGGCGCCACGGCCGTACCCGGCTGGTGCGCAACCACGAGCAGAGCAACAACGGCACCCGCGCCGTGGGCCGTCCCGAGTGGACCTACGACCCGGCCGCCAACGGCGGCACCACCACCCTGGAGGTCGACAGCAAGGGCAACCTGCTGTCGCAGTACGTCAGCCTCGCCGGGACGTCCACCAACTGCGCGGGCGGACGGACCCCCTGGGGGACGTGGCTGACCTGCGAGGAGACCGAAGGCTTCACGGGCCAGACCAAGAGCCACGGCTGGGTGTTCGAGGTCGACCCGACCGGCCGCAGGACCGAGCCCGTCCCGCTCACCGGGCTCGGCCGGTTCGCGCACGAGGCCGTCGCCGTCGACCCGCACACGCTCACCGCGTACCTGACCGAGGACGCCGCCAAGCCGTTCGGGCTCTTCTACCGGTTCCGGCCCCGCGCCCACCGCGGCGGCTACCACGCGTACATGTCGGGCGGGAAGCTGGAGGCGCTGAACGTCCCCGGCGTCCCGGACCTGTCGGCCGTCCAGGAGCCCGGGACGCGGCTGCGCGCGGGCTGGGTGGAGGTGCCCGACCCGTCGGCGAAGCAGACGTCGGTCCGCAAGCAGTTCGACACGGTCACGCGGAGCCAGAAGCTCGAAGGCGCCTGGTGGGGCCACGGCAAGGCCTACTTCGTGTGCAGCTTCTCCAGGAAGGCCGACGGCGGCGCCGCCGACCACGCCGGGCAGGTCTGGACCTACGACCCGCACCGCGGCGAGATCGAGCTCCAGCTCGTCTTCAAGCCGGGCGGGCGCTTCGACGGCCCCGACAACATCACCGTCTCCCCGTACGGCGGCGGTGTGATCCTCGCGGAGGACGGCGACGGCGAGCAGTACCTCATCGGCACCACCCGCCGGGACGAGCCGTTCGCGATGGCCCGCAACGCCCTCAACGACAGCGAGTTCACCGGCGTGACGTTCTCCCCGGACGGGCGGATCCTGTTCGCCAACCGCCAGTCCGACCCGGGCGCCACGTTCGCGATCACCGGCCCCTGGCACCGCCTGCGCGGCTGAGGACCGGACCCGCGCACGCCCGTCGCGGCCTGACCGGCACGGCGTCCTCGGCGACTCGCCGGGGGCGCCGTGCCCGCGTCCGGAACCGGCGCGCCCGGTGGAAGGACCCCGCGCTCGTGCAACCCCACGCCGCCGGGCGTGGCACGATCGGGGACGGGGGATCGTCTTCCCGATGGGGTGCCGTCAGATCGGAGCGTGATCGTGGTCGTGGTTCTCGTCCTGGCCGGCGTGGCCGTGCTGGGCGCCGTCGTCGCCCTCGCCATGGGCAGGGGCGGCGAGCTGGCCGAGGCCCATCCCGACTATCCGCCGGTCAGCGTGGACGCCGAGGGGCGGCCCGTCGTCGGCTGGGAGGGCGCCCGCCTCAGGTTCCCCCGGACTCTGTGGGGGTACCAGCCGCATGTGACGGACGACGCGTTCCACCGCCTCACCGAGGCCCTGAACGAGCGCGACGCCCGCGTGGCGGACCTGGAACGGCAGCTCCACGACGCCCGCAAGCGCGCCGACGACGCCGAACCGGCGGGCCCGGTCGGTGCCCTGCACGGCATCGAGGAGCCCGCCGCCCGGGTGCCGCTCCGCAAGGAGTCCTTCGAGCCGGACGGGGAGGAGAGCGGATGAGCGCGGTCGCGGTCCACGCGGAGGCGGTCTCGGCGGCCCCGCCCGAGCGGCTCTTCGACGTCCTCACCGACTGGCCGCGACACGCCGAGTGGATGCCGTTCACCCGCGCGGAGGGCGGCGACAAGGTCGGCGACGAGCTGCGTG
Source organism: Actinomadura sp. NPDC048955 (assembly GCF_040649435.1). NCBI lineage: Bacteria > Bacillati > Actinomycetota > Actinomycetes > Streptosporangiales > Thermomonosporaceae > Actinomadura > Actinomadura sp. NPDC048955. The sequence goes on from NZ_JBEZJI010000152.1 coordinate 2,362, forward strand.
CGTGGACGGGCGTCGGCCCGGTCGGCTTCCTCGACACCATGGTGATCACCGATTGGCGGGACGGCCGCCGCGTCGCGGTCCGGCACACCGGCCGCGTCGTGCGCGGCGAGGCGTTCTTCAAGGTCGTCCCGGAGGGCTCCGGCAGTCGCGTCGTCTGGGCCGAGCGCGTCGACCTGCCCCTCGGCCCCCTCGGCCGCGCCGCCTGGCTGGTCGCGGGGCCGGTCGTGAAGGCGTTCATGGGGGTCGGGCTGCGCCGCCTCGCCGTTCTGTCGCAGGCATGAGGTAGAACGGGCGGGTGAGCACCGCGATTCTGGGCGAGGATGGGCTGGCGCGCTGCCCGTGGGGGCTGTCGGCGCCCGACTACGTCGCCTACCACGACGAGGAATGGGGCCGTCCGGTCCGCGACGACCAGGGCCTCTACGAGCGGCTGTGCCTGGAGGCGTTCCAGTCCGGCCTGTCGTGGCTGACGATCCTGCGCAAGCGCGAGGGCTTCCGCGCCGCGTTCCACGGCTTCGACGCCGAGAAGGTCGCCTCGTTCGGCCCCGGCGACGTCGAGCGCCTGATGGCCGACGCCGCCATCGTCCGCAACCGCGCCAAGATCGAGGCCACGATCGCCAACGCCCGCGCGGCCCTCGACCTCCCCGGCGGCCTCGCCGCCACCGCCTGGCGCTACGCCGACCCCGACTCCCCGTCCTATACCGACATGTCCGAGGTCCCCGCCTACACCGACGCCTCGAAGGCCCTGGCCAAGGAACTGAAGAAGCAAGGCTTCCGCTTCGTAGGCCCCACCACCGCCTACGCCCTCATGCAAGCCTGCGGCCTGGTAGACGACCACCTCACCGACTGCCACCGCCACGGGGCGTACTGACAGACCGCCGCAGGTCGGCGGCCTCCCTCGCCAGCACGGCCTTCTCCTAAGCCCGCAACAACCTCAAGGTGTGCGATCGCGTGCGAAGCCAGTTTCGAGCCCGCGAGAAACTGATCGCGCAGCGAGCCGCAAGGCGAGCCGGAGCGATGCCAGCGATCGCAGCGTCTCCTGCGGGGTGAGGGCCCCCGGGCC
>NZ_JBEZJI010000153.1:0-3382 GCF_040649435.1 Actinomadura sp. NPDC048955
CTACAGGTACCCACCACCCCTCCACTACCCTCTTACGATCACTCCCTCACTTGCGCCGCGGGGGTCGGCTTCGCCGTTTTCGCCGCCCACCCGACCGCCGATTACGCGCTTCGGCCCACCTCCACCCAGCGCCACCTCAACACCCCGGCCCGGTCCTTCACCCGCCTACATGAAAAGAGGTTCGTCCATGGATGAATTCGCCGACATCCGAGAGAAGCGGAACCTCACCTCGAACGCCGCGCCGACGCAGTACGAGGGGTAACTCGAAGACGGACGCTACTACTTCTTCCACTACCGCTATGGCCGTGCGTCTCTGGGCTCGGAACCAGCGTGCAGGAGGCAATCCACGATCCGCACAAAGTGAGACGAACCTACGGCGACGGCCTCGACGGTCACATGACCGAGGCACGATTCCAAGAGGTCGCGGCTGAGCTGCTGTCCCTGCACGAATAGCCGCCTTCCACGCATCGACGGGGTGTTGCGCCAGGCCGAATCAGCGGCCGTAGCCAGGTTCCGGGGATCGGCATCAACGCCCAGAGGGCAGCACGCCGCCGGGGCCGGGTCAAGGGAACAGCACCCTTGACCCGGCCCCGGCGGCGTGCCGAGCGGAGCTCGTTGACGCCGACCCCAAGACCCGGAGGCACCGATGACCGACCAGATCGCCTTGCTGCTGGACGTACTGACCGAAGAGGAGTGCGCCGAACTCATGGACACGAGGGCCGCCAAGGCCGCCGCTGCGGAGCATGCCGAGGAGCTGGAGGTCCGCTTCACCGGATGACGTCCGCGGCCTGGCCGGGACCGATTCCCGGCCAGGCACTCAAGCCCGAAGGAGCCGATGATGGTGATCACCTTTGCTCAGGCCATCCCCCACATCCCCGCCGCCTTGGAAGAGCTGCTGGCGGAGTTGGTTGGCGACGCGCACTTCACCGCTCAACTAGCGGCCCGTCTCAACAACCGGGGCTATCCCGGCACCGTCGAGGTGGACCGTCTTGACCGTATTGCACCTTCTGCCTCCGTTCATGCCCAACCAGCACACGGGCTGCGGGTGCGCATCGGCGGCGTCTGGCACGAACTCCCGATCGTCCAAGCGCCAGAGTCCCTATACAGCAGCGCAGCTCTGCTACGCCCCCTCGCCGCCTGACGCCCTCCTGTTTCGGGCTCACCACGACGCCCCCTGCATTCCCGCCAGGCACACCGCGCCGCCAAGAGGTCTGCGCGTCCATGTCCAGCCATCTGCCCCTACCGCCCGCTCCACCAGCGGCGAGGAGGTTGCCCGCCATGGCTGTCACTACTTTCCGGGCACCGCCTGATTCCGTTCTCGGGATCCCGGCCCGACTGCTGAAACACCTGCGCGACATTGCCCTGAGCCGCTCTCCGTACATCTTGAACCTGGGCGCCGGAGTCCAATCGTCGACTCTGCTCGCCGGCGCCGCCGATGGCCTGTTCCCACGCCCAGATGTGGCGATCTTCGCTGACACCGGCTGGGAACGCCGAGCCACCTACCGACACCTGGACCGCCTGAATCGCCTGGTCGCGCGCGAGGCCGGCATCCCCCTGGTCCATGTGAGCGTCGGCAACATACGCCGTGACGCGGTCCGCCTGCATGGGCACTACGCCTCGATGCCGCTACACATCCGCACCCAGCACGGCCGAAAAGGAATCTTGAAGCGGCAATGCACTGCCCACTACAAGGTCCAGCCCATCGACAAAGCCGTCCGGGCAATTCTAGGTGCGCCAATATCCGCTAACGGGCGGATCGGGTCAGCGCCAGCCGGCCGCCGCGCCATACAATTCATCGGGTTCAGTGCAGACGAGCAGCGGAGAGTGCTGGAAGGCGGCCCCGACCACACCACAATGGAATACCCTCTCATCGAAAAAGGTCTCACACGAACCGACTGCGCCGAATTGTTGACGAACTGGGGACTCGGAGATACCCCAAGGTCGGCGTGCATTGGATGCCCGTTTCATGGCAATGCCGCCTGGCGCGAACTCAGACGCGACAGCCCCGAGGAATGGGCCGACGCCTGCAAAGTCGATGAACTGCTGCGCCACGGACACCCCGCCGCAGGCACACCACTGCGCGGCACGGCCTATCTCCACCGTTCACATGTTCCGCTCGACGAGGCCCCGATCGACAGGCTGAGCGCGGCCGAGTGGAAGGCACGCCAAGGCAGGCTCGATCTCGGCCCTGGCGTCGATGTCGACACTGAACTGATCGCCTACCTGGAGAACCCGCCAGGCTGCTCTCCCTACGGGTGCCGTACCACCGAGATCCCGGTAGCCGCCGCCGTGGAAGCGGGAGCCTGACACCGCATCTCGCCAACCTCACGCCTGCGGCGGCCTGGGCCGCGCACCGACGCCGACGGCCTCCTCCGACAGTCGCCGTGTGCCTTGCGCGGCCGACGACCAGGGCTCCAGCGCGGCTCCACCGCGGCTCCGTGCATCAGTGAACCCGCCACCCGACCGAGCTCTGCCCTGTACTCCCGGGAAAGGAACGACATGGCCTCTGGTAGCGAGACGATCTCCTCCAACAAAATCGACTTCGTGGTGCGCAACGAGCCCGGTGCTGTCCGGTTCGACTACGAGCACCCATGTGGGCAGGAACCCGCCTACAGCATCTGGCTCTGGGGAGCCGAGGACTTGACGCACTTTCATCCGGACGGCACCGAAGCAGGCACTCTCACGGTGGCACCGCAGGACCTGCTCACCGCCGCCATCATCGCCTCCGGCTTCGGCCGCATCGTCGGCTACCGGCCGATCCCGCTCGACCGGGTCGAACTGCGCAACCACGCCGAGGTCGAGCACATGCTGACGCAGTTGGTGGGGGATGTGCACGAGCCGCTCCGCTTCAGGGGCGGCCGCCGCTACGTCATCGCATTCGACTGGGATTCCGAACGGTCCTGCCGCTCATCCGCCGAGCCCAGTGACGGTACTCGCTCACCAGCATGCAGTCCTAGCCCGGACTCATCCGTACCCTCTCGAGGGGAATCGCGATGACCGTCTTCGAGGTCCGCGAACTCGCAGTGATCATTGCCCGTGCGATGGCGGTGATGCCCGCCAGCGAAGCCCTCGATCTCGAACAGAGCTTCCTGACCTTCATTCAGGCCAAGCGCCCTGATACGACCGCCGAAGAATGGCACGACCTGCTGGTGGGCACAGGGCACCTTTCCTCCTAGGCCACTTCTCTGTCTGTCGGCCGGGTGTGTTGTTTCAAGGACACCTCACATGGACCGCACGATGACCGCAAGCCGCTCCTCCTGACGTTCTACGCGGTCCTCGGCGCCCCAAGGGCAGCGCGCTGCGGCGGCGGTGTCAAGGGAGATTGCGGTCGGCGATGCGGGCGGCGCGGCGGACCAGGGTGTCGCCCTCCGGTCCGCCGGTG
>NZ_JBEZJI010000154.1:0-3339 GCF_040649435.1 Actinomadura sp. NPDC048955
AGCGTTCGTCCTGAGCCAGGATCAAACTCTCCATCAAGGTCCAACGACCAGCCAGGGGGCGAACCCCGACCAGCCAAACCTCAGGAAACAATCCCGGCATCACACAGCCCCCAAACGGAGACCGTGCATTGCCTCAAAGAAATCCCCACCACCCCACAAAGCAGGGCGGCACGGGGCGACCCGGCCGAACTCGACCGAGCCGATAAAGGCACTGGCTTTTAACACGCTGTTGAGTTCTCAAGAAACGGACACCCACCGCGCTGGATCCGCTTTCGCGTTTCCCGCTCCGGGGCGACTCGACTTACTTTATCAGGTCCGTCCGGACTGTCAATTCCGGGCTTTTCCGATACGCCATTCCGGTTCCGCTTGCGCGGCCCCTTTCCGGCGGTGGAGCTATTTCATCAGATCCGGCCCGATTGTCAAATCGAACCTTTCCGACCCATCACGACTATGCGGACGCGACGAAGCCGCGTCTGCTGATCGAGGATGGTTCCCCCGGGCCGGCCGCCGTGAGGCGTCCCGCACTCCCGTGGGGCGAAGTGAACAGTATGCCCAACACGGGGTGACGTCAAACCGGCTCGCGCGTGTCAATGGCGCCGGCGCGCCCGCTTCGCCCGGCCGGAGCCGCCCTGGCATCCGACCTACCTCGGGTTTTGTCCTGGTCTGCCCGGCTCGCACCGCTCGAACATCGCATTCACTCGGCCGAGGTTTCTTTCCGGCAACGCCGACCGTTCGGCGCGCCTCAGGGTTTGGCCAGGTACCCGCCGACGAACAGCACCCCTTCGGCGATCACCCAGACGAAGGCCGCGACCGTGAGGGTGACGTCCAGCCGCGAGGGCCTGCGCCTGACCCCGGGCATCGACCAGGCGGTCACGGCGACGGCCGCGGCGAGGACGGCCACGGGTGCCGAGAGCCGCACGGCGTCCTCGAACCCGTCCCCGCATCCCGGGTCGCGGCTCTCTCCCTCACCGCAGAAGGCGGCGTCGCCCCACCCGCCGAGGGCCGAGAAGACCCAGAGGACGGCCAGCGCGCAGTTCGCGATCGTCGGGATCGCCGGCGAGATCCACCAGCCGTTCGGACGCCCGGACATGGCCTGCACGACCGGAACGTACCTCGCCTCGCGGGAACCGGGAACCCCTCCATGGGGCGACCGCCGGGCCGGTCAGGTGATCTCTTTGGCCTCGTGCAGGTTCATGTCCATGACGATGGCCGTCATGACCGCCATCGTCCGCAGCGGTTCCCGGACGGGATCGGAGATCTCCACCGCGTACCGGTCGGCCGTGGTGAGCAGATGGGTGGCGAGGCCCGCCCACTTCTTGCGGACGTGCGCCACCTTGCCGCCGTCGGCGTCCTTCACCTCGAAGTTGTTGCGCGGCACGTCGACGTCGACCGTGCCGATGAGCGTCCCGTCGTCGTCGTAGACGACGTAGCGGCGGCCGACCCTCTCGGTGACGAAGGAGCCGACGCGCTCTCCGTCCGGCCGGAGGATCTCGGTGTACTCCCGGCCGCTCTGCTTGTCCACGACGTACAGGGGGTCGCCGTCGGGGGTCGTCAGCAGGACGGCGCGGGCGTCGAGGTTCGACTTGCCGGGGAACAGACCGCGCATGACCGCGGCACCGCCCTGGTCGTCGGTCGGCGCCGCGATGGCGACGACGGTCCCGCCCTCGTCCAGCACCTTGTACCGCGACTTGGCGAACGGTCCCCTGCGAGGCTGTTCGACCCTGAGCACCGGGGAGCTGAACACTTCGCTCACGTGTTCTCCTGCCTCATCGGCCGCATCGGCGACCCGCCTCACTGTTCACCTTGCCGGCGCCCGCACCCTCGGGCGGCGCGCCTTCCAACCGGCGATCCTGCCAAGCACCGGGCCGCAGGGGAAGCTCTTTGCGCGCCCGTCTGCGCCCACCGGAACCGCCGCGCCCGCACCGGGCTCACTGACCTGCACCGGCGCGGCCCGAGGTGGCCGTCCGAGAAACATTCTTCTTTCGGCCCGGCGGCCACCGAGCATCCCCGCGGCCATCTCGGCCCGCGTCCCCTGCCGCCTCGTCGCGCACCGCCTCGCCCGGACGGGCCCCACGGACACGGAAAGGGGCGGCCCCGAAGGAACCGCCCCTTTCACATGCACTCGGAAGTGCCTACCGCGGACTCGCTCAGAAGTCCATGCCGCCGGCGTCGGGCATGCCGCCCGCCGGGGCCGGGTTCTTCTCGGGCTTCTCGGCGATGACGGCCTCGGTGGTCAGGAACAGCGCGGCGATCGACGAGGCGTTCTGCAGCGCGGACCGGGTCACCTTGGCCGGGTCGAGGATGCCCGACTCGAACATGTTGACGTACTCGCCGGTGGCGGCGTTCAGGCCCTCACCCGGGGTCAGGTTGCGGACCCGCTCCACCACGACGCCGCCCTCGAGGCCGGCGTTGACGGCGATCTGCTTCAGCGGCTCCTCGAGAGCGCGCTTGACGATGTTCGCACCGGTGGCCTCGTCGCCCGACAGCTCCAGCTTGTCGAACGCCTTGGTGCCGGCCTGCAGCAGCGCCACGCCACCGCCGGGGACGATGCCCTCCTCGACCGCGGCCTTGGCGTTGCGGACGGCGTCCTCGATGCGGTGCTTGCGCTCCTTGAGCTCGACCTCCGTCGCGGCGCCGGCCTTGATGACCGCGACACCGCCCGCGAGCTTGGCCAGGCGCTCCTGGAGCTTCTCGCGGTCGTAGTCGGAGTCGGTGTTGTCGATCTCGGTGCGGATCTGGTTGACCCGGCCCGCGATCTCGTTGGCGTCACCGGCGCCGTCCACGATGGTGGTCTCGTCCTTGGTGATGACGACCTTGCGGGCGCGGCCCAGCATCTCGGTCGTGGTGTTCTCCAGCTTGAGACCCACGTCCTCGCTGATGACCTGGCCGCCGGTCAGCGTGGCGATGTCGCCCAGCATGGCCTTGCGGCGGTCGCCGAAGCCCGGGGCCTTCACGGCCACGGACTTGAAGATCCCGCGGATCTTGTTGACGACCAGGGTGGCCAGGGCCTCGCCCTCGACGTCCTCCGCGATGATCAGCAGCGGCTTGCCGGACTGCATGACGCCCTCGAGGACGGGCAGCAGGTCCTTGTTCGCCGACGCCTTGCCCTGAACGATCAGGATGTACGGGTCCTCGAGGACCGCCTCCATCCGCTCGGGGTCGGTCACGAAGTAGTGCGAGATGTAGCCCTTGTCGAAGCGCATGCCCTCGGTCAGCTCGAGCTCCAGACCGAAGGTCTGGCTCTCCTCGACCGTGATCACGCCTTCCTTGCCGACCTTGTCCATCGCCTCGGCGATCATCTCGCCGATCTGCGGGTCGCCCGCGGAGATGGAGGCCGTG
>NZ_JBEZJI010000155.1:0-3289 GCF_040649435.1 Actinomadura sp. NPDC048955
AACTTCTTTCGGCCCTGCGGCCTCCGGTCCTTCCGAATCTCGAAGTCCATCGCGACCCCTCAGCAAGGGTGTTGCGACGACCACTAGAAGGGGAGGGAGGTAGGGGAGGCGTTACTTGTGACGACGTGGGTGGTTGTCCTGACCAGGCAAGGCCGGAACGTTCCCCGAACGCGAGCCGCCCGCGGCCCCCTCACCACCTCCTCAGCGCGGAGGAGGATCATGCAAGAGCACGAGCGGCCCACCTGGAACAACATCGTCGGCTGCGCGCTCGAGGGAGCTGGACATCGCCTGCAACGGCCTGACCGAGGCCGCCAGCTGCCCCGAGATCATCATCAGCGTGGACGAGGGCGCCGAGGTGCCCCGTTACCGTTTTCACGTCCCCGCCATGGTGGGGAGCCAGGTCACCCGGCCCGGCATGACTCAAGCCCCCTGTCGCACGGATGATCCGGGTGTTGTCACCGGGCCCGGGTGGCGTCGGTAGACCACTTACACGGACAAGGTAACCTTCTGTGACGAGGTCATCGTCTCGCCGTAACGTCGATGCCGGCAGCCGTCGCCAGGACTTGTGACCTGGCCAGATACCCCGATCGTGGTAAACGTGAGCGTCGGGTACGCGGTGTTCCTGGGGTTGGACTTCGGCAAAGGCGAACATCACGCCTGCGCCTTGAACCCCTCCGGCAGGAAACTGCACGACAAGCCCCCTGCCCAACGACGAACAGCGGCTGCGCGCCCTGTTCACCCAGCTCAGCAGACACGGCCGCGTACTGGTGGTGGTCGACCAACCCGCCTCGATCGGCGCACTGCCCGCCGCCGTCGCCCGTGACGAGGGCTGCCAGGTCGCCTACCTGCCGGCCTGACCATGCGGCGCCTGGCCGACCTGCACCCCGGCACCGCCAAGACCGACGCCCGTGACGCCTACATCATCGTCGACGCCCCGCCCTGGAGATGGCTCTGAGCCCCAGGTTGCACCACCCTGCAGCCCTGGAGTTGCTGATCGCCTACGGTGGCGCGGACGGGCTGCGCGCTGCCACTGCCGACGAGCTCCTGACCATCGCCAAGCCACTGGCCCCGCGCATGGCCGGGCGCCTAGTCGATGCCAGGCCGCCCTGGACGCCCAGACCGTCGTCGGCGTGGTCGCCGTGGGCGGCGAGCAGCTCGACCAGTGCCTGCCAGCCTGCGACGTCGTCGCTGATGCGGCGGCGCGCGAGAAGTTTTCCATCGGAGTCCAGCAGAGCGACATCGTGGTGTTTCTCTGCCCAGTCGATCCCGCATGTCACCTTCAACCGCCGTACTCCTTTTCAAGGGGTTGGTGCAGCTCAGAGCCGTGCAGGGGCACGCCACCCCCTAATGAGAGAGCTCGACGGCTCGACATCCGATCAGCAGTTCGTGGCCCCAGCCCGCCACAGGGGCCACGCTCTTCGGTAAGGGCTCGAGGCCCTGGTCAAGCGGGCGGTGTTCCCTGTGGTCGGCTCAAAACACGATCCTGCCGAGGGCGTCGACCCGATGGGTGGTGATCGAGAGGTGCCGGCCCGCGGCTGCCTATGGGGAGGACTTCAGTCCAGGGACACCCGAGACGTCTCCCGGCACCCATCGATCACCACCACCCATCGCTCATCCCGATCCCGCACTGCCTGCAAGGAAAGAGGTCAAGCGCCTCAGGGTCCACATAGGCATCCGATCGAGAAGAGCCGCAGGGAACGAAACCCCACGAGAGTCATTAGGGACACACCCCCCCGCCAACCGCGACCACCTCACCCGCCAGGTCCGCGACGGCTTGGAGGAAATCCAGCGGATCGCCGCAACGAGGGCGTCAACGTCATCATCTCCTCGCTTCGCCCCACCCAGGACATGATCACCCCCGCGATCCTCAAGCAGTCGGCGATCAAGGTCGCGCTGTTCGGGCTGCCCCTCACATCGGCCAGCGCCCCCACCTGCCCCCAGTGCGGGCGCCCCACCGCTGGCCGCCCCTCAAAACGGCCTGTCCGGTTCCGAGGCCGCCGTTTGGCTTCCTCCCCTCCCTCTCCTGTCACCTGGCCACCAAAGTTCCAAGGTGGCAAGGTTCCCGCATGGTCAAACCTCGTGTTCGTTCCACGACCAAGCGGGTTGCGTTGATCAACCAGAAGGGCGGTGTGGGCAAGACGACAACGACCGTCTACACCGCCGAGGCCGCCGCCGAACTCGGCGCCCGGGTTCTGGTCATCGACATGGACCCGCAAGCCAACCTCACCGGCGTGATGCAGCCGGCCGCAGTCAAGTACACCGTCAACGACCTGCTGATGCCAGACCCGGCCACGCTGGAGGTCGTGGCCGGCAGCATCGGCAGCGTGATCCGCCCGGCGGGGCAGCAGTGGCCCGGCGTGTTCGTCGTGGCGGCCGATCCCGCCCAGGCCGCCCGCGAGGACGACTACCGCGCGCACGGCCGGGCGGTCCGCCTGCGGACGGTGGCCGAAGGGCTCGACCAGATCGGGTTCGACCTGGTGCTCATCGACTGCCCGCCCTCGCTGGGCCTGCTCACCGTCAACGCCCTGACCGCGGTCGGCTCAGCACTGGTGGTCGCCGAACCGGTGCTGTTCTCCGTCGAAGGCGTCCACCAGGTCCTGAAAACCCTCCACACCGTCCAACGGCACTACCACCCCGACCTCGGTGTCGAGGGCATCGTGGTCAATCAGTACCTCAAGGCCGGCGCCGAAGGCCACACAGAATCCAAAAGCCGCCTGGCCGAACTCCGCAACGCCTACCCCGTTCTGGTCTGGGACACCGTCATCGACGACATCGAGATTATCCGCAAGGCGACCGGCGCCCGCGCACCCCTGACCACCTACGGCGCCGAAGGCAAAACCGCCGCCGCCGGATTCCGCGCGGTGGCCGAACGGCTGCTGAACAACTGACCAGCACTTGACCGGCAAGGAGACACTCGCCGCCTTGCCCAAGCCCGACAGCGGCGCCCACCACACAACTCGACGACGAACTGGGCTTCCCCGTCACCGCACTCGGATCCAAGGAACCAAAGAACCAAGGAACCCCGCCGCCAAGCCTCCAAAAGCCCAAGCTCGGCGCCGGCGTGCCCGCCGACCTCAAACACCGCTTCAACTAACCGCCGCCGAAGACCGCACCCAAAAGGTTCCAGCCCCAACCTCAGCTCCGCGAACCTGGTTTTCGTCGCAGCGTACGCGTCGACGAAACGGGCCAGCACGGCTAGATCGTTGATGGGAAATATCGGTGTTGGTCAGTGGTCGTAGGCGATCAGGGAGCGTTTGACGGGTGCGTCGATGAGCCAGTTGTGCCAGAT
>NZ_JBEZJI010000156.1:0-3281 GCF_040649435.1 Actinomadura sp. NPDC048955
TTGAAAAAGTATAAATGATGAATATAGTTAGTGTATTCATTATGTACTCTTATTGTTTCGATATAAGTCTTAAAATCAATAATAAAACAATGCAAGTGTATTAATGCTAAAGTGATTCAAATATGATATTTTTAGAATGCTTTTGTTGTATCTAATATAAATATATATTATCATTATTATAGTTATGTAATAATTTCTTATTACACATGGTAAGAATTTTTTATCGTAGACAAGTACTTTTTTATCGGACAGCCACTCAAATTATTGAGTGGTTACTTTTTATAATTCTATGCTTATTATTGAACTTATAAAATAAACGAAACTAGCGCTTATATTTGAATATTCTTTCAGTGTAAAGAAATGACAATGTCGTGTTAGGAAAAGTAAAATGAGTGTGAACTATTGTTTTCTATATTCTATGCTTTTTAAACATTTCTTTTCTTCAGGTTTTAATTTTTTAGTAATTCATGTATGAAGTGGGATATGGGTATACTCAAGCTACTTAAAATAATAAGTGGTTTGATAACGTTATAAGTGTAATATCGAACACATAGTATCATTTTTTATATAAAAAATGATACTACATTCAAAGTGAGTAGCTTCAAGTAAACGTTTTCACTGAGAGTTTAAAGAAAAGTGAATAGTGAGATATAATAAAAATAAACGCCAATTTCTCAAAAAAGAAATGACGTTTAAGATTGATTGCTGCAAAATGTTAGTGTAAATTGTTTTAATCACTAATATATGAGGTATAAAGCCTATATTTAGTGTAACACGAGTTAGATTAATATTGAAAATCTATAAATCATATTATATGAAAATATTTTGTAAAAATACTTTCTATTTTGATTTAAAAGCTTAAACAGAATTAAATTTTTCAAGTTGCTCAATATAGTCTTTTAATTAATCACACTGATGTTTTTAAATGCGTTTAACAAACATTTTTGTTAAAATAAAATGGCTACATACTTGAAAATGTAGTGAAATTTCGCTTCACCTTTTATACCTTTTGAGGTTAATGTTTTTAGGAACTACTTATTATTTATGAGTAGTTCCTTTCTATTTAATAATTATTTTTTATATGGAAATTTATCTACAATAATCACTTATATCAATTGAGTTAGAGTAACCAAAAATGATAAAATTATTATGTAGAGATTGAATATAATTTAATATCTCACAAAATAATAAAAAGGTGGAATATCAATGCAAGAACAATATCAGAATATTGCTCAATCATTAGAAAATCATTTTGATGCCACTCATCAAGTAGCATCATCAGTTCAACATGCATTTCATTCATTTGTTGGCGATGCAATCAATCAATATGTAGGATCTGATGCAGGTGAAACTGTAATGAACATTGCTAAACTTATTGGTAAAGTAATAGGTTTAGGATAATATTCTTTAAAAACAATTTGCTTTTGTTTTATGTTTAAGAATTAGAATAAAAAGTCTAATTAAGTAAGAATTCTTATATTTATAGATGGATCTTCAATATAACAATTCCTTTTTAACAAAATAACACTCACATTTAAGATCATTCATTAAGTGAATGATCTTTTTCTTATATAAGTATGCTTTCTATACATGTATAGAATTCTCACCATCCTGTTTTAAAATAGTCTTAAGTAATTTTTACATCCCTTAATAGCTTCTTTTTTTGGAAAAATAGCACTTTAATTAGAGAAATTTTAATGAATCTAATAACTGCAAAATTTCACGCACATCATCATAGAACTAATATTATCTTTATATATTTTTAAATATAAAAGTAATCATTTGATTTAAAGAAGCTTTTCTATATTTTTAATCTCATAATATTCTCTTAATCATTTATAAAAAACTGCCATTAGTTTTAAAACTAATGGCAGCAAAACGTTTATAGAAATTTATTTTTCAGTATTTTGTTTATTTTTACGACGTCCAAATACAAATAATGAGCCAACAATTGCTAATAATGAGCCAATTAAAGTACCTTCATTATTATTACTACCAGTATCCGGTAATTTTTTTTCATTATCTTCTGATTCAGATTTACTATTTGATTTATCTGAATTGCTATGATGGTCCACATCATTACTTGGTTGAATTGGATTACCATTGTCATCATGATTAAATCCGTTATCTATATTATCCGTTCCTTGTGGTTTATCTGGGTTACCTGGTTTATCTGGGTTACCTGGTTTATCTGGGTTACCCGGTTTATCTGGGTTACCTGGTTTATCTGGGTTACCCGGTTTATCTGGGTTACCCGGTTTATCTGGGTTACCTGGTTTATCTGGGTTACCTGGTTTATCTGGGTTGCCTGGTTTATCTGGGTTACCTGGTTTATCTGGGTTATCTGGTTTATCTGGGTTTTCAGGATCAACCGGGCATCCACAATCATCTTGACATTCTGTAGTTACTGCAATGTCAGCTAAGTCTTCTGTAGATGGTGCATAATAAGTTACTGCACGATTAGCATGTAAAGTAAATTGATCTACATAGTTAAATGGGGACTTAGTCATATCATTGCCGATAACTGACCAGTCACCTGTTTTTTTAGTAACTCCTACTGAAGGTTCTAAGTATAAACCATTTTCATCAAAAGTTCCTTTTTTAATTTTTTCAGGATGTTCTACATAAGTATATGAAGAATCTTTACTTTTTTCTTCATTATTAAAACCAGTATCTGAATGTGGTCTAAAATCATCTAATGATTGAGATCCATCTTCATAACTGTGAATACTTTCACTTTCCCAAGAAGATTTCCATCTTAAACGAGCATCTAATGGTACATAAGGTGTCTTTTTAAATTGATCTTCAGAAATATCAAAAGTCACTCTAATACCTACGGGACCATCTACTAAAGTGTTAATGCCATAAGATTTAGCTAAATCTGGATTATATGTACCACCACTAAATGTATTGTCTGATTCATCATATGCAACTACAGATGCTGGTAATTCAGTTTTACCTTCTTTTTTTAATTTTTGATATTCTTCATAAGTTGGTATGTTATGAAATTGCTTAGAATTTTTCTTATATTCTGCTTCAGAAATTTGTCCTAAATCTAACTTAACATCATGCGGTTTCTTAGAGTCTTTTTCTCTAGTACCAATTAATTCAAATTTTACATTTTTAGCGAACTTAGGAACTGTAATACCGAATGTACTTCCTGTTTGTCCATGATCACTAGATTTAACAGGATTTACTGAAACTGTGCTTCGACCCGACTCCCAACGTCGGCGGCCCGCTCCTGTCACCCGGCAAGGGAAAGCAGCGCGACAACGGCCCTC
>NZ_JBEZJI010000157.1:0-3278 GCF_040649435.1 Actinomadura sp. NPDC048955
GATAGCCCCGATCCCGGCGGGCTCGACCGCGGACAACTGACCGCGCTGCTCAGCGAACTGGCTGATGAAGCGATCGGCGCCGACGTCTGCATCTTTGACCCCGACCTGGACCCCGACGGCGGCTACGCCAAGATCGTGGCCGACACAATCGTCGAAGGCCTGGGCGGCCTCGGCGCTCATGCCCGGCGGAGCGGGATCACGTAATGTTGAACCCAGGTGGCGCGCTCCGGGTGTTATGCCGTCGGAGACTCCAGCAGGCATGCTCCTGGATCTGAACACTCGCTGGCCCGCACCCCACGGTGCGGGCCAGTGATTTTCAGCTGCTGGTGGACGAGTAGCCGACGGCGCGGCCGCAGGCGCAAGGTCTCCCCCGACTATGCCCTAACTAGTTGCTGGCTTCGTACTGCTCGATCACCCTGGCCGGGATGCGACCTCGCTCGTTAACCTTGATGCCGTTGTTCTTCGCCCACTCGCGGATCTCGGCGGAGCGCTCGCGGCTACCCGCGGTGCGCGGCCCGCGGCCGACGGTCTTGCGCCTCCTGCGGGCACCGGTCACGAACGGCTCCAAGCCGCTGCGGAGCTTGGCGGCGTTCTTCTTGCTCAGGTCGATCTCGTAGGACGTGCCGTCGATGGAAAAGCTGACGGTTTCGTCCGCGTCTCCTCCGTCAACGTCGTCCACGAGAAGGACTTCAACCCTCTGTGCCATGCGGGCCTCCTCTAGTGCGAACTTTTCGACACGGATGCGACCGACTACACCGTATCCGAGTTGATCTTAGCCAAACAGATCGGTTTCTGTCCGCGCACCCCGCGCGAGACACAACACCTAGGGTCCTGGTGGCCACCGACCGCCGAGTGCCCCGGATATGGATAGGGACTTCTATAGAGCCGGTGGGCAGCCCAAGCCGGTTTCAGTAGGTGCTCGGTGCAGTCGGTCGTGGTTGTGGCAGGCGCCCGTCATGGTACAAAGCGCCCGCGCGGTGACCTCTGAGTAACGCCGAGATCCCCTAACACAACACCTACGCGCGCGTGGGAGGGCCGTCCCGAGTGGCCCGGGCGCGTATTTAAGCCATGCCTGGCCGGGTGGCCAGGCTCCCTTCCGGGGCGGAGATCTGAACGGTAACGGGGAGCCCGGCCCGCTCGGAGGCTTGGACCAACACTCCACAGGACGGTTGGAGAGGGACTGCCAAATTTAATGAGTCGATTCGGCCCCTCCGGGGGCTATCGAGTTGGCATGCCGCCGTGAGGGCTGTTCACCACGAGGGGCAGGGAGCCCTCTTTGATGTAGGGGTGATCAGGGTAGTGCTCGATGTGGAGGTGGCCACCGTCTTCTGACTGCGCCATTTGGCTGAGGCTGTTGGCGATAACACGCAAGGCGCGGAGGTTGCCGGTGATCGTTAGGGACTTGGCGTCAATGTCAGCGGCGATCATAGTTCCACTGTCAGCTACGCGGACGTGGACGCGGGTCAAGGCGATTCCTCTCGCAACGTCACCGGAGATGTCTTCGCTACTCGTCGCACCGTTACCGGATTCTACTAGAGTGGCAAGTTCGGCGAGTTCAGCCCGAGTGGCTGACAGCACGACTTCTCCGGTCGGCATGTATAGCAGAATTTTCACGTCGCCTCTAGTTTCGAAGAAATCAATGATCGATGTGTATCGGTGCCATGGTGGGCTTTGGCCTGGACGATCGGGTAGCGGACCACGTCGATGAACTGCCGTCTGGTCCGGAAGGATCAAACTTCTAACTTAGAAGACTGCTGAAGATCTTGGTGTTCTGGCCCCGCCGGGGATGCGGCGGGGCCAGCGTGGTGTGGTGATGGGTGAGGGGGCTGCGGAGACGGCCGGTCCGGATGTATAGGAGAGGTGCCGGGAGCTGATCCCGGCGAGGAGGGTGTTTGCGTTCCTGGTCGAGCATCGTGGCGCGTTGTTCCGGGTGGTGATGTTCGCGGACATGTTTCCGTCGACGAGGGGGCGGCCGTCGATGCCGTCGAAGATCCTGGCGCGGCGGTCACTTTGCAGGCCCCGGACGGGTTGCCGGATTTCGAGACGGTGCAGGAGTTGCGGTTTGACCTGCGGTGGAAGGCGGCCGGCGGGCTGGGTCTTCACGACACCGCTTTCGATCCGTCGCTGCTGGCCTACTTCCGCCTCCGGCTGGCCCGCTCGGCCCGTCCGGACCGCGTGTTCGAGGTCGAGCGGGAGGGTGGTGCGATCCACCGGGGTGCTCACCGGCAGGCCCGCGCCGGTTTGGTGGACGCCCTGGTCGGTGATGCGCTGCGACTGCTGGGGCACCTGCCCGAGCGGGAACTGGGTGAGCGGGCCGCGAACGCGGGGGGCTTGCTGGCCCTGGTCGCCGGGCGGGACGTCGAACCGGCAGGCGGGTCCGACAGCTGCGACGGGCGCTGGCGCATCACCGACGGCACCGCCCCGGACCGGGAGATCTCGACCGTCGACCCCAAGCCCGGCGCGTCCGCAAGACCCGCAGCCATCGCCAGGACGGCTTCAAAGCCCACCTGGCCATCGAGCCGAAACCGGCCTGTTCACCGCGGTGGCCTCGCGACCCGGCGCCAGAGCCGCCTACCACGAGGCCCTCGTCGGCCTGGACCTGCTCTCCCGCCGGGACACCCCGGTGCAGGTGTTCGGCGACACCACCTTCCGCCCTGGGCATCCAGAGCGACTCACTCCAGACAAAACACTCTTAGGGATCCGCCAGAGCGACCCCAAGAAGGACGACCCGAAGAAGGACGACGACGAACTCGACGGCGAGAGCGTCTGGGACATCAGTACCTTCTGAGTGCCTTCACCTTGCGAGGGCCCGGCGACGCCGGGCCTCGCGCCCTGCCTTAAGAGGTCATAACAAAATGTGTATGTTGTGCGACATGTGGTGATGGTCGGGGTGTGGTGTGGGCGGGTGTGTAAGGGCGAGTAACCCCCGTGGGTCGCGTGTGACGGCCTGTGGGAGCGGGTTGAGCCGCTGCTGCCGAGGGTGGAGCGCCGTAAGCGCCATGCTGGGCGTGGGCGGTTGGACGACCGCAAGGTGCTGTGCGGGATCTTGTTCGTGTTGCACACGGGATCCGGTGGGAGTTCCTGCCCCAGGAGCTGGGGTTCGGGTCGGGTATGACGTGCTGGCGGCGGTTGGCCGAGTGGCATCAGGCAGGCGTCTGGGAGCGGCTGTACCGTCTGCTGCTGGAGGAGCTGCATGCCGCCGGGCAGCTGGATTGGTCCAGGGCGGTGATCGACAGCTCGCACGTGCGGGCTTTGAAGGGCGGCCCAAAACCGGGCCG
>NZ_JBEZJI010000158.1:0-3255 GCF_040649435.1 Actinomadura sp. NPDC048955
CGATCGGCGATCCCGCCTGCAGAAACACGGGGGAGAAGGCCATGGTCGGCATGGACGGGTGCGGGCCCGCGGCCGTGACCAGGGCAGGACCCCCTTACCGGTCACAGCTAGTATCAGGCCATCACTATGGGTAATCTTTGAGGTGTGGGAAAGCGTGCGACCAGGGCTGTCCGGCCGCGTGCGCGGAGTAGGCGCGCATGGGTGCTGGCGGTGATCCCCCTGGTCCTGCTGCTGCACGGGGTGAGCCACTCCAGCGGCCATCGCGGCAGCGCCGCCTACATCGCTGACGCCGACCGGCCGATCGCCCCGGCGACCTGCGCGCACGCCCCTGACGCGGAGCCCCTCGCCTCGCCGTGCGCCGAACACTGCGAGGCCGACCACGGCTCCTTCTTCGGAGGCGCCGCGCACTTCCCGCCCAGCGGCGCCGCTCCCGCCGCCACCGCCGTCGCCAGACGCCCCGCGACCGGCCCCGGCAGGCCCTCGACGGCCAGGGGCCCCGCGGTGCCGTCCCGCAATCGATCGCAGATCCTGCGCTGCTAATACCGGACGCCCACGTGGACGAGCGCGCGGTCCCACGCGTGCGAGTCCCGCGTGCCCGCACCTGACCTCGTCTGGTTCTTCATCCGAAGCGAAGGATCCGCTCCCATGCAACCCCTGATCGACCATGCCCGGCTCGCCCCGCAGCGCCAGGGCGGCCACCCGTCCGGCGGCGCCCAGGCCCCGGCGCCGCAGGCGATGTTCATCGCCTGCTCCGACGCCCGGCTCGTCCCGACGCAGCTGACCGGCGCCCGCCCGGGAGAACTGTTCGAACTGCGCACCGCCGGAAACGTCATCCCGCCGCACCGGATCGGACGGCTCACCGCCGAGGCCGCCACCGTGGAATACGCCGTCAACGTCCTGCGCATCACCGACATGATCCTGTGCGGCCACACCCAGTGCGGCGCCGTCCAGGCGCGGACCCGCTCACAGGCCCCGCGCACGGCGCCGACGATGTGGCTGTGGCTGCTCCAGACCCACCACTGGCGCCGCCTGCACACCCCCGACGCGGACCCCGGGCACCAGCATCTGCTCGCCCAGGCGGACAAGCTGCGGCGCTACCCGGCGGTGACCAAGAGCCTGCGCGCCGGACGCCTGCGCATGCACCTCTGGTACTACGACCTCGCCACCGCGACGGTCTCGGCCTGCCAGGAGGACGGGGCCTTCGTCCCGCTCTGACGGCCCCGGTTCACGGCCGCTCCCTGATGCCCGTGGCCGGTAGCGAGACCCAGCCGCGGGTGAAGGGCGACTGGATGCGCTCGGCGCTCTCCAGGTCCACTCCGATGTGGGGATGGGCCTGGAGAAGCTCCTCCAGCGCGACGCGGGCCTGGAGCTTCGCCAGGTGCGACCCGATGCAGAAGTGCACGCCGCTGGAGAAGCCCAGATGGCGCGGGATCTCACGGGTGACGTCCAGTTCGCCCGCGGACGGGCCGAACTCGCGCTCGTCCCGGTTCGCCGCCCCGAACAGCATCATCACCTTCTCGCCCTCCGGGATCCGCGTCCCGTGCAGCGTGACCGGGCGCGTGGTCGTCCGGGCCAGCGCCTGGACGGAGCTCTCCAGGCGCAGGAACTCCACCAGGGCGTTCGGGATCAGTGACGGATCGGACGCCAGGCGCTCGCGCTGCCCGTGGTCGCCGTCCAGCAGCGCCACGCCGTGCGAGATCAGGTTCCCGGTCGTGTCGTTGCCGCCCGCCACCATGACGAAGCAGAACCCGAGAATGTCCCAGTCGGTGAGGCGCTCCCCGTCCACCTCCGCCGCCGTCAGCGCGCTGACCAGGTCGTCGGACGGGTCGGCGCGACGCGCGTTGATCACGTCGGTGAAGTAGCCGAACATCTCCGCCACCGCGTTCACCGCCCCGTCCCGCATCGAGCGCAGGCCGAACCTCTCGTCCTGCAACGTCGTGAGGGCCGACACCCACGGGTCGAACCGCGCGCGGTCGGCCTCCGGGACGCCGAGCAGATGCGCCAGCGCGAACGTCGGCAGCGGCGAGGAGAAGTCCCGGTGCAGGTCCGGCGTCCCTCCGTCGGCGGCCGTGCGCTCCATCACCGCGATCCGGGACCGGACGAACCCCCGCAGGAGGTCTTCGAGCGCGGCCGTCCGGCGCGGCGTGAACCCGTGGCTGATCAGGCGCCGCAGGACCGCGTGCCGCGGCGGATCCAGCATCACGATCGTCGGGGCCAGGCCCAGCATGCCGATCTCGTCCGGATGGAACGTCAGGCCCTGCGCCGACGAGAACGTCTCCGCGTCCCGCGTCGCCGCCCAGACGTCCTCGAACCGCGACAGCGCCCAGAACGGCGGCTCACCGTGCCGGTGCACCGGCTCGCCGTCCCGGAGCCGCCGGTACGCCGGATAGGGATCGGCCTGGAAGCCGGGATCGAAAGGGTCGTAGACGTCCGCCACGGCCGGCCTCCGGTTCTAACAGGCGACGTTATTAACGCCCCCTGTTAGTATCACCGGCGTGCCGAAAGACGCAAGAGCCACCCGCCACGCCCTCATCCACGCCGGCGCCCACCTCTTCGCCGCCCACGGCATCGACGCCACCCGCACCCGCGACATCGTCGCCCTCGCCGGACAAGCCAACGACTCTGCCGTCACCTACCACTTCGGCTCCCGCGACGGCCTCCTCAACGCCATCCTCCGCGCAGGCGTCACCCGCATGGAACCCGCCCGCACCGCCACCCTCCCCACACTCCACCCAGACCACCCCCACGCCATCGTCGACGCCATCGTCCGCCCCACCGCCGACGAACTCCGCACCCCCCACGGCCGCGACTTCCTCCGCATCACCGCCCAGCTCGCCGGCCGCGCCGGAATCCGCGACCACCGCCCCCCGCCCCTCCTCCACGACACCGCCCTCCAACAACAACTCCACCTCCTCGAAACCGCCTGCCGCGCCGCCCTCCCCGAACCCCTCGCCCTCGAACGCATCACCCTCTTCATCGCCTTCCTCACCGCCGCCCTCGCCGACCGCGCCACCCGCACCCACCCGCCCGACGCACCCCCGCCCCACCCCGACCACCACACCTTCACCACCGACCTCACCGCCATGCTCACCGCCGCCCTCCAAGCCCCCCACCCAAACCCGTTTGCCTAAGCCACCCCGACCCCATACAGTTAAGACATCACCGCGGGGTGGAGCAGTTCGGTAGCTCGCTGGGCTCATAACCCAGAGGTCGCAGGTTCAAATCCTGCCCCCGCTACTGGTCCTAGGGTCCTCC
>NZ_JBEZJI010000159.1:0-3051 GCF_040649435.1 Actinomadura sp. NPDC048955
CACTGCTCAGGAGACGGTCTGAAAGCCGGAGGGTTTGCGGCACCCGGCGGGCGGCGGCAGTGTCGGATTCGCCGGGAAGAGAGGCAGACTAGCCCCCAGCGCTTGACCGTTGAAGACGGCCACCGACGGGTCGCTCTCCTGGATATCCCTTTCATTTACCGGTGGCGAGCGCGTTCGACCTCACTCCGTGTGGACGCGCTCGGTGCTTCGTCAGCGGTCGCATCCGCAGCGGCGTCCGGTACGAGCCGCCCCTGTCGGGACCCTAGGCGAACGGGTAGTGAAAGAGCGTCACGCCACTCGCAATTGGTGGTCCATCGTCATCGATTCGGGGCGGTAGGCACGTGTGTAGCCGGTCACATGGTGGAGCAACTGCTCTAGCACGCCTGTGGCGAGTTCGAGCATGTAGTGCGATGTAAACCTGAGCTCGTAGGCGATCGTCTTGAGCAGGTGGGCCGCGTCCGTCGTCAGGTCGACAATGGCGTGCGCGTGGACGCGCCGGGCCAGCTCTAGCGGCCATGGCACCCCAGCTGCGAGTAGCGCAGGCACCCGGTCGGCGTCTGTCAAGCCGTGGAGACGTGCTTGCCAGGCCACGGTGAGCAGGTCGATCCGGGCGTCGGCCTCGCGCAGGCCGAGCAGCACCTGATACAGAGCGCGGGGGAGGCCGGGCGAGAGGTGGTGTGGGTCTAGAGAGGAGACGGTCTGGTCGATGAACACCGGATAGGCGATCAGGCTGGCCAGCAGCTGCAACTCTACCCTCACGGCGGCGGCCGTCGTTTGGGTTTCGCGCAGTAGGCGGCGTGGCGCCGGCGGTGCGGACAGGGCTGCGGTACGTGGAACGCGGGGTAGCGCCTGCAGCCGCTCCTGGTGGCCGCGGATCTGGGCAGCCGCCGCCCGCACGTGTTCGGTGACCGCAGCGACATCGACTTCTGCCGCCTCATCGTGCCGTTCGGCCACCTGCGCGATTCGAATGCTCCATCGCTCGATGAGGCGGCGGATGGAGGCTTCGAGAACCATCCGGGCCGTCGCGGGGAGACTCCTGCGGCTTGCGGCGGCCTCCATCAGCTCGATCAGGTGTAGCCCGTCACGCGCCACTCTACTTTCCAGCTCTTGATCTGCGGGTAGTTGCGTGAGCACCAGACCAGGATGAGGCGCGCGACCCGTGCGCGACACAGAGTCCATCGCTCGGAACGCCGCCTGATGATAGGGACGATAGAAGTCGTGCGGGCGAAGACCCCACCGGGTGAGTGTCGGGATGGGGTTCTGCCCAGCGGCGGCCAGGTGCAGAACCTCGCCGAGCAGCGCCCGCTCGGCAAGGATCGTCAAGTCCACCGGTTCCGGTTCGGCATCGTCTTCGGTAGTGCCTGCGGTCGGGAGGGGATTTGTGGGGAAGTCGTGGTGCTGGGGGGCGTCGGCGACGTCATGTTCCACCGATGGGTCGTCGTTACCGGTACCGGTAGATACCGCCTGTATGTTCGCGGTCGGGGGGCCGGAGTACTTGGCGGAGGTCCTGGCTGAGGTACTCACATTTGCTCCTTCGCTCATTCGGCCTGGTGCTCGCGGCGGGAATGGGGAAGCGGCAGTGGCTGGGCCACCACATTGAGAACGTGTATGAGGATCGCTGCGTGCCGAGGCCTCGTGCTCCTCAGGTGCCGTGGGTTCAAGAGCGGCGAACGGCTGGAGGTGCCGGGACCAGCGCGCCTGGATTGGTTCTTCTGAGTTGGGCCCGCGTGACAGCCGTCGGCGCCTACGTCTGACCGGCAGGGGATTCCTCGGGAACGTAGGGGAGGGCCACCGGGGTCTGGCAGGCGTCGCAGACGTACTGCTGGTGGACGAAGCCTTTGTTGGGGGCATCGAGGTCGATGGCGATTTTCAGGCGGCCGTGCTCGACGTAGATCTCGTTGTGCTGGACACCGCGCGCATCCTCGAAGATCTTGTCTCGGGTTCCGCAGGCGGGACACTGCAGGGTGTCCCTATTGATCTTTACCGTGGCCAGCGGCGATGCGCCCCCAGTGGTCTCCGCGACGAAGGCGTTGATGGTCTCCTCGATAAGGTCGGCATCGGGCCTGCGGTCAGCGCCGATGACCTGGTCGGCGATCGCCTCAGCGTTGTCGCTGACTTGACCACCGAGTAGCAGGTCGATCAGAGCGGCGATGATCACACGGCTTTCCTGCACGATGCGTTCGGTCTCGCGCCGAGAGGGGGAGGCGCACGGGTCGGTTCGGCTCGTCCAGGCTGCGGCGGCCTGGCTGGCTATCCGCACGCAGGCATGATCGCGAACGGTCGGCGGAAGATCGTGCCAGTGAAACGGAGGTCGTGCGGGCACGGCCGTAGGGGGGTGTTTCACCTGGAGGCCTTTCTAAGGGCGGGCTCTGCCCTTTCCGAGGAAGGACGCGGCCGGAGTTCGAGCACGGTTAGCTGGCGAGGTACCGGTGTGACCCGCGGGGTAGTGCCCGTGGCGCTGTCGCGGATGGGGACGCTGACGGCTCCCTGCGTAGCCCGTTGCTCATGAGGCCAGATGATCTCGAGAAAGAAGGGTCGCTGACGCTCGGCTACACGGGGTGACCACCCAATACGGCGGCCACCCCGCGGGCAGAATCAGGCGATCGCTTCGAGTGGCACCAGGGTCCGTGACTCTTGCGGGGGGCCGACCTTGACGTGCAAACGTGTGAGGCACTGCGAGTACTCGTCGCGCAGTACGATCTCAGTGCCCCGCTCCAGGGTGAACCCGCTCAGTGGGTCGATCTCGGTGACCTCGAACTGCTGAGTAGCGGGCACGCAGTTGTTGAGCGCGGCCAAAAATACTGGACTGTTGAGCGCGTAGCAGAGGGCTTCTTCCACGGCTCGGATTACGTTGTTGGCCTGTGCGGGCATGGTGACGCTCCTCTCTCGCCGGGCGGGTGAGCCGACTCTGGTAAAGCGGCTATGGGGTGCTCCGTCCCGGCGAGGAGCCCTGACGCGGAGCCGGTCGAGTTCACGCTGCCCGGCGCCGAGTACGGCGAGCGCTGGGAGTTCGCCCTCGACACCGCCGAGCCGGGCACGGTCGGCGACCGT
>NZ_JBEZJI010000160.1:0-3048 GCF_040649435.1 Actinomadura sp. NPDC048955
AACTTCTTTCGGCCCTGCGGCCTCCGGTCCTTCCGAATCTCGAAGTCCATCGCGACCCCTCAGCAAGGGTGTTGCGACGACCACTAGAAGGGGAGAGTGCCGGAGGGGCGTTTTCGGGCGGGGGGCGGGCCCCGTCTCGCTGGTGAACGGCCCTGGGGGTGGGGGGTCGGGCTGTTCATGAGTTGATCGCGGCGGGTGGGAGGGTGTCAACGGATCCATCCGCCACTGGATTTTCAGTTGTGTGAACGGGGCCGTGCAAAACTCTGAAACCGGCCCCTGGCCTGCGGCTACTTGGTGATCTTGAGGTTGTCGAGGCCGGCCTCGACGAGGCTGCCGGTGCCGTTGTCGGCGGCTTCGGCGATGATGCGGACGGTCTGGCCCGCGTAGGCGGAGACGTCCGCGGTCTGCGTCTGCCAGGAGCCGGCCCGGTTGGACGCCGCGCCCGCCTGGTTGAGGACGGTCGTGGAGCCGTTCGGCCCGACGACCCGCACCCGCAGGTAGTCGTCGGTGGAGCTGTTGTTCAGGTGGGCGAGGTACCAGGAGAACGACAGGGTCTTCGAGCCGGCCGGCAGCGCGATCGCGGGCGACTGGATGGTGGTGGTGCCGCCGTCGAGGTCGTTGGTCCCGGCGTCGGTTCCGGCGGCCGCGCCCGTCACGAGGGCGCCGCTGCCGCCCGCGGCGGCGAGCTGGAGGCTCGTGCCGGAGTAGCTGGTCGGCTGCGGGGTGCCGCGCTCGAAGGCGCCCGCGGTGGCGGTGTCGGTGCCGTTCGGGTTCGCGGTCCAGCCGGTGCCCGATTCGAGGTCGTCGGAGAAGACGGTGTCGCCGGGGGGTTCCGTGGTGCCGCCGTCGCCGCCGAGCGTCCAGACGGCGTGGGCGATGGCGTCGGCGTTGCGGTCGAGCGCCGTGTCGTCGATGTTGGACGTGGTGTCGCACGACGAGTGGTAGCAGCGGTCGAACGCGACGCCGGCCTGGCCGCCCCACAGCTGCGCCTGCTGGGTCGTCTTGCGTCCCTCGGCGCCGGTGAACAGGCCGCCGGCGGCGATCCCGTACCGGATGAACGGCCCGTAGTCGGAGCGGCCGTCGAACGCGGTGTCCTGGACGGGCACGTTGATCGACTGGAAGTGGGCGCGCAGCGTCTGCTCGATCTCGGCGGATCCGGCGGGGCCGCCGCTGCCGCTGGAGCCGTCGCCGTCGTAGGCGAAGTAGCCGGGGTTGGGGGAGCCGACCATGTCGAAGTTCAGATAGCCCTTGATCTTCGACCGCTCGGTGGAGGGGAGGTTGTTGACGTAGTTGGTCGAGCCGACGAGGCCGAGCTCCTCGGCGCCCCACCAGCCGAACCGCAGGTGCCGCTTGGGCGCGTACCTCTCGCGGGCGACGGCGAGGGCGACCTCCAGGTTCGCGGCGGAGCCGGAGCCGTTGTCGTTGATGCCGGGCCCGGCCGTGACGCTGTCGAGGTGCGCGCCGGTCATGAGGATGTTGTTCGTGTCGCCGCCGGGCCAGTCGGCGATGAGGTTGTAGCCGGTGGAGCCGTTGTAGGTGAACGACTGGACGCTCGTCTGGTATCCGGCGGCGTCCAGCTTGCCCTTCACGTAGTCGATCGAGGCGCGGAAGCCGGTGCGGCCGTGCGCGCGGTTGCCGCCGTTGGCGGTGGCGATGCTCTGCAGCTGGGACAGGTGCGCCTTGACGTTCGCGAGCGGGATGTCGGGGGCGGCCAGCGTGGCGGGCGCTGCCGCCGCGCCCGAGGGGGCGAGCAGGGCCGACGCCGCGAGGGCCGCCGCGCCCAAGGCCGCGATCATGCGCGATCTCATGCGTTCCTCCAGGTAGGGGCGCGGCCCGCGACGGGGGAGCGGGCCCCGTCACGGGCCGCGGGCGGGGGGCGGTCAGGCCTTGGTGACGGAGACGTTGTCGATGCCGGCCTCGACGAGGCTGGCGGTGCCGTTGTCGGCCGCTTCGACGAGGATGCGGACCGACTGGCCGGCGTAGGCCGACAGGTCGTACGTCGCCGTCTGCCACGCCCCGGCCTTGTTGGCCGCGGCGCCGCTCTGGTTCAGCACGGTGCTCGACCCGTTCGCGCCGACGACGCGGACGCGCAGGTAGTCGTCGGTCGAGCTGTTGTTGAGGTAGGCGAAGTTCCAGGAGAACTTCAGCGACAGGGTGCCGCTCGGCAGGCTGATCGCCGGGGACTGGACGCTGCTGACGCCGCCGTCGAGGTCGTAGGTCCCGGCGTCGGTTCCGGCGGCCGCGCCCGTCACGAGGGCGCCGCTGCCGCCCGCGGCGGCGAGCTGCAGGCTGGTGCCGGAGTAGCTCGTCGGCTGCGGGGTGCCGCGCTCCCAGCGGCCCGCGGTGGCGGTGTCGGTACCGTTCGGGTTGGTCGTCCAGCCCGTCCCGGACTCGAGGTCGTCGGAGTAGACGGTGCCGGGCTGGCCCTGCCCGACGGTCAGCGTGTAGGTGGCCGTGCGGTCGACGGACGCGCCGTCGGCGAGAACGGTCAGCTTGTAGGTGCCGTCAGCGGTCCCGGCCGGGACGGTGACGGTCATCGTGGACGACTGGCCCGAGGTGATCGTGGCCGGGGAGAACGACGCGGTCGGGCCGGACGGGCTGCTCGTCGCCGACAGCGAGACCTGCTGGGCGGTGCCGCCGGTGGTCTGGGTGGCGACCGTGGCGGTCGCCGTCCCGCCCGCCTGGGCGCTGCCCGAGCCGGGGCTCAGCGTGACCGAGAAGTCGTTCTGCTGGGTGCCGCAGGACGCCTCGCCGCTCTGCGCGGGGACGTTGATCGCGCTCCACGCGGCCTTCACCGCGTTGCACTCGGTGGCCGAGCCGGGGAACAGCTGCAGCGCCGCGTTGATCGTCTCGACGCGGGCGCGGGCGTGGCTCCAGCTCGTCACCTTGCGGTTCAGGCCGCCCATGAAGATCTGGCCGGCCTTCTGGATGCCGATGCCGGTGACGGTGGAGCTGTTGCAGGTCGGGCTGGTCGGGTTGCCGTTGGACGGGTTCGAGCCCTCCGCGAGCAGGTAGAACCAGTGGTTCTGCGGGCCGGCCGCCGCGTGC
>NZ_JBEZJI010000161.1:0-2947 GCF_040649435.1 Actinomadura sp. NPDC048955
ATAGGACTCCCCGTAATCAAAGTTGTTGCAATAAGACTTGTAGTTGTGAATCCTAAACTAAATTTCTTCATTATTAAATTCTCCTCTTGTCTAAAGTATATTCTGAAATTTACTATTCAATTCTGTCAGCAATAAATACACATACACATGTGTATTGGTATGTGTATGTGTATGTGTATGTTCGTATTTATTCGTGATTAAAAGCTCAATAGAAATAGTGAGACATCCCCATCGTATCATATGATAAATAATCGATTTCTTAACGTGTATAAAAGTAGAACTATCACTTAAATGAATTAGACATACAAATAATCATCTCAATTCTTTTAGAATAGTTTTTCTACTTTTTACCGGTTACATTACTCTTCCAAAATCTTTGAGCTATGTTGTATGACGCTACGACGTTGTCGTTTGGATGTTCATAACCACAAGATTGACAATGAAAACGATTGTTTTTTGTCCTATTTTTCTTATTTGTATGGTTACATCTAGGACAAATTAAAGATGTAAACTGTTCATCTATCAGAACAATCTCATCATAGTCTTCAATCGCTTTATATAGACACTTGTGTGTCATCGCAAAAACTTTTCCATAGATTGAGTCTCGTTCGTTTATACTACTGCCTTTACCTATAATAAAAATACGTGGATAAGGATATAATTCTAATAATTCTTTGATAACACTATTAATATGTTTTTTTAATACCTTTAAAAACTTCCTTTCAATTTTTCCTGCATCCATGTTTCTATCTTTTAAACGATTTTTATATTTATTGATGATTCTTGAAACCTCTTCACTATGGTCTGTGTATATTTTTTCATAGATAAATCGGATGCGTTTAAAAACTCGCTAGTTCCTATATCAATTCCTACAATTGTAGCTCAATAGTCGAAATAAAAATGATATAATTTAAGTGCGGTGGACAGTTTCACTTCTTGTATATAGCTAATATCTTCTCTTAAACGTGATATTGTCCTTTGGTCGAGTCCAATATCACGTAGCTGTTCATCGCTACCATGATTAATGACAAATTTTAACTTGTCATAATGTTTTTGTAGTAACATCTAAATGACGCTCTTTCTTTTTATGAAGTTTTTATCTTTGATTTCTATTTCTCATACTATATTCATGTTGATTATTAATAACGTCTTTGATATTTCCATATAGCACACTCACGAAATTAATAATTCCGTCTTGTAAACAATCACTTAATTTGCGTATTGTTAATACTGTCTTAATTAATATCCAACTAAATACATACCATATTACTCTAATAATACTTACACCAATAACCCCAACCAGAAATCCTATAATGATTGCTAACATGTCAATACACCTCATTTTTTAACATATTTAATATATTTCACATCATAGAATACCATATATATTCATTTACTTTTCCAAAATATTGATACTCTTAATATTTGTAATAATTTCATTTCTTTGTACACTTTTCTTTTCAATTTGCCACAATTTAATCGTACTCATATCTTTATACGGCTTCCCTAATACATCTTCTAAAAACCATTTAATATACTCTTTCAATTTAATTCCTCCAATTATACTATTTTTTAAAAGTAACTTATTTGAATTTGCTCATCATCTTGTTGCTGATAATGATTAATGTAATACTTCTCAACTTTTTCATAAGACATCTCCTTCAAAGAGTTACATTCATGTTCTTTAAGACCGCTCATCATATCTATAAGCGCAATAAGG
This sequence comes from Actinomadura sp. NPDC048955, assembly GCF_040649435.1. Classification (NCBI taxonomy): domain Bacteria; kingdom Bacillati; phylum Actinomycetota; class Actinomycetes; order Streptosporangiales; family Thermomonosporaceae; genus Actinomadura; species Actinomadura sp. NPDC048955. Next base: position 1,721 of record NZ_JBEZJI010000161.1, read on the forward strand.
TTTAATTTACTCAATTTCCCGTCTCCTTATTGTCTTCTCGGCAGACAATAAGTTTGAATATAAGACAATATCTTGAATTCGATATTGTCTATAGTTTACCGTTTTTAAAATCTTCAAGAATTTCGGGATATTTCTTTTCTGCATAATACTCAAGTAACTCATCTATAAAATCTATTTTATTGCAGTGATGTTCGTAAGCGAGATAGTCTAATAGAGGTTTATGAGAACGATGTATCTTAATAGAACTACGATCTCTTAAACTGGAATATGATCCATTAGGTGTAACTTCTCTACTATTTATAGAACTCCCTGTATTTTTTTCATTCATTATCTTCCTCCATTATTAAAGTATGTAAAACCAACTTAGTAATCCAATATTGTTATAAGCCTTACTATAATTTGATTATAACATTTGTCTCCCAAGAAGACAAACTTTAATTTCCTAAAGTCTCTTTATTAGATCATTCACAAATTCAGATGAAGATGGATAATTATTTTCTTTTACTAAATGTTCTAATTTCTTTCTCACAGACGGTTGCAACATAAATTGATATCTTACTTTCTTTTCTCTGACTTCTTTCTTTTTAATTTCTATATTTCTATATGATGTCTTGGGTGACTCTGCTTCCTCTAAAGCTTTTTTGATATTATTTTCCTCAACATTTTCGTTATTTTTTTTATTAAATGCCATAACCTTGAGACCTCCAATTGAAAATAGTTCGTTTAAATATTTATACCCATATTCATACACGCGCACACATATATGTGTGGTTATGTGTATGTGAGTGTGTATGTGTATAAATGTTATCTAAGAGTTTCTAATTTTTTCACAACTTTCGATGAATTTATCAAAGAATTTCTTTTCCTTATTATAAATCTTTTGATTTTTTTTAAATTCAACTATCGGTTTCTTTTCTAAAATACTTTTAGTTATCAATTCTTTTTCCGGAAAATAAGTAATATAATTTTCGCTATTTTCAATGACTTCTTTAAATTCTATTGATGATTTTGTATTGTGCTTAACCATATTACCTACATAAAATAACTTAGCGGTTACAAAGCTTTCTCTAGTTTTGTAATCAATCAAATCTTTTTTTAGTTTGTTGACTCTATAATCTATATTAGAATTTGAACCGCCATCCTCCTGATCGCCGGCGCCGCCTTCGGAGTCTCCTCTCTCAATGAGCCCTCCGGCGGCGAGATCCGCGTCGGGACCCAAACCAGCGG
>NZ_JBEZJI010000162.1:0-2909 GCF_040649435.1 Actinomadura sp. NPDC048955
TTTTGGTGTAACATCAACAAAAGCCTGGTAAGTTCCTGGCTCTAATTGTTGGTTAATTATAAATAAACCTTCATGCTTTTTTTGAGGGTGTAGGTGGTAATATTTCTCCATGTCATTAGATACTAAAACGAAATGCATTTCTTTTTCATGCATAGTATCTAATAATGGGGCATTATTAAATTCATCTTCTAACGTAATTTCTATATTACCATCTCTATATACAACATTTGCTTTAATTTCGGGTTTGTTTGAATGATATTCATGATTATGATTCATATTTTTATCCTCCTTAATTTTTAATAAGGGCATATCATTAAACGATATGCCCAACTATTTAAATTATTTAATTACATCGTAACCTTGATCTTCAATAGCTTCTTTAAAGTCGTTGAAAGCTACTTGATTTTCATCAAATTCAACTTCCACATTCCCATTCGCCAAGCTTACTTCTGAAGATGTTACACCATCTAATCCATTTAATGCTTTTTCAATTGAATGCTTGCAATGGTCACAGCTCATACCTTCTACATTAATAACTTCGTTAGTCAATGTTGTCACCTCCTTTCAAGAAATATAAGATTCTTATAATTTCATACGTTTTAGACGTAAAGCGTTTGTGACAACACTTACAGAACTTAAAGCCATTGCTGCTCCCGCAACCCAAGGTGCTAGCAGACCAATTGCTGCTATAGGGATACCTGCAACATTGTAACCAAACGCCCAAAATAGATTTTGGCGAATATTACGAATTGTAGATTTACTTGCTTTTATTGCTTTTGGAATTAATAAAAGGTCTCCTCCTAAAATAGTTATATCAGCAGCTTCGATTGCAACTTCTGTACCTGTACCAATGGCAATACCAATATCTGCTTTAACTAGTGCTGGAGCATCATTGACACCATCTCCAACCATAGCTACTTTTTTACCTTCAGATTGAATTTCTGCTACTTTAGAAGCTTTTTCTTCTGGTAAAACCTCTGCAATAATCGTGTCTATACCAACTTGTTTTGCTATTGCTTGTGCGGTACGTTTGTTATCACCAGTTAACATAGCAACTTCAATACCTAATTCATGAAGTTTTTGAATAGCTTGTTGGGCAGTATCTTTAACTGTATCAGCTACAGCGACAACCCCTCTCAATTCGTTATCTACGCTTATAAGCATTGCAGTTTTTCCTTCTTTTTCAAATTGAGCGAGATTTGTTTCAGCTTCATTAGTTTGGATTCCTTTTTCACTCATTAGTTTTCGATTTCCGACAAAAAGTTCTTTACCATCAATTGTTGCATTTATACCGCGCCCTGGTATAGCTTCAAAATGGTCTACTTCTAAAAATTCTAATGATTTTTCTTTAGCATAACTTACGATAGCTTCAGCTAGTGGGTGTTCAGAACCTTTTTCTGCACTAGCTAACAATTGTAATGTTTGATCATCTCCACTAAAATCAGTGACTTCAGGTGTGCCATTTGTTATAGTGCCAGTTTTATCTAAAACAACTGTATTAATAGCGTGTGTACCTTCAATGTGTTCTCCACCTTTAAATAGAATGCCATTTTCAGCAGCTTTTCCGGTACCCACCATTATAGAAGTAGGCGTAGCTAAGCCTAACGCACAAGGACAAGCGATAACTAATACTGCTATTGCAGCAACTAAGGCTGGTTCAAATTGTCCCGGCTGAACTAATGAAATCCATATAATAAATGTGAAAATCGCGATACCTACAACGATAGGTACAAAATATCCAGAAATAATATCTGCTAGTCTTTGTATTGGCGCTTTAGAACCTTGCGCTTCTTCGACAACTTTAACAATGGAGGCAAGAGCTGTATCTTTACCAACTTTTGTTGCTTCAACAGTAATTGCTCCATTTTTATTCATTGTTGATCCTATAACATTATCATTTTGCATTTTTTCAACAGGAATAGATTCACCTGTCAACATTGACTCGTCAATTGAAGTCATACCTTTAATTATTTTGCCATCTACTGGTATTTTTTCTCCTGGTTTGATAACTAAATAGTCTCCTTCTTTTACCTCACTTAAAGGAACCATAGTCTCTTCACCGTTGCGTAATATACGTGCTTCTTTAGCTTGTAAATTCAACAATTTACTTAACGCATTTGTTGTTTGTGTTTTAGCACGTGCTTCTAAATACTTTCCGAAAAGAATTAAAGTAATTAATACAGCACTTGTTTCAAAATATAGGTGTGGCTCATAATTTGTATTAATTAACCACTTAATCGATTCATAAATACTATAAAAGAAGGCTGCGCTTGTACCTAAAGCGACAAGAACATCCATATTTGCTGACCCATTACGAAGGTTTTTATAAGCGCCTACATAAAATTGCCAACCAATAACAAATTGAACAGGCGTTGCTAATACAAATTGGAACCACGGGTTCATAAATATATGTGGTATTTGAATACCAAATAAATGAACGAACATTGTCATTAACAATGGAGCTGCTAAAACAGCTGAAACAACTAATTTAATTAACTGTCGTTTTAATTGTTTTTCTTTTTGGGAACTTTTTTCTGATGCTTCTTTTTTAGGTTGTGCCTCATACCCTAGGTTTTTAATACGTTGTTGAAATTCATCTACAGACGTCATATCAGGGTTGTATTCTACAGTAGCACTTTCTGTGGTTAAATTAACTGTAGCCTTATTTACACCTGAGATTCGATTTAAAACTTTTTCGATTTTATTCGAACAAGCTGCACACGTCATTCCCATTACATCGAGATCCACTTTTTCGGTTAAAACTCCATAACCTGTTTTTTGAATTGTATTTGCAATATCTTCTAATGATGTAACATTGGGGTTATATTCAATTGTAGCTTTCTCTGTAGAAGGATTTACATTAGCGTTAACTTCATCTAATTTATTTAGATTTTTTTCTACTTTATTCG
>NZ_JBEZJI010000163.1:0-2877 GCF_040649435.1 Actinomadura sp. NPDC048955
ACGACGAAGGACTCGAAGGGGCGCGAGAGGTACTGGCCGTGGTGGCACCAGCGAGCCAGTGGATCAGTGACCCTGCGGGCACCCTCCGCGTGATCAGAGAGACACTCGCCGCCGAGGAACTCGATGGCTACTGGCTGCACATCGACGTCGACGTTCTTGACCCGTCGATCATGCCGGCCGTCGATAGCCCCGATCCCGGCGGGCTCGACCGCGGACAACTGACCGCGCTGCTCAGCGAACTGGCTGATGAAGCGATCGGCGCCGACGTCTGCATCTTCGACCCCGACCTGGACCCCGACGGCGAATACGCTGAGCTCGTGGCCGACACAATCGCCGACGCCCTCGGCGGCCTCGGCGGCCTCGGACTTTCATCCGACGCCGGGTCGAGAGGGATCGTTTAGACAAGAAAAGTGCCTCCGAGCTGGGAGGGTAGCGCGTGCCGAGAGTCCTGTCCGCACCTGTCCGAAAGCACTTTTCGCGTGAAGACTACAAGTCGCCATGCCAAGCTCGTGGTGTCTTCGGACGGCGCGGGGATCGTCGGGCAGGCCGGCGGGGTGCTGCTGACCGAGGCGCTCCGGGCCACCGGGCTCGACCAAGCACTTTCCGCAGGGCTGGAGCGGTGGCGGACGCCGCGGGCGACCCACGATCCGGGCAAGGTCGTCGCGGACCTGGCGGTGATGCTGACGCTGGGCGGGGACTGCCTGGCCGACGTGGCGGTGCTGCGCTCCTCACCGGAGTTGTTCGGGCCGGTGGCCTCCGACCCGGGTGTCGCGGCTGGTCACCACTCTGGCCCAGGCCGGTTCGCAGGCGTTGCGGGCAATCCGCAAGGCCGTCGCCGCTTCGCGCGCTGTCGGTGAGCTGCTCGCGGGCGTCGACCAGCTCGCGGGTCGCCGGATCCGCCGGGTTGCCGGTGAGCGCGACCAGATCAGTCACCAGCCGCAAGAACTCCTCCGCACTCGGGCCTAGATCGTTGATGGGGGTTTGCTGAACCGGCGGCGGGCATGACGAAGGGCGCCCATGATCAGTGTGTGAAGACAAACCTGGACGCCCTTCTGACCGCACTCTATGTCCATCTGGACGACCATGTCCTGCCATCGGCGGACCGGCCGCGGCGACGCGGGCCGCAGCGGGTGCTCAACGACGCCGAGCTGGTGTGCGTCGCCGTGGCCCAGGTGCTGCTGGGGTGCGATTCGGAGCGGCGGTGGCTGCGGACGGCGCCGGGCAGGGTCGGGCACCTGTTCCCGCGGTTGCCCGGCCAGTCGGAGTACAACCGGCACCTGCGCGAGGCCGCGCCCGCCCTGTTCGCCGCCGCGATGTGGCTGGTGCGGCGGGTTCCGTCCTGGCAGGAGCGGCTGCGTTTGATGGACGGCACCCCGCTGCGGTGCGGCGCCTCGCGCACCACCGTGCACCGCTCGGCGCTGGGCGAGATCGCCGGCTACGGCATGGACAAGTCGCATCACGCCTTCTACTGGGGCGCCAAGCTGATGCTGGTCACCACCACCGAGGGCGCGGTGTGCGCCTTCAGCCTGGCCCACCCCAAGGAACTGGACGAGCGGCTGCAGGCGATCCACCTGCTGCACGTCCAACCGCCCGCGCCCGGGCCGTGCCCGATCGTGTGCGACAAAGGGTTCGCCGGCGCCGGAGTGCACAAGGCCGCCGCCAACTTGGGCCATGTGCCGATCCGGCCCCCGCGCGCCGACGAGCCCGATCCACCGGTGGCGGTGTTCCCGGGCTGGCTGCGTCAGCGCATCGAGGCGGTGATCTGGACCCTGAAGAACCAGTTCGGGCTGGAACGCCACGCCGCCCGCACCACCGAGGGCCTGTGGACACGCGTCTGCCAGCGGATCTGCGCCCTCAACGCCGCCATCTGGCACAACTGGTTGACCGGCGCACCCGTCAAGCGGTCACTGACCGCCTACGACCATTGATCACACGCTCCCCAAAACTCCCATCAACGATCTAGGTGTACTGCCCAGGGACGTTGGTCAATCTGGTGATGGGTGGTTTGCCGCCGGTTGCGGTGTGGGGCCGGTGGTGATTGTAGAAGTGCAGCCATGCTGGGAGGGCTTTGCGGCGGGCTTGTTCGGAGCTGTGGAAGCGGCCCAGTGCCCAGCCGTCGGCCAGGGTGCGGTGGAAGCGTTCGACCTTCCCGTTGGTCTGCGGCCGGTAGGGCCGGGTCTTCTTGGGCCGGATGCCCAACTCGATGCAGGCGTCGTGCCAGGCGTGGGATTTGTAGGCCGAGCCGTTGTCGGTGAGCACTCGCTCGATGGTGACGCCGCGGGCGGCGAACCAGGCGACGGCGTTGCGCAGGACCCCGATGGCGGTGGCGGCCTTCTCGTCGTCGTGGATTTCGGCGTAGGCGAGCCGGGTGTGGTCGTCGATGACGGTGTGCACGAACGCGGTGCCGACGCGCGGTTCATAGCGGGTGCTGCGGGTCCCGGTGCGGCGGGCGGTGGCCTCGCGGTTGCGCCCGCCCTGGAGGCGGCCGACGAACCGCCAGCCGCCGCCGTCGGGGATGTTGCCGAGTTTCTTGACGTCCACGTGCAGCATCGCGCCGGGCCGGTCGTGTTCGTAGCGGCGGATCGGTTCGCCGGTGGCGCGGTCGATGTGCGAGAGCCGGTTGAGGCGGCACCTGGTCAGCACGGCGTGCACGGTCGAGGCCGGCATGTTCAGGCGTCCGGCGATCTGCACCGGGCCCAGCCGCTGCTTCCACCGCAGGTGCACGATCTTGCGGACCACAGGCTGCGGGGTGCGCAATGGGCTGTGATGCGGCCGACAGGATCGGTCGACCATGCCGGCGGCGCCCTGGCGGCGGTACCTGTCGGCCCAGCGTTTGGCGGTCGGCCAGGACACCTCATAGCGTTCGGCCGCCCGCGC
>NZ_JBEZJI010000164.1:0-2788 GCF_040649435.1 Actinomadura sp. NPDC048955
CAAGAATTTGAACAAGAAAGATTTTATAAGCTATATAAATTTTTATTTGAAGATGATTATTTTAGAAAACTTAGTGATTCTTCAAAAATTGCTTACTGTATGTTTAGAGATCGTTTTGAATTATCTAAAATGAATAATTGGATTGATGAAAATGGAAATGTATATCTAATATTTACCACCAAAGATTTATGTGAACTTTTAAATTGTGGCACTCAAAAAGTAACTAAAATTAAAAAGGAATTAGAAAGTTTTAATCTTTTAGAACAAGAAAGAATGGGGTTAAACAAACCCAATAAAATATATATACTAGAACCCCAAAAACCTTATGAAGACAGTAGTGTCAAGGAATTTCGAAAATCAAAATTCCAGAATAGTGAAAATCAAAAAACAAGAATTTCGAAAATCAAAAAACAAGAATTTCGAAATTCAAAATCTAATGATACTGATTTAAATAATACTGATTATATAGAGACTGAGAATAATGATAGGCATGATATGAATGATACATATAACAATCAAACAAACCATAATCATTCGGATCATACAAACCACCAACAATCCGAATTTAATAATGATGCACTTAAATTCCAAGTACTTGAAGAATTGCCACAACAAATCAAAGATTACTTAAGTAATTTTGAAATCAGGGAAATTCGTATTATTAAAAGTGTTTTACTCAAAGGGAAAAAATCTTTTAACAACACATTTAATACATATTATCGTTTAGAAGATGTCGAATTTGAACTTGTCAGTGTTTTAAAACGTTTTAAAGCCATGCTGCTACAAAAGAATGAAACCGTTGAAGCTATGCAAGGATATTTAATGCAATCGATTAAAGCTGAACTTGAAGAAATACACACACTTAATATGCGTCGTCAAAACATGAAAAAACATAATATCTTTAACCAATAATTTAGATAATCTTATAGCAATCAAAGAGACTTCAAAATACTCGGTTAAATCATCTGATTTTTTAACTGATGGATGATGAAAAAAATCAAGAAATCGTGAATGATTTGGAAATATGTGGTTGCGTAAGCAACGAGATAATCATTCAGCATATGCGTTTATCAAACGTCTCATTAAACAATTTGGTAAACCTCAAAAGGTAGTTACAGATCAGGCACCTTCAACGAAGGTAGCAATGGCTAAAATAATTAAAGCTTTTAAACTTAAACCTGACTGTCATTGTACATCGAAATATCTGAATAACCTCATTGAGCAAGATCACCGTCATATTAAAGTAAGAAAGACAAGATATCAAAGTATCAATACGGCAAAGAATACTTTAAAAGGTATTGAATGTATTTACGCTCTATATAAAAAGAACCGTAGGTCTCTTCAGATCTACGGATTTTCCCCATGCCACGAAATTAGCATCATGCTAGCAAGTTAAGCGAACACTGACATGATAAATTAGTGGTTAGCTATATTTTTTTACTTTGCAACAGAACCATTACAAACCTGTCGCAAATATCAAAGCAATTAAACCGAATAAAAAAGGCGATAAAGATATACAAGCTGCAATTAAGGAGACATCAAAATACTCGGTTAAGTCGTCCGATTATTTAACAGGAAACCATGAAAAAGATGCAGAAATTGTTCAAGATTTAGAACAAGGTTTATACAGAAAACGTATGTTAAGTTACGGTGGTTTACTTAAACAAAAACATAAACTTTTAAATTTAGATGATGCCGAAGATGGTAACTTAATTCAAACAAGTGATGAAGAAAAAACGACAGAAGAAGAACAAAAAGCTCATTCAATTACGGCAATTTGGAATTTTGAAAAGCAAAATTACTTCTTAAAAAATTTGTAATGTTGTCTAAATATAATAATATTCTTTGTAAGAATTTCAGAAAAATGGCTACCATTTGGCTCCCTTTTAGTTCCCAAATGGCTCCCTTTTTATGTATCCATTTGGTATACATTTTTTATTTTTGGTATCCATTTAGGGTACATTTTTGATTTTGGGTAGCTATTCGGTAGCTTTTGTGTAGCCGTTCGGAAGACATATAACAATTTTTATCGCATAAATAGGAATCCCATTTGACACTGTCAAATCAATATTTTGCACAGAAATGGCTACCGAATGGCTACATACAGAGACATTTCTGTGCAGGATTCCTCTTATGCTCTTGAATTTGTTATAGTTTCATTGTACACCATAGATACAGTGAGTTCAAACCTGAAAAGACGATTTAACGAAAAGAATATAACAACAATAATTACGCTAACAAAGACTCGATTTAATAACCGAGTCGAAGAAAAATATTGGTAGAACGACGTTACTGTTTTCAACTATTCCTTAAAAAAGTTAGGCGAATAATTACTTAATTTACTTCATATTTTTGAATATTTTAATCTCAATTTCTTTTAAAAGATTCATTGAAATTTTTCATATAATTATCTGACTTATAGCTTTCTAACCCATTAAATTTTATATAATTAAGTGTTTTTTCTTTATTAGCATTTTCTATTTCAATTTTTTCAAATCTATATTCATTTGGAGTTAAATCATTATACATTTCTAAAAACTCGCTCAGACATTTTTCATTCTTTAAGTCTAGACCAATGTTATTAAACAACTTATATAATTCAATTAACGTTTCATAATGATAAGACATTTTTTTCCTCTAATGTATAAAATTTATCAATCTCATCTTCTAAATATTTATATAAATCTTTCATTGCATAATGATTGATTACAAGGTTAAAAGCATCATCTTTGATGATGCGTGTGAGCGTGCCAACACAAAAAAATAAATAATAAAAATTCATAATAAA
>NZ_JBEZJI010000165.1:0-2715 GCF_040649435.1 Actinomadura sp. NPDC048955
TAAAATAGGCACAGAAACGTCTAAAAACGTTGGGGCTCTAAACTTCAACCCTGTGCCATTCAAAATGGGCACAAAAATCAAAATGGGCACAAGCCTCTTAATTTTAGTATAAATAATACTATTTAAGGGTAATTTTACATCCTGTTAGAATATTTAGAAAATTAAAACTATACGTTGTATGCAAAAATTTATGCATTTTGTTAAACATATTATATAATGGTATAATGGAATGGGGTGATATTATGGCTGAAACTGAGTTGCTACATATTTTTGAGGTTATATCTGATTTATATGATCACTTATATAATAGTCGTGATGATGACAATAGTGTATTTTATATTTATTCACATTTACGTAGTGCGGTAAGTGATCTATTAGTTGCATTAAATCATTATGAGATTGAAGAAGATTCTTATGTTAATGATATTTTGAAATCTTTGGAAGCTTTCTGTGATACTAAAGAACATTCGTACCAAACTAATCAAATGGTTTTTCACAATGTAAAGTTATTGCATAAACTTTTAATGCACGATGATATTCAATAAGTAAACGTAGAAAAAGCGCTGGTCTTTAGTACCAACCCTTTTTTGAGTTCAACGAGCTTTCGCTCGTAATCAATTTATTCAACTTTTGTATAATGATGCTATGTTAAAATATTTAGAAAATATAGCTGATAGAAAATTAGATGAATTGTAATTAGAGAAAATGCTCGCTTTGAAAGAAGTGAACTTTTTTTTGCTTAGTTTTTGGTTAAATTTATAAAATGGACAGAATGTGACTTTTTTGATTCAGTACAATAGAGTTAATTTGATTTATATAAAAAGGAGACAGAAATAATGAAAAAAATACTAGCTATATGTTCGATGATAGGTTTAGCAATCATACTTATATCTTGTGGTAAACAAGAAGGCTCAAGTAAGTTAAATGGTGAAGAATCGAAGCAAGAAACTAAAAAAGATACTGACGAATTTAAAGATGGTAAGTATAACTCTGGTGACATTAAAGGTGATTACACTAAAAAAGATTTAGGAGTAGATACAAACGAAAGCGGTATAGGTAAGGTGATAAGTTCTGATGTAGATTTGACAAAAGATAAAGATAGAGGGACAGATGAAGTTATAGATCTCATAGCTAACTATAATGATGCGGAAAATGGGCTGATTTATACAAGTTATAATGGTAAAATTGATGAAAAAAACAAGACTATAGATTTGAAATTAGAAGATTCCGGAGAAAATAAGGGTAAAATAAAATATGAAGTTAAAAAAGATGGTAATGTTACATTGAAAGGCAACCCTTCTTTACCATGGGCTGAAAATCAGAAAGAAGTAACTTTAAAACCTAAAGACGATTATACTAAAGAAAAATATAAGTAAAAGGTGAACTTATTCCTTTTAAAAAAAAGGAATAAGTTTTTTATTTGTTCGAATATTTTTAGACATGTTGTTTACTAAGTTTAAAAGTTGTTTTCGATTACTCTTTTTCATTTTTACCAATCTCCATTTCTCATTTAAATTTTATTTATATGAATATTTTAAAATAGATAAAATCGAAAGATTTAACCGCGTGTACATTAAGACATTTTTCTTCTAAACGCTTTAAAATCACTCTGAAAACGAATGTGTTCATTTATCATCACTCCATCATTTTTTTTAATATTCACATGAACACTAAACCACCGACACGTCGGTGGTTAATAATGTTTTCTTTTAAGGTAGTTGAACGATTGTGATAAGTGTGATATTACAATTTATTTGTCATATTACTTGATAATAATGAACAAATGTAGTATACTTAAATTGTTCAATCATCGATGTTGATGTGACGGTCTTTGATTAAACAATTAAGGTTTACAGTTATTAGGTGGTGAATGGATGGCAAAAATAGGTTATGCGAGGGTCTCAACAAAAGAACAAAATCTCAATTTACAAATTGAGTATTTGGGGAACAACGGTGTAGATAATGGGCTTATCTTTATAGATAAAGGTGTGTCGGGTACCGTTGCACCGGAACAGCGTGATGGGTTTAAACAACTCTTACAAAAGGCACGTTCTGGTGACACATTAGTTGTTTATAAATTGGATCGTATCTCACGTAAATATGACGATGTTCAAAATGTCATTAAGACGCTTAAAGATAGTGGCTTAAACTTTGAAATCGGTGGACTACCTAATATCAACACAGGCAACAAATTGATGGATAAAGCTTTAACAGACATGTTGTTGAACTTGCTAGGGTATGTTGCGGAAAATGAACGTGCTTACATCAAAGAACGTCAGCGTGATGGTATTGAACTTGCTAAAAAGCAAGGGAGGTTTAAAGGTAAACCGAAGAAGTACAGTGCCGATTCAAAGGATAAGTACGGTCGTTATATTTACAATCAAATTATTGAAGATTTAAACCGTGGAATGAGTTGTAACGCAGTACGTTTAAAACATGAAGTTGGTGTTGGTACTGTGCAACGAATTAAGAAAGAAATTAAATCAAAAGAGGTGCTGTAAAATGAGAGTTATAGATATACCAGACTATGAAGATATTTATGGTTTAAAAGAAGTAGAACTAGAGAGAGTATGGGAAGAAAAAGGTGTTGTGGGATTGCCAAAGGGAAATGATTTAGCGACCCCGGCCAGGTGAAGCGGCTGGTCGAGGACGGCACCGACGGCCGCGACCTCGGCTTCATGGGCGAGCCACGGGTCAACGTCCTGAAGCTGAACA
>NZ_JBEZJI010000166.1:0-2694 GCF_040649435.1 Actinomadura sp. NPDC048955
CCGTCACCCTCGTCCCGGCGTCCTCCAAGACCGTGTCGATCGAGCACGCGGAAGGCGCCGGCACCGACGACGTGGTCTTCGTGACCCGGCACGGACTCTGCTTTTACTTTGTCATATTCAATATAAACCTTTTCTTGTAGAGCTTTAGCTTTAAATTTAGTTTGTAGTATATCCCAAAGTATAATTTGTGGCTCAATACTCATAAATTCAGACAGTTTACGAGCATTATTTTTATTAAGATTTCCAACAATTGTCATAGCGTCAAAACTTAATTTTGGTTCGGGGGTGTACATAGTATGTCGGTTTAACCGGCTATTAGAGTAGCCGGTTTTAGAAAAAATATCTAAATCGTTATTTTTACAATGATTTAAGTAATTTACACGCTTATTATTTTTACTCATAAAAAATCGACTCCTTAATTTGTTTTTTAAGAAGCCGCCCATCCAAACGTCAAATGTAAATGTTGAAGTATAATCAAATATCGTTTAATATCTAAATATACAAAATCATAAAAACAACTCCTGTTTTAATTTTTGAATTTGAATGGTTGTCGCGCACAAACTTTGGTCGGGGAGTGGGCGACTTCTTTTTTATTTGCTATTAATATAACACTATCAAAAAACTTGGTCTAATATGACCGATCTTTTTCATGCCAAAAATTTCTTTCAACAACAAAAAACGCCTCAACCCTTTATTAACAAGGGATAAAGCGATAATTTAAAACTCGAGTTATTTATATATAGTATCAAGACAAGAAGAAACTCGTTTTACTCGTTTCAAAAAAGCCAAAAAATATCAGCGTTAAATACTTTTGAATGCACTGTAATTAAATAAATGTTAAAGTGAAAATATAGCATTATCCTCAAACATCATTAATTCTTTTAACATGTAATAGTTCTTCGCCCAACACATAGCTACTCAAAAATTGAGTGGCTATTTTTTAATGCTTTATTCCAATTGCTTTATTGACGTTGAGCCTCTGAACCCTTAACAATCCCTAAACTTGTCGAATCGTCGGCTTAATAGCTCACGCTATGCCGACATTCGTCTCCAAGTTTAGTTAAGGGTTCTTCTCAACATCAATAAATTTTCTCGGCATAAATGTGTGTGATATGCTTAATACAGTCCTCATTTTCAATCGCACAGTATGATAGCTATTCTCCAGACCACTCATTTTTGAGTGGTTCCTTTATTTTGCATTTTAAGCCCTTTCTAGGACATTTAATCATTCCACGTATAAAAATAACTAAAAACTTTTTTCGTTCAACAGAGAGACGATAAATCATTTTAAAATTCATTTTCTAAATCTTTTAGAATACGAAATATGTTTTTCTATCTCGGTTATTCTTCTTAATAAAAAGCTAAAGCCTTAAAAAATAGGTGTATAATGTAACTCTTGTATTTTAAAGAGCATAAGAGGAATCCTGCACAGAAATGTCTCCGTATATAGCCATTCGGTAGCCATTTGGGAGCTAAAAGAGAGCCAAATGGTAGCCATTTTTAAAATAGCTTCTTACTTTTTGTCTGCCAAAATTCTATTTGCTTTTGTAATTGATCTTCGTTTTCTTTTATAGACAATTTCACATGTTTTTGTGCAAACAAAAAAATGGACTGAATAAATCAGTCCATAAGTTCAAAATCAAGATACTAGCAACCTAAAATGATGGTTTTTAAATTGATTCCTCAACATACTTAATAATAGAATTAATATCTAAATTAGAATTATCAGAAGAAATTTCTAAATCAACAAAATCAAGTTTTAAAGTAACAAAAGAAACATCTGGATTGGTAGTGTTTTCAAAGACTCTACCATTAACATTATTAAAATCTCTATTTAAAAAACCATACCCGTCACTATTATTAAGTCGATAAATTCCATATTTCCGAGGACTATAATTTAATGTAAAAGATATTTTTTTATAATTATCTAATACTTCAACGCTAGCTATGTCTTCTTCTTTATCAAAGTAAAAGACATATAATTTTTTATTTAAAAATGTATAAACTTTTTTGCTATTATCCATATCAGAAACTATTAAATAATTATCACTAAGTTTTATATTTTCACTCGACAAATAACTAGCAATAAAATATAAAACTCCTGTATCTTCACTCGATTTCCATGGATCAAGTTCTTTTAAATCTTTAAATTTATTCCCTAAGTATGTTCCATTAGATTTAATTAAACTAGCTAATGCAATATTCTCTTGTAATTGTTCGTTTAAATCAACAGTGTTTATTTTTTTCATAATGAACTCCCCCTTTTTTATTATTAAATATAACAAAAATCATTTATTTAGAAAGCCAAAAATTAATTTGTTTTTGCAATTGTTTTTCGTTTGCTTTTAAAGTCGATTTCATTAAATCAGTTAAATCAATTGGAGATATTTCTTTAATTAATTTTTTATATTTATTCTTAGTACGCCTTTCTAATTTTCCCCATTCTTCTTCGTCATTCAACAACATAAAAACCATTGCTCTATCAGAAGTACGTTCGATAGTTTTCCAATCTGGTTGTAATATATGTAAATCATTAAAACAATCGTTCCAATAATCAACCATATCTCTTTTTAATTCAATTTCTACACGCCATAAGTGTTCAGCCCTACATGCTCATGACGGCCGCGTACGCAGTCCTGCTGCACCGCTACACCGGTGCGGAGGACGTGGCGATCGGGTCGTCGGTGATGAACC
>NZ_JBEZJI010000167.1:0-2677 GCF_040649435.1 Actinomadura sp. NPDC048955
ATAATTTCCCCAATATTATTGGATAGGTTACTAGAATTTCAGTCATTTGTCCCAGACTATTCCAAATTGAATGGTCTTTTTCTTCAATATTATAATGTATATACATGGTTCAATAATTCTTATTTTATCGTATGAAAACACGTATGGTGTAAAGACATTTATCACTATAAAAAATACTAGAAACTTCGCTTTAATTTATTAATTAACCTTAATCTATCAAAACAGTAAATGGGATTTAACTGTCTTATTAAGTATCATTTTTAATGTAAAAAGAATGAATACATGTTAGTATGTAATTGGCTGTTATTGTATTATACAAATTTTTTGATTTAGTTTTAAGTAATTTCTTCCTCAAGGGCCATAAAGATAAATATGGCCCTTATCGATTTTAAAAATAAGCATCCTTTCTAAAATACAGACAAGTATCAAAATTATAATATCATCTATAAAAGTACACTCCATAAAGTTAAATTTTAGTCCAACTTTATGGAGTGTACATCAGGAAAAATCGTATTTTTATAAAACTATACTCTCCTTATAAACTTAGTAGAAATATTATTCAACCCTATAATCCTAATTACCTAAGAGAAAACTTGTGCTAAAAATCCCGATACAATCAGTATCGTTGCTCCTCCGAGTCGGTTCCCCATTTGTGCAAATGCAATAAGTTCCATTCTTTTCGCTGAAGATAACACGGCAACATTGCCTGTACCTCCCATGCTATTATTACACATCCCTGCTGTAACGATTGACTCAACTGGATATAATCCAAATAATTTTCCGAAAATACCTGCTGCCGTTGAAATAGTTATAATACTTGTTAAGCATAATATAATAAATTGCCAAGTTAGGGCCTGACCTAAAACGTTTAAATTAAGTAAAGCGATACCTATGCCCGTAAGTACTGCGGGAGTTAAATTTTTAACAATAACTTGATTAAACATAATTGCACTTTCTTCATAATATTTAGGTAAAATTTTTGTGATTTTAGCAATTACAACCAATATAATCATAAAGGCATAAGCATGTATTTTAGGTACGAAATAATTACATATAATGCCAATCATAAAGAATGAAAAAGAAATTAATAGTCCAACACCAATTTGAATAACATTAATTTGATGTTTTGTATCTTTATCTTCTAATTTTTCACCACTTTTATCACTTTCTTTAATCAATTGACCATGGCCATTGATTTTAGGAAAATTTTCTCCTAACTTCACTAATAGTGCAGCACCAATAATAGCCAACACATTACCCATTGCGGATGCTGGGATTAATTTTGAAATAATACTTCCTGCAGAAGCACCTAAGCTATGCGCATAAATCGTTGATAATGGTACTACGCCAGCACCAATACCGCCTGCCATAACTGGAAAGGCAATGTATAATATGGATTTCCCAAATCCATTACCTATAAGCGCACCAACAGTCCCTACCATAATAAAGCAGCTTAACATTGAAAGAATAGCTACAGGAATAAATCTCACAGATGCTTTTATTAACAATGAACGGTTCATTCCTAAAATACTACCGGTAATAAGTGCTGCAATATAAAAGTCTAAGAATCCCATATTACTAACAAAATCTTTAGTGGTATCAATTACATTTGCTGGTAAAATCCCAAAAGTAGCTAAGAATGCAGATACAAATATACAAAATACAGAGCCACCACCTAAGTAAGATTTAATAATGGGAATCTTATTTCCTAAATAGTGGAGAAAGTTACCTAAAATAACTAATACTGAAATAGCTCCTACAATCGTATGTGGAATTTTACCAATAACCATAGTAGCAATAAGAACTATAATCATTCCAATATAAATGGGTAAGTTTATTCCTTTAACGTCAATATTCCAAAGATAACTCCATAATTCACGTCTCTGTGAAAATTTTGAAGAATTACTTGATTTTAACATCTTTAAATATCTCCTGACTTTACTCTCAATTTTATTTATCTAATAAAGATTCATAGATAGGTTGCCATTTATAATGAGCTACTAAATCTTTTACATTATATGTTGAAATTGAGCCATTTAATTTTTGATCAATAACAGCTTGTGCAACGTCCTCTGCTATTTTTTGTGAGAAACTTTCAATTTTAGAAATAGGAGGTAAAATGGGTGCTCCCGGTTTATCAACATCTACTAGATTTCCTAGTGCGTGACTAGCTTGAGATAAAATATCTTTATTAACTCTTTGTGCTTTGGAAGCAATTAATCCTAGACCTAATCCAGGGTACATTAATGCATTATTTGCCTGCCCAATTTGATATTCCACACCATTATATTGAATATTTTCTACCGGAATACCCGTACCAATAAGCGCTTTACCATTAGTCCATCTTAACAAGTCTTCTGCTTTTGCTTCTGCTAACTTCGTAGGATTAGATAAAGGTAAAATAATCGGTCTTTCTGTATACGTACTCATTGTTTTGACTACTTGTTCATTGAATGCACCGGGTTGTGTAGAAGTACCTATCAAAATAGTTGGCTGCACTTCTGAAACAATTTCTTCTAATGACTTAAATGAAGTATTTTGTACATTTGTACTATCGTTAATAAATTCTTTTTGCTCATCAGACCGCCGGGCTGCGCCGCACCCTCGGCATCACCGGCGTCCGGGTCGCGCTCGTGGCGGTCTGGCTCGGATCGTGGGAGCTGGCCGCGCGCCACTG
>NZ_JBEZJI010000168.1:0-2667 GCF_040649435.1 Actinomadura sp. NPDC048955
TGGCGGCCGGGACGCCCACGACCAGCGGCAGCCCTTGGGCGTCGGAAAGGACGTGGAGTTTGCTGCCTCTGGTGGTGCGATCGACCGGATTGGGACCGGTCAGCGTGCCCCCTTTTTTCGTCCGGACGGCGGCGGTGTCCACGATCGCGCTGTTCCAGTCGGCCATCCCGCGGCCACCCGGCTCCTCCAGCACGGCCCGGTGCAACCGCGGCCACAGTCACGCCTTGGTCCAGGCAGCGAACCGGCGATGCGCCATCGACCGGGTGACACCGAACTCGCCGGGCAACTGCCGCCAGGTGCAACCGCTGGTCAGCACGTACACGATCGCGGTGAACACCAGCCGCTCGTCCAGCGACGCCGTCCCGCCACCTTGCGGCCTCGGCGAGAACCCGGGCATCAACGGCTCGGCGATCTCCCACAACTCATCAGGAACCAACCGGCGCGCAAGCTCAGACAACACCACAGTCCGCCATCATCCCGGCTGATCACCGACAAGCCACGCGGGACACGCTCTAAGCGCCCTCGCGCCAGCGGCCACCAGATACGGCAACTTCCGGTCCGCTACCAGTCAGGCCCTTGAGGCTCTAGAACCAAGACGCCAGATCTCATACAAGAGGGTGAGCAGGAAATGGCGGGCGGAGTGTGGTGCGGCCGTCGATGGCGGTCGTCCGCCAGATGGCTGAGGCCTACGGTGAGGGCTACCACAATCCCTTGCCATGCTCTGCCCGTCGACTGGGCCGGAGGTCAGGTTGCTGACCGTGGTCGACAGCACCATCTCGTGTGCATCAATGCGGCCGCGTCTGGCCTTGGGGTGATGAGGACGCCGACGAGGTGAGTAAGCATGCCGGGTCTGGCAACATGGTGCGGCGATGAAGACCCGCGTCTCCGGTGAGCCCTCCTGGTGTGCTCCACATCCACCCAATGCCGACCCTCTTCCTCGCGACGGCCGACGTAATTGCGGTTTCTGGGAGGGTGTGCTCCGGCGTCAGTGGGACCCCGACCTGTTGATGCCGCCCGCTGACACGATCGCAGTGATCGACAGGCTCGCCGCCCAGCCCGTGCACATCGCATCTCTGGTGATCAGCGAGCTAGATGAGCTGTGGGTGGGGGTCGGCAATGTTCCCGAGCTTGATCATCTGAGCTATCTGGCCGGTCAGCCGGTGCAACCCGGCTCAGCGATCGTGTGGGACGACGTGCCTGGCGCCACCGTCGGCCGAACGGTAGTGATCGGCACTGGCCGAACCGTGTCGGCGAGCTTGACCGACCATGAGCTGGCACACGTCATTGAGCGATCACGCCGCATGGCCGAGCAGCCGGACTGGCAGACGATCATGTTGCGGTGTCGTCCACATTTGATCGTGGAGCGCTGGTACGACCCGCTGGAATGGTGGGCTGAGGCGTGGGCACTGGTGGCCACCGGCCAATTGGACCGACTGGTCCGAACCCTGAACGGACATGAACAGCTTGCCGAGATGGTGGCGCGCTATTATGTCCGCAGGTACGGGTTGGAGGTGTAAGCGCAGTGACCAGCATACGACCGGCCCAGGCCGTGATGAAGCACGGCGAGCTGCTCTTGCCGCATGACGTCGGCTGCGGTGTCAAGCTCGTCACCCCTGATGATCCTCACTACCCGGACCTACACGCTGACGCCGTGCGTGATGAGGATCTGCGAGACAGCCCTGCACGCAGCGCCGCACTGGCCGCCAGGTGGCGGCACAAGTGGGCGCTAGAGGAACGCCGCACCGCCTGAAGGTCGTTTGCACCAGGTGTCTGTATAATTACCCATTGTGCTGTTTTCTGTTCGGTTGACCTGTGCGGCGGGCCGCTAGGTTCGCTTGCGGTGATCACGCAGTGGTTGTGAAGCAGACGAGGCAAGCTATGTTGCGGGCTTGACGTCGCGACGCGTGTAGCGCCAGGTGTAGACCTAATCGACACGGTGAGCTTCAACTTGCCGCCCAACTCGCTAACGCGAGGGGGCATCTCCACAGTCTCCGGGTCGCAGGCGACTGCGTTGACGTTGGCGGCTGCAAGCCGGGCGCCGTTGCGGGAGTCCGGTAGTGTGGTAGAAGGCGCGGCCGACGTCGGCTTCGCGGAACGGGTTGGTGGCCGGACCGAGCGCAGCAGTGCCTCCGCCGATAAGGCGAGAGTGAAGCAGGGCTTGCGGGCGTGGGCTCCCCTGGACACTGACGCGGCTCTATCTTACGGCTGTGGCCGAACTTCCCATCCGAACGGGGTCGTGGGCCAGACGGGCGATGTCCTTCGGGCTGACGGCAGCCGTGGTCGAGCTTCATCAAGCGTTTCCCAGTACCAAGTCGGCATGGCATCTACCAGTACGGGGAGGTCCGGCGCTGCGAACTCTACAGAGAAGCTGCAGCGCCAGGGCTGTAGTCTGAACATTGAGAACCAGATCGACTTTCTAACGCTACGCCATCGCACCGCCGCAGGCCTATGGGTACGGCTGTGCTGGCGCATCTCAACTCAGCGATCTAGCGCAACTGACTGGCGCCACGGTAAAGGACGCTGACCGACTACGACCAAAGCTCTGAAGCAAAATCTCTATCAAAGATGAGGATGACGGCATGAGCGCGGAGACCCTCGGACGCACCACACGACTGGAACTGGACGACCAGGCCCTCCGGGAATGGGAGGCCGTCGTCCTCGACGCGG
>NZ_JBEZJI010000169.1:0-2654 GCF_040649435.1 Actinomadura sp. NPDC048955
CGCGCCAGCCGGCCCGGAAGCCGACGAACTCGTAGCCGTAGACCTGGACGCCCTTGCGGACATTCTAGTGAAACCCAAAATAGCCTTCATAAATCCAAAAACAGGCTCCACATCAATTTTTCTTTGACTGTAGAAGGTTTTTGATTTTGGTTCTGAAAGCTTTTTATTAATTTGGGCTTTAAAATATTCCCAATTATAATTTTTCATTATTTTTTTATTTGTTTTTGAATTGAAGTTCATACACTGTTGTTTCAGAGGGCATTCTGCACAATCATCACATTCATATAATTTAAAGTCTCGTTTAAAACCATATTTATCATGGCGATAGGCATATCTTTTAAATCCTAGTCTTTTATTATTCGGACAAATGAATTCATCGTTAATTTCGTCATAATCCCAATTTTGAGTATTAAAGATGTCACTTTTATATTTTTTAGTTTTATCTTTTATAAACATTCCATAAGTTATGAGTGGCGTTCGATTAAAATTATCTATAATTGCCATATAATTGGCTTCGCTACCATAACCTGCGTCAGCTACAATATATTCAGATAAATGACCGTAGGTCTCTTGTATTGTATTTAAAAAAGGTATCATTGTTCTTGTATCAGTCGGATTTTGATACACATTATAAAATAAAACAAATTGAGAATTTGTCGCTATTTGTAAATTATACCCCGGTTTAAGTTGTCCATTTTTCATATGATCTTCTTTCATTCTCATAAATGTGGCATCGTGGTCTGTTTTAGAATAACTATTTCTATCCTTTAAAATAGATTTTTGGACTTCGTATTTATGCTTTCGCTGAGAGTAATCATTAATTTGCTTTTTGTATTTTTTAATTTTAGTTCTTTTGAGCCGTATTTGTTTTCTTATTTTAGTACATTTTTTATTATCGATATGTTGGTTTAAATCTTCGATTTCTTTATCTAAATGACTACCAATCAAATCTATTTCTTCTTTTGTTAAGTCATTATCATGATCTTTTTTAATCTCAGGTATGATTTTATTTATCACCAATTCATGATAGAGTGCTTTAGAGTTTTCATTCATCCTTGACTCATGGTTTTGAATACTCTTTTTCCATACAAATGTATATCGATTGGCATTTGCCTCAACTTTCGTACCATCAATAAAAATGGCCTGATCATCAATAAGATTTTGTTTCAAACACTGACTATGAAATTGAATAAATAATGATTCTAATAAAGCGTCTACTTTGGGATTTACTCTAAATCGATTAATCGTTTTATAAGAAGGCTTTTGATTTTGTGATAGCCACATCATTTGGATGCTATCATTGAGTAATTTTTCTATCTTACGTCCTGAAAACACAGATTGGGTGTAGGCATATAAAACTACTTTTAACATCATTTTTGGATGGTATGATGTTGCACCTCGATGATGTCTGAATTCATCGAATTCAGTCTCGGGAATTGTTTCTACAATATCATTTGTGGGGATAAGAACTGAAGTTTCCATTGGTAGAGTAAGTTGAGTCATGTTATAATCTTTATACATAAGGCACCTCGTTAATTTAGTTTATTGGTATTTATTAAATTATACGAAAGGACCTTATTTTTTTAAGTATTTTAATGTAAAATTACATATGAATACAAAGTATTTTGGCGAGACTCTTGAGGGAACAGGACAGGCTGAAGCTGTCCCCTAAGAAAGCGAGCCAACAATACGAAGTATTGTAAATAAAGAAGCCAGTAAATGAATTTATGAAAACTCATTTACTGGCTATTTTGCTAGGAATTATGTCCCAGCCTCTTTGTATCACATGTTAAACCTTTTAATTACTTAAGACCTGCTGCTGTTAAGAAAGCATCGATTAATTGTGCACCACTATTGACAATATCTGAAGCACCATTTCCAAGGAAGTGTGTAATTGCTTCTTTGGCACCAGATACAGATCCGAAAATGTTACCAATTGCTGAACCTAAATTTTGAAATTGTTCTTGCATGACAAATGCCTCCTAAAAATAGATTTTATGAAGTTTTATATATCGCCTCACACCTTAAATCTAATAAACTTTAGAGATAATGTCAAAGATTATGTATTATATACTTCTTAATAAAAGTCCAAAATACAAGAACCAAAAGTTCTTTAGAAATACTATACCTTATGTAAATTTAATAATAACTGTTTTACATTGAACTTTTTAATATCTTTTTATAAATATTTAAATCCTTTTTAAGGGCCATTTAAAATTTAGAGTGACAAGGGATTTGCCACATTAAAGGCATAGTTTTTTGTTGTTATGCTTTTGTAAAAGGAGGAGTATTATATGAGTGGAGAAACTGTTATATACAAAAGCACTTCCTGTGTAGAAAGGAGGTGCCACATTTAATGATTGTCGTTCTGTTTGTTGTGAAATATATCGTATGTCCAATTATTGTTGTTGGAAGTGTTCTTGATTTATTAAATTAAGAACATCAGCGATAAAAAAGAAACCTCAACATATGCTTTGGTCGGCATGCTGGGGTTTTCATATCCAATAATGTGTCTATTTGTTATTTTCAGTATATCTTGTGTAAACCAATTTGTAAATTATACTGTTTAAACAAGGGGCAGGAACGTTGTGCAGCCAGTGCAGGGTACGCATCCAGATAGCTGTCCGCGGTCGCCCAGACGGCCTGAAGCTCCA
>NZ_JBEZJI010000170.1:0-2624 GCF_040649435.1 Actinomadura sp. NPDC048955
GTAGGCTTAAGCCAAAAATACTTTAATATCGATAAAAATTTAATATTATATTTAATAACCCCTTTACAAACTTTTATTTACTTTATTTTACTGATGTTTATTACTCAAAGTCAGAGGGTTCGACAATGGTTAAAGCCAGCTGAAAAAGTTGGCAAAACCGCATTTACCAACTTTATATTACAAATTCTATTATTAAATTTAATTATTAGAATATTCTTCAATTCTAGTTGTCCTACACCAAGTCAATCGATTTTAATATCAGTGATAACGATATTGATAATGTCTGTATTAACAATGGTATGGTTAAAATACTTTAAGCAAGGACCATTAGAAAAAATATGGCGCATGTGGACTTATAAAAATATTCAAAACAAATAATTTAGAAGAACATATTACTGATTATATAAATATGACAATTAGTAAAAGGAAGGATTGTATAATGAAAATAATACTTCTCATAGCGATAGTTTTCAAAAAGATAAATCTAAGAAAAGAATAGCTAGTCAAGAAGAGAAGTTTAATTCTACGTCAAACTGTAACTCATCTAAAAACGAAAAATAATATTAAAACATCTAAGATAAAATGTTAATGCTCTATAACGACTAGAAATATACTATTCTTTTATGTTAGTTTCCCTTAAAACATTCTTAATCTTAATAATATTACTTTCTTTGCACAACAGAAGTTTTTTACCTCATAATTTTAAATGCAGTTATACAAATTACAAATTGCGACTTTATTTTTTTAGATAAGAACATAATAACTTAAAAAGCTACACCAATTGTGGTGTAGCACAAATCTTAAAATTTGTCAGTAAGTTTCGGAGAACCTATGTAAAAAATATAATAAGAGGTGAACAACTCTTACAAACTAATTGTTAATCTGTATACAAGAATTGTCTAGTGATTTGTACTGTGTTTTAAAATTGTTCACTATTTATTAAAATAGTTGTGAAAGTCAAATAATCTAAGAGTAAATGCTTTATACTTAAAAAGCCACTCCAATTAAGGAGTGGTCATTTTTCATTAATTGTTTGGTTCACCATTGACTAAGATGCTACGTAAAAAATTAATTACTTTTTCAACAAATTTTACAAAGTCGCTCATAACTTTCACCTCTAATTGTTTGGATTGAACAGCATCATTATAAGACTTTTGACTAAATGTAGCACTATAAACCACGATTAGCTAAGTATAAATGACAATCATGAAGATGATTAACACATAGAGAAGAACATTTGGGGAAGATAATCATCTCTATAACTAAATTATTAATCAATCTTTCTTGATTGTCTATCATATTGAATTGATTTCAAAGAAATTTCATGTCTTATTCACAGTAATTTAACATACATTAACTCTAATTATTTAATATGGCTCATCACTTTTACTAGGATTGATGAATATTCTGTTGTCTCCTAATCTGATAGAAGGCACAATATGATTCTATCTACATTTCTTTTCTGACTAATCTTATTTTAAACAGCAGGTTAACACTTGTTTTTTCAGATTCATTCATGATACTTTGGCTTCATCTCCATAAACTAATCCTCTAGCGGGGTATCATCGTCAGATGGTTCGACAATGGTTAAAAACAGCTGAAAAAGTTGGCAAAACCGCATTTACTAACTTTATATTATTAAATTTAATTATCAAAATTTTTTTCAATTCTAGTTATCCTACATCAAGTTAATCGATTTTAATATCAGTGATAACGATATTAATAATGTCTGCATTAACAAAAGTATGGTTAAAATGCTTTAAACAAGGCTCATTAGAAGAAATATGGTACATGTAGACTTATAAAAATATTCAAAATAAATAATTCATCATATAGAAAACCATATTTTTAAATTTATATTTATACTTCAAAATAGAGACATGATAATTAGAGACACTATTTATTACAAATAACAACACGTTGTTCAGTAAATGTATTTTAATTACACCCTTTCATTAATGAAAATCTGTACTCTTCGCGAAACTTGGTATCGCATTAAAAACAGCTTTATATGTATTAAAATATCTCTAGCTTTTATCTATTATGTTTGAAATAGTGACATTAAAAGTAAGATTTTTTTATTGTTTGGTATACTTATTACTTACTTACTTATTCTTTTCATTTTTTTCAATTTCTTCATCTTAATGTTTAAAGAAACCGTCCAATCTTTACATTCACGAGAAAGATTGAATCTTACCTCTTTTCTCATTTCTTTTTTTAACTGATGAATTTCTTTCATTAAATTAATATCTTTATAAAGAGAATTAGCAAAAGTACTTTTCATATTTCTAATTGTTTTAGAAGTTCTTTTACCTTTATATTGTCCTTTGAATTTTCCTTCTTTTATAGTTGTTCGTGTGTTTTTTTCTTCGGAAGTAGCTATATGGATATGAATATTGTCAGTGTCATAATGAATATTCGCGCACCAAAATGTATGATTTTTATCCATTTTATTATCTTTAATCATTTGATTAATCATTCGACGAGTGGCTTTTTTTATTTTTGGTTCGTCTAATTTATCTAATGATTCATTAAATAAATGATTATCTTTAAGAAATTGACTCCTTGCCGCTGCGCCGTCCCGTCGTGGTGAGCAGGAGGGTGACGGTGCCCTGCCAGTCGTG
>NZ_JBEZJI010000171.1:0-2616 GCF_040649435.1 Actinomadura sp. NPDC048955
GTGGTGACACACACCTCGCCAGGAGGTCCTCGTCTATATCAAGCTCATCGAGCCGTGTCGCCGTCACCAACGTCCATGGTCACTACAGCTAGCGGCCAGGCCAGCAGCACGCCGCCGACGAGCGCGGTCACCCACGCCGGGGCGCGGATCGCGCGCAGCGCCGCGGCCTGGACGCCCTGCCACACCAGGAGACCGGCGATCAGCGGCGACACCAGCAGCACGAACGGCGAGACGGCTCCGACGAGGGCCGCGGCGAGGAGCGCGGCCAGCGCGGCCATCGCCGCCCAGGCGTGCACGCCGATCGCGGTCGTCCGCTCATGCCCGGCGCACAGCGCCTCGACCCCGAGGCAGTAGAGGGCGGTGCCCACGGTGATCGGGACGAGCGCCCACATCCGCGGGCCCACCGGCACCGCGTGCGCCCACCCCAGCTGGGCAGGGACGGCGAACGACACCACGGTCCATACGACCAGGACGGCCGCAGCCGCCACCGTCCGCGCCCTGGGCCGTTCGCCGAGGAAACCGGCGTCCCTCGCGCAGATGAGCGCCACCACGCCGGCGACGCCGAAGAACCCGGCGAGCGGCCCCGCCACCGCGAGCGGCAAATGGAAGAACCCCATCACGGGCACCGCGACCCCGGCCGCGAACGCCGCCGCCACCAGCGCGAGCCTCACCGGGACGCGGCGGCGCGCCCGGACGTCCGAGGGGCGTCCGAGCAGCGCCGAGGCGATCGCCCCGAAGGTCAGCACGGCCGCCAGGTGCAGCAGCAGCGCCGACCCCGCCCGCTGGACGACCCGCACGTCCGGGACGGGGGCCGAGCGACGGCCGAACGCCGCGTCGAGCCAGGCGCCGGTCTCGCGATGGGTGCGCGGGCTGAACAGCACGCCGACATGCTCGACGCCCGCGACGATGACGGCCCGCCGCGCCGTCCCGTCCCGCGGGTTCCCGTACGTCGCCCCCGGCCGCCCCTCCGGGTAGACGTTCCGCAGCGCCTGGACGGCGCCGTCGCGATACGCGGGGAACTCCAGCCCACCGGCGACCAGCAGCACGTTCCGGACGGACGCCGGCACCGCCATGACTCCCTGCGAGATGGCGACCGTCGCCCCGATCGACGGATGCGCCGCGCCGTACCGGATGACCGCGGCGGCCCCCAGCGAGTGCCCGACGAGCCCGATGCGCTCGCCGTCCACCCACGGCATGGTCCGCAGGTGCGTGACGGCGACGTCCAGATCACGGTCGAGCCGCGCGTCGGCGGCGGGCCCGTCCCCGTTCCCGGGCAGCCGCCGCGTGCTGGCTCCGTGCCCCGCGAGATCGACCAGCGCCACCGCGTGCCCGCGCCGCGCCAGCGTGTCCGCGAACCCGCGCATCAGCCGCCCGCTCGCCCCGAGCCCGTGCGCCACCACGACACCCGGCACCTGCCCGGACGTCCCGGAGCCCCGCACGATCTCGACCGGCACCCCGTCCACCACCGAGGCCCGCCGCCGAAGCCCCGCGTCCGCCGCGAGCACCCCCACACCCCCGACAACGGCACAGAGAACCCCCACCACCAACGCCACGATCTGCGGTTTTGTCATCGTTCACCGTCCAGTGCCGGAGGACCAGGGTGGCAGGAAGTGGGGCGGCGCGTAATCGGAGTGCGAATGTCGGGCGGTATGGGCACAATCGACCCCCATGATCACCGAGGAACTGGTCCAGGTCTGGCGGGACGTCATTCAGGGCGACGAGAAGTCGTGGGTGCTGTTCGAGAACGGCACGTGCGTCATCCTGATGGATCCCGAGGACGACCTGAGCGCGCAGGCGGTGGAGTTGCTGCGCGAGTACGGGCCCGTCCACGGGGGCACCCCGGCCGGCGACTTCGGGACGATCGATCTCGACCAGGCGCCCGGCTGGGCCGTGTACGGGCACCACAACGACATCCTCACCTATGTCGCTCCCGAAGAGGCCGGTGACGACGCGACCGATCTGGCCGTGGGGCTTCTCGGACGTGGCAAGCGTGGGCAGGACGGGCTGGAACTCACGGTCGTGCACGTGGAGGACAAGCGCGGCCGGTGAAGGGCGCGGGTGTCAGAGGATGTCTGTACAAATGTGTGCGTGACGGAATGGGGCGAGGAGGCGCTGGCGCGGTTGCGGGCGGCCGCGCACCGGGGGTTCGGGGACGCCGGCCTGCTCCAGGGGCGTCCGCTGGGTCCCGTGCTCCAGTACGCCGGGGACGTGCTCGTCGCCGCCCTGGAGCAGGGACGTGACGTGCGGTCCCTCGCCCTCGCGTGCCTGGACGAGCTGAACGGGCGCGCTCTGCCCGGCGACGCCGAACTCGCGGACGAGGTCGCCGCCGCGCTCGGGGTGCGGGCGCCGACCGGGCTGGTTCCGCTTCCCGTCGACCTCGGGGCGGTGGCCGCGGCGATGCAGGACGGGTGCCAGGTGCTCGATCCCGAGCGCGGGGACGTGGTCCCGGCCGGTGAGGCGGACGGGCTGCCGGTCCCGCCGGGCGTCCTGCCCGAGGGGGAGGACGCCCGGCGGGGAGCGGCACGGGCGTGGCTCGCGGCGTCGCCGTTCACCCAGGTGCGGACGCGCAGCGCGCGCGGGTCCAGGCCGCGCGCGTCGAGAAGCCAGGGCCCGAGG
>NZ_JBEZJI010000172.1:0-2588 GCF_040649435.1 Actinomadura sp. NPDC048955
TCTACTTTATTCGAGCAAGCTGCACATGTCATGCCTGTGATACCTAATGAGGTTTTTTTAATATTTTCACTCAATTATTTCTTTCCTCCTATTTTGAAAATTGTTTTAATACAACCATCAATTCTTTGATACTTTCTTCTCCGTTGCCATTTTTAATACCTTCACTTACACAATTAGATATATGGTCTTCAGTTACTATAAAACCCACTTGTTTTAGGGCTGATTGTATTGCTGTTATTTGTACTAGTACATCTATACAATATCTATCTTCTGCTATCATTGATTGTAAACCGCGCATTTGTCCTTCTAATCTTTTGAGTCTATTGAGCAATGCGTCATTGTTTTTAACAGTAGTAGTGTTCAATTTCACCCCTCCTCATATACCCTAACGGGGTATCTCTTGTTGGAATCTATATTATACCCCTAGTAGGTATAAGTCAATACAAAAGTTTCATATAAAAAATTAATATTTATAGTTTGTTTTAAGAGGTACACTTGTATAAAATGTATGCTAAAACTTATATTAGGAGAGATATATTTGGATAAAAATATACAACTTGAGCTTTACACAAGACCTACATGCTCTGATTGCCAAGAATCAAAAAGGTATTTAAACTCTCAAGAGATTAGTTATAGTCATAAAGATGTAAGTCAAAATTTGGACTTAGAAGAAGAAATGAAAAAAATATCAGGCAACCGAATTGTTCCCTTATTTGTTTTTTATAAAAAAATTTTTTGGGGTAAAAAAAAGTTGTTTAAATATTACGTGGGATTTGAAAATAACAAAAAAGATATATTAAATATATTGGAATAATTAAATAAACAGCCATTATTAAAAAATAATGGCTGTTTATTTAATGATGATGTTGACTGTCTTCTTCTTTCACGATACAAAACAATTTTTCACTATGATTATTGTTAGAAGTTTCAGTCTGTATTGTGACATGTTGAATATTTTGATGATTGAGTTCATGTTCTATACGTTTAAGTAAAAACTCATTTTCAGTAATGGTCATTGTATCTTCTACAACAATATGACAAGATAACGCGTTTAATCCGCTAGTTACTGACCAAACATGAAAGTCATGAATATTTTTAACTTCTTTGAATTTTTTAATAGTTTTAATAATGTCTTTTGTATTTATATTGCTTGGTGCTCCCTCCATTAATACATGAAGACTTGATTTTGTTACATAAAAGCCGCTACGTAGTACTAAAATTGCTACAATCACACTTGCTAAAGGATCCGCCCACCCCCATCTAAAAAATATAATGAGAAGGGCTGCTATAACTGCACCTATAGATCCAAGCATGTCGCTTATTACATGCAAATATGCTCCACGCATATTTAAGTTTTCTTCTACATCGCTCCCGCGCAGCATTATCCAAGCCACAATAATATTAATAAACAAGCCTACCAAGGCGATAATTAACATGCCTGTAGAAGCTACCTCAGGGGGGTTTTTAAATCTCTCAATAGCTTCATAAAAAATATAGATAGCTATTAACATCAAAGTAATACCATTAAGTACAGCTGCTAGTATTTCAAACCTTTTGTAGCCAAAAGTTTTATTTGTATTAGCTTGCTTCGCTCCTAAAGTAAATGCAATTAAAGCAATACCTAAAGAAATAGAATCACTTAACATATGACCAGCATCTGAAATTAACGCAAGACTGTTAGTAAAGAAACCACCTAACCCTTCTACAATCATGTAACTTGTAATAATAATAAAACTAATTAATAAAGTCTTTTTGTTCGCGCCATGTGTATGATTATGATTGTGATCGTTTTCCATTTAATCCCTCCTCTTTTTAATGATGAAAAATATTTTCTATAATTTGAATTTTTGTTTTTATAACTATAGAGTTAAAAAATATAAAATTTCAATTAATGTTTTGTTACTCGAAGAAAATCATACTAACTTATGAATATATGCTCATATATTCATAAGTTAGTATGATTTTTATCCTTTGTCAATATAGAAATGCTTTGTATTTTGTATATTAAATAAAAACCCTACTTTGCTTTGGACAGTAGTGGGATTTTTGCATATGATAAACCACACTTCACTTGCTAAATATTAACTATATTATAATTAACAAGTGATAATTTCTTTTTAGAGAAAATAATGTATTCACGCCTTTAGGCGTGAATACATTATTTTTTTTGAATAGTTTAGAAAAGATAGATTGTTTTTGTTCATTTTTTTTGATGCTTTTGGAGTAATGATATCTTCTTTTGAATCTATATTATCAGTTTCTATTTTTTTGGTATTACTTAATATATTTTGGCTATTTAAATTCAAAGATTGTTCTTGTTTTAATGCAATTGTTAAATCGTCAATTTGTCGATTCTTTTGTCGAATTTCTGATTCTAAATGCTCTATGTATTTATCGATATAACTGCTATATTGGTTATTTAATGATTCTGTTTTGTTTGTCGATTTTTCATCAAATTTTGTCGATTCTTTTGTCGTTTTTTTATTTAAAATTGTTTTTAGATAATCTATTGTATTATCATCTATTAATGATTTGTTACCTACTTTGTTTACCTTCAAATTTGAAGGTAAACTTTTTAAATGATAATG
>NZ_JBEZJI010000173.1:0-2369 GCF_040649435.1 Actinomadura sp. NPDC048955
CGAGGGCGGCGAGCTCGTCCTTGACGCGGGTCAGTTCGTCCGTGTATTCGGCAAAGGTGGTCATCGTGGCCTCCGGCCGCTCTGTTTGTAGGGTTCCGGAGTACATCGTCCGGAGAGCCCTTACCGGCGCAAGAGGGGCTGTCGTCCGGGGGTTGGCGTCTGGCGTAGGCCGGGACGCCCACGGCCAACAGCGGCAGGCTCAGCGTCGATCGCTCGAACCCAAAGAGCTACCGGCCCCCAGAGGGGTTGGCGGGGGTGCTGAAACGGCGAAGCGCCGCCCCGTGGTCGGCGGGACGGCGCTTCGCGGCCGCATGTTGGTGGGTTGGTTGTCAGGCGAGGTCGAGGTCTGGGGCGTGGTTGGCGGCCAGGGCCCGCACGGCGGCCGCGCGGGTCCGCCAGCAGTGTCCCCGTCGGCGGCGTCAGGGTCGCCGGCGACAGGGGTGCCGGGCCGGTGCAGCATGGTCCGGCTCGCGGGGTCGCCAGCGGTCGCCAGAAAGGGCCCGGCGGTGCCGGGCCCTTCGGTTGGTTCGGGGACCTGCGCCGCTCAGGCGCGGGTCTGCACGGTTCTGCGGGGAACCGTGTGGGAGGCTTGCGCCGGGTGCTGGCTTAAGCCGGGATGTCGAGCTAGTTGGGCTCGGCCGAGAAGAACACAAGGCTTCCGGCCTTCCCCTCGTCTGCGAGCAAGTCCCGCATCCACAAGTACAGGTCCGCACGACGGGTGCCGGGCTGGGCCTGCGCGCCGCGGGTCTTGGACGACACTTGCGTCGCGCCGCCGAAGAGCGGCTGCTCCAGGGTGGCACTGACGGCGTACTCGCCGGGGGCGATCTGGTTGGGCTCGGCGGAGAAGAACACGATCACCCCGCTCCGCATCCGCTGCGGAATCTCACCGTTCACCTGCTCCAGCAGCGCCAGGCGGGTGGTGCCGGCCTCCACTAGCGTGATGTAGGCCTGAGTTTCCTTCACCGAGAAGCCGCCGGGTAGCGGCCGCATGACCGTGATGATCACGAAGTACTCGGTCCCTTCGTCCTGCCCCTGGTTCGGGCAGGAAGCGGCGGCAGTCGACGCGGTCTGGTTTGTCATGGCTCAGCTCCTTGTGGTTTTTCGCACGTCAGTGCGGACCACCCCGCAAAGGGGCATCGGGGTAGACAGTCCCAAACAACGGACCGGCGCAAGATCTCAACCGTCGGGCTCGTGTCTCGGCAATCACGAGCTGGCCGACGTTGACGGCCCCCGGGACCGGCCCAGCAAGGCCGCACGCCCGGGGCCCGTCGACGTCCTGGCGGCCGCCGCCCGGAGGGCGTGCGGGCTCGTCCGCGTGGCCCTCGTGCGGAACGGCGGGATAATCGGGTGTATGACCGGGGGAGTCGATGAGCACCGATGAGCACCGAATCGCCGGATGAGCCGCCGGTCGGGCCCAGGCTTTTCGTGCAGGTGTCGCGGGAAGGGCCGTGGCTGCGGGTGGAGCTGCGCGGCGAACTGGACTTGTTCACCGCGCCGGCACTGCTGGACCAGGTCGGCCTGCTGATCGGCCAGCGCAGCTCGCCGCGGATCGCGCTGCAGATGTCACAGGTGGGCTTTTGCGACTCGGCCGGGCTCAACGCCTTGGCCGGGATGTTCCAGCGTGTCAGCGCCGCCGGCGGGGACCTGGTGCTGCTGCGGCCGCATCCCCGGGTGGCGCAGGTGCTGGCCATCACCGCGCTGGACCGCTTTCTCCCCGTGTACGACGCCCTCCCACCTGACCCCGGCTGACCCCGGCCCACGGCGCGATTTCTCGCGCCTGGATGCGGCCTGACTTGCGAGTGCTCCTCTATTGGACGGCGGGCGGTTTCCAAAACCGGACCGGCGCCGAGGCGCGCGGCGCGTCCGGAAACGGCCGTTTCTGAGACGGGCCGCCCGACGGGGACGGCCCCTGGGACGCCGTCCGCAAAAATCCGGGCATCGCACACCTGGCGACCTGCGGCGACGCGCCGCAGAAGCCACCTCGCACGGTGTCCTCAAAACGTGAGTGGATCACTGTTTTTAAGACATGATTGGGCTCGGCGACCACCCCAACCCTAAGGAGTGCTCGTGATCGAGATCAGGACCGACGCCGAGCCCGCCCACCCCGACGGCCCCACGACAGTGAGCAGACCCGCGCGATCGCCAGCGGGATCGACGAGGCGTTCCGGCTGCTCAACTACGCCGCGATGAGCCGGAGCGGGCTGCGCTGGCCCGGCGACGTCGCCTCCGTGCTCGGCGAGGTGGCGGGCGGGGTGTCCAAGCTCCCCTACCAGCCGCCCGCCTCCGCCTGCGGGAGGCTGCCGGAGACCGGCGCGTCGACGTACCCGATCCCCTCGGGGAGCCGGCTCCGGACGCGGTGGACGGCGTCC
>NZ_JBEZJI010000174.1:0-2300 GCF_040649435.1 Actinomadura sp. NPDC048955
TGCGCCGCCCGCCGCGCCTTCGGCAGCCACAGCAGCCCGGCGAGCGCCGCCGGGAACGGTGGATACTTATAAATCTATGACTGAACTTGTGAGGAATGAAAAGGATTGGATGATTGAGACGCAAGATAGAAATAGTAAATCACTTATAACTGCTATACACGGAGGCGGTATAGAGTGCGGTACTTCTGAATTAGCGTTATTGGTTGCAGAATTATCGAATGTAAACTACTTCACTTTTAAAGGTTTAAAACCGAAAAACAATAGGACTCTACACGTCACTTCAACAAATTATGATAATCCCAATTTACTATATTGGAATCAATTTATGAATGTAACAATAGCCATACATGGTTATTCAAGCAATCAAGCAAATAGTTATATTGGTGGATTGGATGAAAGACTTATATCTCTTATTACTCACAATTTAAAAGTTTCAGGTTTTAATATAGAAGCCGCTCCTGAAAGAATTGCTGGTAAAGAAATTAATAATATAACTAACAAAAATGCCTATGGAATGGGTGTACAGATTGAAATATCAACTCAGCAAAGAAAAGAATTTTTTAGTCGAAACGATTTTAGTCAAAAGAATAGAGAAAATACACATAATTGGACAGAAGATATGTATTACTATGCTAATGCTATCTGTGCTGCAATTAATGATAGAAAGTGGGTAGAAGCATGAAGAAAACACACCGTATGACTGAAATGGAATATATTAATGTTATTTCTTTATTATTTATTGGAACAATAGGTATGGCTCGAGGTTCTTTTTTTATATTTGCTTCTGAAATTCAAGTCGATAAAAGCCCATTGTATAGTAGTATTAATGAAATAATCCCCTTAAGTATTTGGGGGATTCCATTCTTTATAGGAGGATTATGTTTAGCAATTGCAGCTATGGCTTTACCTTATAGAAATATTAACAAAGTTTATAGTATCACTCTTATTTTAGGAGGGATTATTTGTTCTGTGTTTTTCTTTGTAATTACGTTAGCTGGTATTAGTGATTCTTTAAATTGGATGTCACCTCTTATTTACTTTTTAACTACTTTAACGTGTGGTGGTTATGCTTACTTTGGAGTGTTGCATTATGCCAAACAATGAATTGCCCCAAAGTTATTATGACGATAGGGACGCTATTCATAAAAGAATAAGAGAGGTTGATGAAAAACATACGAACAATTATAACAATTTAAGTGTGTTATTAGCAGAATTTAAACCTACACTTAATCAAATGGTCGAGGCAACTAAAGAGATGAGTGCTGAACAGAAAAAAACAAACCAACAAATTATAGAACAAGGCCAACGATTGTCTGTCGTCGAAAAAGATGCTCAAATGCTTAGGAAACATTTAAGTCAAGAAGAACAAGAAGCAAAAGAGAAAGGTAAAGAAAATAAAGAGTTTATTTTAAAAGCTACAGGTATATTTGTTGGTGAAGGTGGTGTGGCTTGGCTTATCCATCCATTGTTCGACTTTTTGAAAAATGTGATTAATTAAAGTGGTATTTAAAGAAAAAATCATAGTAAAGCATATATAACTTTAAAATCTTTCAAGTATGTAAGTTTGAAAAGTTACTTTGTAAGATTAGATAAATGAAATTTGCTAAAAGAACTTCTACAATTAAATTGTAATTAAATTGAAGGAGAGTTTATTAATGAGAGAGTTGAAAATTTTATTAATTCCTATAATAGTCATTATATTATTAGTAATGGGATTACTTTTCGGATTGAGAATTTACGGTGATCATCATCCAAGTAATGAAAATGTAAAAAGTTTGAATATGAAGAACCCTCTTGAGCCGACAAAAGAATATTATGTAAAAACTACTAAACCAGTAAAAGAAAAGCCTAAAGAAGATGCAGATCAAACTCATGTATACAAAACAACAGGTTATGATAAAAATGGTAATAGTAAAAAAATTAAATATGTAGGAATGAAAAGACTAAAACTCAATCACTATTTAAAAATTAAACAAAAATTAGATACAGTTAAAAGTTATGAAGAAGTTAAAAAAGACGATATTCCTAAAGAAGCACGTAAACATTTAAATTAATATATTAGAGTCTGGGAAATAAATCCCAGGCTCTTTTATTTTACTATAAAGGAGATGTAACCTTTGAAAATTAATTGGATGACACGTTTAAAAAACGGAACGACACTCACAGCTTTAGTAGGTGCTATTTTATTATTTGCAAAACAAGTAACGGAAGCATTTGGTATAGATATATCAAGTCAACTTGAAACAATCAGTAATATTCTGGGGAGTATTATTACAATACTCGTAGCTTTAGGTGTTGTA
>NZ_JBEZJI010000175.1:0-2236 GCF_040649435.1 Actinomadura sp. NPDC048955
GCACAGAAATGCCTCCGTATGTAGCCATTCGGTAGCCATTTCTGTGCAAAATATTGATTTGACAGTGTCAAATGGGATTCCTATTTATGCGATAAAAATTGTTATATGACTCCCGAACGGCTACACAAAAGATACCGAATAGCTACACAAAATCAAAAATGGATACCATTTAGCTCCCTTTTTATGTAGCCATTTTTAAAATAGCTTCTTACTTTTTGTCTGCCAAAATTCTATTTGCTTTTGTAATTGTTTTTCATTTTCTCTTAAAGTCGATTTCATTAATTCCGTTAAATCATTTTGCGTTTAGAAATGAATTTTAAAATGATTCATAGCCTCTCTGTTGAACGAAAGAAATTTTTGTTTGTTTTTATATTCGAAATGATTAAATGTCCTAGAAAGGGCTTAAAATGCAAAATAAAAAGACTACTCATTTTTTGAGTAGCCAGGGAATTGTTTTTGATATATTAAATGAAAGGAGTAATACATTAATCATATCACACGCATTTATGCCGAGAAAATTTTTGGTTGGAATGAGCTATGTGTTAGCTAACTATGTTAGCGAGTTGGTTGGTGGTTTGTTGGGATTAATCCCAACGAAGTACCAACTCAACAACACATTATGCTCCGTTGGTTCCAACCAAAAAGCAATTGGAATAAAGCATTAAAAATAGCCACTCAACAATTAAGTGGCTATGGAGGGTAAAAGTACTTTTTCATATTAAAAGATTTAATGATGTGTGGGGATGATGTTACATTTTCACTTTATCATTTATTTATTAATAGTGCATTTAAAAGTATTTAACGATGAGAATTTTTGGCTTTTTTGAAACGAGTGAAACGAGTTTCTTCTTGTCTTGATAATAAGGGTAACTATTCCCGGCGAGCGAAAGACCTCTTAATCCACTGGCATTTCTGGATTCAAGCACAAAAAAAGTTGCTTTTTCTAGCATACTATTGTAACGTTTATGGTGTCGAATCAAAAACGAAATAGAAAGGAGAAAAAGCAACTTTTTTATATACAATATTTGAGAAAACAAAGTTGTTTTTATGTGTTATAACATGGAAAAGTATACAGAGAAAAAGCAAGAAAATCAAGTATTTCAAAAATTTATTAAACGGCATGTTAAAGAGGGACAAATGGATTTGATTAAAAATTGTAATACGTTCTTGAGCTTTGTGACTGATAAGACGTTAGAGAAGAAAAAGCTATACAAAGCAAATCCTTGTAAGAATCGATTCTGTCCAGTGTGTGCGTGGCGAAAAGCGAGAAAAGATGCGTTAGGTTTATCATTGATGATGCAATATGTAAAACAAGAGGAGTCAAAAT
This sequence comes from Actinomadura sp. NPDC048955, assembly GCF_040649435.1. Lineage (NCBI taxonomy): Bacteria > Bacillati > Actinomycetota > Actinomycetes > Streptosporangiales > Thermomonosporaceae > Actinomadura > Actinomadura sp. NPDC048955. Next base: position 1,328 of record NZ_JBEZJI010000175.1, read on the forward strand.
CATTTATATTTTTAACACTTACGACCCCAAATGTTACAGCTGAGCACTTAGAAGATGAAATACAAAATTATAATCACGCATTTCAAAAGATGTTTAAACGTAAAAAAGTTAATTCTATTGCTAAAGGTTATGTTCGGAAATTAGAAGTAACGTATAATGCGGAACGTGACGATTATCATCCTCATTTTCATGTCTTGATTGCAGTCAATCGCTCGTATTTTAAAGATACTAAATCATATATTAGTCAAAAAGAGTGGCTAAACTTATGGCGTGATGTTACAGATATGCCCGAGATTACACAAGTTCAAGTTCAAAAAATAAGACAAAATAACAATAAAGAGTTATATGAAATGGCTAAGTACTCTGGTAAAGATAGTGATTATTTAATAAATCAAAAAGTATTTGATGCATTCTATAAATCACTTAAAGGGAAACAGGTATTAGTTTATTCAGGATTGTTTAAAGAAGCGAGAAAGAAATTAAAGAATGGTGAATTGGATTATTTAAAAGATATTGATCCAACGGAATACGTGTATCAAATTTTTTACATGTGGAATAAAAATGAATATTTAGCGAGTGAAATTTTTGATTTAACAGACGAAGAGAAAAAATCAATTAATCATCAAATGATTAACGAAATCGAAGAAGAAAAATAAAAATCAAAACGCTGACTCAAAAAAAGAGTGAGCGTTTTTTGTTTTGTTAGAAAAAAATAAAGATGTTTTTCTGACAAAAGTTTGAGATTTTGAAATGAAAAATATGAGGGTATACAGGTGTAATATTGCAACTATTGCCATTCAAGAGCATAAGAGGAATCCTGCACAGAAATGCCTCCGTATGTAGCCATTCGGTAGCCATTTCTGTGCAAAATATTGATTTGACAGTGTCAAATGGGATTCCTATTTATGC
>NZ_JBEZJI010000176.1:0-2184 GCF_040649435.1 Actinomadura sp. NPDC048955
GACCCGCGACGACATCCACGAAGCACTCATGACCCTCGCCGCAGCCATCATCTGCTGGCGACGCCTCGCCCGCTGATTCTGTTACGACCTCTTAGCCCTTGTCGCCGTGCAGCTTTGCCGGGCGGCGCCGTCGCGGCCCGCGCCGGGAGTGGATCGGCGCGACGCCCCGCACCAGCGACTCCAGCGCGAGCTTGTCGTGAGTGTTGGCCGCCGAGATCCCGACAGACAGCGGCAGTCCGGCACGATCGACCAGCAGATGGATCTTCGACCCACGTTTGCCGCGGTCGACAGACATCCGATCTTCGTAGTGTGTCAAGCGTCGGCGGCGGCGAGGCGGGGGCCGAAGGCTTGTTGGTCGTCGTAAGGCGTGCCGGTTTGGAGGCAGTGTGGAACAGGCATCCGAGCATGCGGTTGAAGGTATTGCGCAGGACGCTGGAGTGGCGGTCGCCGACGTTGCGGCGGGCTGCACGCCTCGATGTCCTGGCAGGTCGCGGCCATGGTTGACCCCCGCAGGCGCTGCTGTGGCTGGGTGGGGGCTGGCGCTCCATGCGCACCACCGACGTTGCCGCTGCACAGGCGGTCCAGGCCGCCGTCCCGCCCCCACGCTTGAGGCGCCTAGTCAGAAATCCTGTGTAAGCAAAATGCCTTCAAGTGGAGCAGGGATCGGCAGGTCCTCCCCCAAAGCGACTTGCCAGCCACGCAGAGGGCGGTCTTCGCGAGGTCCACAGAGGCTCTACGGAGTACCGGCCGGGCCCGCCCCGCTCATCCCCGTGACGACCAGCGTCATCGCCCGCCCGGTCCGGTATCCCGCGCTCGGGTCTCTTCGGCAACGAACTCCTGGCCGTGCTTCCCGGGCGCTGCCGTTGTCCGCCAACTCAAGGGCCAGTTAGCTCAGCTCGCGATGCCCGAACACACGCACAGGGGTATTTTCCCCGGATCTGACCACCAGGGCTACGATTTAACTTGGCTGGCTTCATTCATGCAGGTCAGCGCAAGGTTAGCCCATCGGGGGTGCGGGTTGGAAACCTAACCCGCCGTCTTGAGGCCTAACCCGGGCCGCCTCTCATGCCGGTGAGCCCGAGAGGCCGCACGCCCGGGGGCCGGCCACGTCCTGGCGCCCGGTCCGGGCGCCCTTGAACAGGCGGTCTCAGGGGGTCGGCGTCTGCGGCAGAAGTAGACCAGCATGCCTGTATGGGCGGTGAGCTGGCCGTGCTCGGCCATCTCCCGGCCCGGTCCCAGGTGAGCGATCCACGCATTGTGAGCGGCATCTGCTCGATGACCTGGACCAGATGAGGGCGTAACTGGTGGACTTTGATGCCGTCAGGCAACGCGATCAGCCAGACGAGGCGACTGGCCCGCTCCACCAGCGTGGCGACCGCGGAGGGACGTTTGCCCCATGACCAGGTCACCTTCCCAGTGTCCGGGCACGAGCCGGGTCTCGATCTCGGCAGGGCGCTGCCGATGGGCACCATGTCCCGAATCTGCCCGAGGCCGCTGGAACGATGGACGACGCGTGGATGGCGCATGGTTCGTCTGGTGCGCAGCCGCGCGGTCAGTTTCTGGTGCAGCGCCCGCCGCCGCGGATTGAACAGCGACATGTAAATCGTCTCGTGCGGTACCCGCATGTCGAGTTGGTCGGGGTAGGCCAGCGGGAGCCAGCAGGCGATCTGCTGCGGCGACCAGCAGCACTCCAGCCGCTCTTGGACGATCTGGCGCAATGGCGAGTGGACGGTCAGCTTGGCGGGCTTGGGCCGTCGCGTTTGGTGAGCGGCGCGGGCCCCGGCGTCCAGAGCGCGGTAGCTTACGCGGCCGCCGTTGCGGCTGATCGGGACCCCGCGCGGTTGATGGCCGATGGTCGGCCTCGGGGTGGCTGTTTGGATACAGAAAAAGCCAGCCCCCACACCCTTTGGGGCGGGGGGCTGGTGTTCCGATCAGAGGATCCTCATCGTTGTACCTCGTTCTCTGGGTTGTGTCGGCCAGCTTGTCCTGGCAGGAGAGACCGTCCACATTCGCGATAATCGGCAACCTCTGGGCCCTTGATGCCCTACCTCGCTCCACACGTCGACGATCTCTGAGCGTTCCTGCTCGCCCTGGGCGGTGCGGGTGTCGAACCGGTCGGCCGGACACGCCATGCCCAGAGCCTGATGCGGACGGCGGGTGTTGTATTCGACCACCCAGCCCGCC
>NZ_JBEZJI010000177.1:0-2157 GCF_040649435.1 Actinomadura sp. NPDC048955
CGTCAACAAAATATGCCTAAATACAATATCTTTAATACGTAAGCTAAGATTCAGTGTACCACTTAAAAAAGAGCATAAAATTTTAAATTTAAATGCTGCTGAAGATGATAATTTAATTCAAGCAAGTGATAAAGATAAAACAATATACTCAATAGCAACAATTTGGAATGTTAGCCAAGGAAATTTTATTAAGATTGATTTATTTCCATATAGTAGCAAGACAAGAAGAAACTCGTTTTACTTGTTTTAAAATGGCCCCTCCTAGTTTGATAATATTAAGAAAAAAGGAGTAATAAAAATGAATATTATAGTCTATTGTGGAGCAAGCAAAGGAAACAAAAAAGAATACGAAAATAGTGCAATTCAATTAGGTGAATGGATAGCTAAAAATAATCACACTTTAGTTTTTGGTGGCGGAAATGCAGGATTAATGGGAACAATTGCAAATACTGTAATACATAATAACGGAAAAACAATCGGTGTAATGCCTACGTTCTTACAACAAAGAGAACTAGCACATGACAAGTTAGACAAACTAATAATCGTAGAAAGTATGTCAGAAAGAAAAGAAGTTATTTTAGAAAAAGGGGACGTATGTATAGCACTTCCAGGTGGTCCCGGAACTCTAGAAGAAATAACTGAAGTTGTATCATGGTCAAGAGTTGGACAAAACAATAACCCATGTATCTTTTTCAACACAAATAACTATTATTCTCTTATCGAACAATTCTACGATCAAATGGTTTCAAACGAATTTTTAACTCAAGAAGATAGAAATAAAATACTATTTTCAAAATCTTTCAAAGAAATCGAAGAGTTTATAAAAAATTATAAAGCTCCAAAAATTAGAACTTATTAAATTGTCAAATAGTTTTTGGATGAAGTGAAAATAAATAAGTGTTAAAGTAGAAACATAAAATTATTCCCCATTCAACATTTAGCTTTTCAATGTGAAGTAAATTTTCTCCCAAAACATAGCTGCTCGCAAATTGAGTGGCTATTTTTAATGCTTTATTCCAATTGCTTTATTGACGTTGAGCCTCCGAACCCTTAACAATCCCTAAACTTATCGAATCGTCGGCTTAATAGCTCACGCTATGCCGACATTCGTCTTCAAGTTTAGTTAAGGGTTCTTCTCAACATTAATAAATTTTCTCGGCATAAATACATGTGGTATGCTCAATACAGTGCTCCTTTTAATTGCACAATATGATAACTATTCTCCAAACCACTCAAAAATGAGTGGTTCTTTTATTTTGTCTTTTAAGCCCTTTCTAGGACGTTTAATCATCTTGAATATAAAAAAAGCAAACAAAATTTTTTCGTTTATCAGAGAGGCTATAAATCACTTTAAAATTTATTTTTCAAAACTTTTAAAAGGCCAAATGTAATTTTTATATTGATTACTCTCTTAATAAAAAACTAAACTAAAACTCGGAAAAACCGGTGTATAATGTAACTTTAATATTCTAAAGAGTATAAGAGGAATCCTGCACAAAAATATATCCATTATTTAGTAACAATTTTAGTGTAATAAACCTACATAAATGTTATCATTTATGTAGTGATGTAATATATTCTTATTACATATGATAATGAGATTTTTCTCTTATCATAATTTTCCCTATTCTTTTCATTTTTTCGTAAAACCATTCATTAACTTGAATGGTTCCTTTTTGGAAAATAAAGATATTGATAAGTAAGGCTATAATACTTAAATGTCAAAATTCATTACTTTTAAACAGTATAATTTACAAATTGATTTTACTGAAAATAATAAATTAAGCCTAAATCTTGTTTTTCTAGACCTGTTATAGTTTTCATTAATGTACTTTTTTCGGCTCCATTTTTTCCAATTAGTCTATGGATTTCTCCAAAATCTATTTTCATACTTACATCTTTTAGAATTTTTAATTTTTAAAAGACTTATAGATATTGCTTATTTTGTAACGGGTTTATTAATTATTCTCCGTATAAATAGGTATGAAAAATACCTAAGAATAAAAGTTCATATTCTTTTAAAGACTCATCTAAAAGTTTAAAATAAATAGAAGCAGGTGAAGCCTCCTGATGGGGCTCTCCCTCGTCGCCTGGCGCGGCTGGTTCGATCCGGGCGGCAGGGCCTGGCAGCGTCTGACGCGCCTCCCGGTGGGGCTC
>NZ_JBEZJI010000178.1:0-2120 GCF_040649435.1 Actinomadura sp. NPDC048955
TTGAGAGCCCCTCGATCCACCCCTCGGGCGGAGGCGTAGGGTCACCGACGAGGAAGATCGCCATGGTCGGCCAGCGTACGAGACGCGGGGCCACGCACTTTTAGCAGAAGGGCCACCGCTCATTGATTGAACATTAAATTCTCCTAAATAACTAGGTACATTATAGTTTTTCTTCTCAATTTTATTAAATTTATTATCAAAGGATTGCTTTACAGATGGATCATCTTTAGTAGCATAATTATGATATTCATATACTAAATTATGGGAAGAGTCATTATAATATGAAGGTTCATGAAGTTTATCAGGATCCCAAACTGCTTCTAGGAAAATAATATGTTTATCCCCTGTGTCGCGAATTGATTTAATAGCTTCTTTATAGAATTGATTAACTTGATCATCACTCGTGCCTTCATTTACGCCTTTAGGTTCATTTAAAATATCATAGCCCGCAACTGTATTTTCATTTTTATAATGTTCTGCAATTTTGTACAAAATTTCTTTTGCTTTTCCTTGAGCATTAGCATCATCCCAGAAGTGACCAAATCCACTACCTTCATTTGTGTCAGCTGAATGTTCAGCTCCATTCTGAGAATTTGGGGCACCATGGAAATCTAAAATAACATAAATACCATGTGCTTTTGCCTTTTGAACAAACTTGTCCACAGCATCAAATGAGTGACTAGTAACTTTTACATCATCAGGGTTCATACCTTTTTTATAATTAGTCAGATTGATGTAATTAGGAGGTAAGCGAATTGTATTCATACCCATATCTTTTACATTTTGAAAATCTTGATCTGTCCAATGATTGTTAGCATAAGTGTTTAATTTCTTTTTAGCTTCTTTAGGACCATATTTTTGATCTAAAGCATCTTTTAATTCCTTATATGTTTTATGTTCATAAGGTTTAGGATAGTTTTTATATTTTGTCCCAGTAATACCGCCAAGGTAACCTTCTGTAGTAAAAGCATTACCGGCATTTACACCTTTTAATTGATAATTTTGTCCATTTTTTTGAATCTCTTTACCTTTAGTTGTTAATGGACTCATATCTTCAGCGTGAGCCACATGTCCTGAATTTAAAGCTGGAATGCTTGATAATAAAGTAGTTGCTACAAGTACGGAACTCATTATTGATTTCTTCATAATTACTACTCCTTTTTAATCATTTAATGAAGCTAAGTCTTTATCACTGAATTTATTTAATTTTTTTTGATCTAAATGGAAGTCTGTTTGATTCATATTAAAATCTAATGGCAGTTTTAAATCAAAGTTACCTTTTTTAATTTGATCTTGTTGGAATTTTAATCGATCTGTTGTTCCTTCAGTATCCATTCCTGAACTATGTTTATTTTCATCGTTTATAGCATCATAACGTTTACCTACAAAATTTTGTAAATAACTAGACTCATTCCCACCTTCTGAAGGTGGTTTAACACCATTTTCTTTAGCATGTTCACGAATAGCTCCAAAACTCCAATCTCTTGGTGGATCTTGAGGATTTTTACCAGGTCCATGTTTAACTAAAGTATCAAAATAAATGTATTGACCTAATTGTGATAAACCATCTTCTTTAGCATATTTAACTGCTTTATCCATGACTTCTTTTTTTACTTCATAATTTTGTGCTTTAACAAAATTATCGTGATCATTATCAAAGGCATTGTACCAATCTTTTTTTAATTTTTTTTCTTTAAGATTGTTCATATTATCTTTATCATCTGCTAATGGATTATTAGGAGATATTTTATTATAGTAATCTAACATTTCTTTCATATCACCTGTTCCTGAAGTAAATCCAATAACGCCAGCAGTTATACCTCTACCATCGTGTTCATCACCTGAAACCGATCTATAGTTTTTAGAATAATTTAAATTAGAGTCTTCTGCTGCTCCCATTAGAGCAAAACAACGCTTTCTTAAATCAAAATTTTTATCCATGTAGTTGTTTTCATTGAATGCAGTTTTATTTTGCGTTTTCTTAAGTGTATTTTGAGAATTTTGATGCGTTGTTTGAGGGTTATTACTATGATGTTGTGTTTCTGAAGCTTGTGCTAAACCTGTTCCATTTACAGCAATAAGTGTTGCTAATAATGCTGAACTATTTCCTAATGCAATTT
>NZ_JBEZJI010000179.1:0-2090 GCF_040649435.1 Actinomadura sp. NPDC048955
TCGGACACCTTGGCCTTCATCCGCTCGTACGAGCCCTGCTCGTCGTTCTGCCGCGCGAACCCCATCGACACGCCCTTGGAGATGTCCTTGGACCCAAGGTTGGTCGTCATGATGATCACGGTGTTCTTGAAGTCCACCACCCGGCCCTGGGCATCGGTCAGACGACCGTCCTCCAGGATCTGCAGCAGCGAGTTGAAGATGTCCTGGTGCGCCTTCTCGATCTCATCGAACAGCACCACCGAGAACGGCTTGCGCCGCACCTTCTCGGTCAGCTGACCGCCCTCCTCATACCCGACATAGCCGGGCGGAGAACCGAACAGCCGCGACACCGTGTGCTTCTCCATGAACTCCGACATGTCCAGCTGGATCAGCGCGTCCTCGTCCCCGAACAAGAACTCCGCCAGCGTCTTGGACAACTCGGTCTTCCCCACCCCGGACGGGCCGGCGAAGATGAACGAGCCACCGGGACGCTTGGGGTCCTTGAGCCCCGCCCGGGTCCGGCGGATCGACTGCGACAGCGCCTTGATCGCGTCCTCCTGACCGATCACGCGCTTGTGGAGCTCGTCCTCCATCCGCAGCAGCCGCGTCGACTCCTCCTCGGTCAGCTTGAACACCGGGATCCCGGTCGCGGTGGCCAGCACCTCGGCGATCAGCTCATCGGTGACCTCGGCGACCACGTCCATGTCACCGGCCTTCCACTCCTTCTCCCGCTGCGCCTTCTGCCCCAGCAGCTGCTTCTCCGAATCCCGCAGCGCCGCGGCCTTCTCGAAGTCCTGCGCGTCGATCGCCGACTCCTTGTCCCGGCGCACATCAGCGATCTTCTCGTCGTACTCGCGCAGGTCCGGCGGCGCGGTCATCCGACGGATCCGCATCCGCGACCCCGCCTCATCGATCAGATCGATCGCCTTGTCGGGCAGGAAACGGTCCGAGATGTAGCGGTCGGCCAGCTGCGCCGCCGCCACCAGCGCACCATCGGTGATCGACACCCGGTGATGCGCCTCGTAACGGTCCCGCAGCCCCTTGAGGATCTCGATCGTGTGCGACAACGACGGCTCGGCCACCTGGATCGGCTGGAACCGCCGCTCCAGCGCCGCGTCCTTCTCCAGATGCTTGCGGTACTCATCCAGCGTCGTCGCACCGATCGTCTGGAGCTCACCCCGCGCCAGCATCGGCTTCAGGATCGAGGCGGCGTCGATCGCGCCCTCGGCGGCGCCCGCGCCCACCAGCGTGTGCAGCTCATCGATGAACAAGATGATGTCGCCGCGGGTCCGGATCTCCTTGAGGACCTTCTTCAAACGCTCCTCAAAATCACCCCGATACCGCGAACCCGCCACCAGCGCGCCCAGGTCCAGGGTGTAGAGCTGCTTGTCCTTGAGCGTCTCGGGCACCTCACCCTTGACGATCTTCTGCGCCAGACCCTCCACCACCGCGGTCTTACCGACACCGGGCTCACCCACCAGCACCGGATTGTTCTTGGTGCGCCGCGACAGCACCTGCATGACCCGCTCGATCTCCTTGTCCCGGCCGATCACCGGGTCGAGCTTGCCCTCACGCGCCGCCTGCGTCAGATTCCGGCCGAACTGATCCAGCACCAGCGACGTCGACGGAGCCGCCTCCGACGGGCCACCAGAAGCCGCCGGCTCCTTACCCTGGTACCCGTGCAGCAACTGAATCACCTGCTGACGCACCCGGTTCAGATCCGCACCCAGCTTCACCAGCACCTGAGCCGCGACACCCTCACCCTCACGGATCAACCCCAGCAGGATGTGCTCGGTACCGATGTAGTTGTGACCCAGCTGCAACGCCTCACGCAGCGACAGCTCCAAAACCTTCTTCGCCCGCGGAGTGAACGGGATATGCCCCGAAGGAGCCTGCTGCCCCTGACCGATGATCTCCTCGACCTGCTGACGCACAGCCTCAAGACTGATCCCCAGGCTCTCCAGAGCCTTGGCGGCAACCCCCTCACCCTCGTGGATCAGACCCAGGAGGATGTGCTCGGTGCCGATGTAGTTGTGGTTGAGCATCCTGGCCTCTTCCTGAGCCAGAACAACAACCCGCCGCGCGCGGTCGGTGAACCTCTCGAACATCTC
>NZ_JBEZJI010000180.1:0-2082 GCF_040649435.1 Actinomadura sp. NPDC048955
ACCAACCGTCCTACCAGGGGCTTCTTAACGTCCGGCACCGCCCACGCCGTCCGCGATCATGCTGTGATCAGCGCACACGGAACTGCCGCTGAAAAAGGCTCAGTGCATCCTCAACTCCCGCCGGTACGGCTCGATCAGATTCCGGAAAGTGTCATCGTCCCCAGCCCGTGCCCTGGCGATCAGGTCGGCTGCCACCATCCCCACATCACCCTCTATCCCCACCCGCCGCACTCACATCTCTACAGACGCCAGCCTGGACCCGAACTGGGCGGTCGGCGGCTGGTCAGTTCGCGGCGCCCGGTCGGAGCGCTTATTCCCTTGCCTGAGCCGACACGCACACGCACTTATGGTGACTTGGCCATGGCCGCAGTGCGGAAGGTCAGCGGCGCCAGGTTCAGGATGGTGAGGGTGTTCTCTGTGAACACCCCAGCTCAAACACGGCGCGGAGCACCGCGAGTTCGCGGGGGGGGGTAAGTGGATCTCTTAGGAACGTCATCTGTGCGAGGTGAGTGCCGGAAACCCAGACGGCCCGCTTCGATAACCCGGGTTTGGACGGTGGGGTGTTCTTGTCTAGGGGGCCGCGGAGCCTCCTGGAAGGACGGTGCTCGCCCCGCGCTTCGGCGACGGTCGACACAGGTCCACGGCTCCCTGGAGGGCGCGCAGCGCGGGTGCCGGTTTGCCCGCACCAGCAGTTCCAGCGCGAGCTTGCGGAAGAGGCTGGCCGCCGAGCCCATAGACAACGACTGCCTGGCATGACCAGCCAGATCCTCGACCCCACGCCTATCTACAGGAAGCGGACCTTTCATCTCCCCCCTTCAGCGGCACGGCTACTGACCGAGCCGATCGCGCACCGCGACCAGTCCAACTCCCTGCACCCATCCAACTCATCCACCACCAAGCCATACAGCTTTGCCCACACCCCCGCCGCCGTCCACTCCACAAAGCGCCGATGCGCTGTAGGACCCGACAACCCGAACACCGGCGGCAACCGCTGCCACGCACAGCCAGTGAGCGCCACAAAGACGATCGCCGCCAGCACCTCACGATCCCCATACCGACGCCGACCGCCACCCTGCGGCCGTCTCGGAACAGGCGGCACCACTCGCTGGAACAGCTCCCACAACTCCTCAGGCACCAGCCGCTCCACCATCACCGACCGCACACTACCGGCACAAAGCCAAATTAGATGGCTTCTAATCCGCAAATAGTCCAGACCGATTCCATGCCTGCCATCGCTGTACGCCAATTGAGATGGCTTGTTAGTCGTGCGTCGCGTTGTACGTCGAGACGACCGCTCTTCGATGATCGCGGGGCTCATGCCGTATCGGACCCGGAAGGCGCGGCTGAGGCTAGGCGCATCAGACAGGCCAGCGGGCGCCGAGCTCCGTGATCGATCGTCCCGTGAGCAGCGGGAAACTCAGGTCGTCATAACAGCGGTGCAGCCGTTCCTCGCGCAGCCAGCGCCCGAAGGTTGTCCCGCCCCCGCAGGCGAACAGCCGGTGAAGTTGGGCGCAACGAGATGTTGTGGGGGCCGCGGCCACCTTAGGCGGACAGGTACGGGTCGGACAAGTGCAGTTGCATGAAAAGCTCACGACTCCCGATGGCCGTAGCCCGTTACCGCGAAGGCCACACCGTGCCCCGCAAGCGGCGTCGTGATGACAGGTCGCGGCAAGGGGAGCGCCGCCGCGACCGGTGGCGGCCCGACCGCGACTCAGTGGGGGCGCCCCCGGACGCCAGGTATTCACGGATGCGGATCATTGGGAGCGTCCGGGCGCTCCTGACTGGTCGCCGCAGTCTTGGCTCATTTGGATCGGCGCCCGGTCCTATGGGGTGCGGTGAGCCAAGTCACTCCCCTGGAATCACCCGTACGTCACGTCATCGCCGTACGTCATCACGCACACGTACGCCCACTCCTCGACGTCCACCAGGACCACGCCCACCAACGACCCCCAGGCCCCTCAGCCCGACACGCCAAGGCATCTAGGGTCTGTTTCTTGGATCGACTGACGGTGGGCGTTGGTTGGGTCACTGTGGGTTGATGGGTCGTGGTGACTTGACCGATGCGCAGTGGGAGCGGCTGGC
>NZ_JBEZJI010000181.1:0-2045 GCF_040649435.1 Actinomadura sp. NPDC048955
GGCCTCCATCGGGCAGGAACCGCACGCGGCCAAGTTGCGCAAGGCCTTGCGCCCCTACGTGGAGCGCGCCGTCGGCTGAGGAACGGACTCGCGGGTGACGCCCTGTTCTGGCAGCACGTCCAGCCCTACGGCGAGGGGCGGCTGGATGTGGCCAAGCGCCTGCCGCTCGGCGTCCGGACCGACGCGGGGCTTGAGCAGCAACCGACCGGTGAACGGGCTGCGCGAGGCCCGACGGGCGGGTGACGTTGATGGGCCAGGGCCCCATAATCCTGGGGGATTTCCAGCGGGTATCGCTGCCAGCGCTAAAGGCTGTCCCGTAGTGGTCACGATGTGCTGGTGGGGTACAGCTGTTGCCGGCGGACGAATCGGATCGCGCCATCTCTCGGCGGGTCCCCGCACGACCACAGCGTCGCCGAGGCGGCACGTGTGCGAGTGGCCGGAGTGGAGTGGCGGCCGGCGGTCGAGGAGGAGTTGGTGTCCCGGTTACCGCAGGCCGGCGTTGCCTCGTGCGGTCCACACCGCCACAGCGACCAGGGTGGCAGCGCCGCCGATCCACAGCACGCCCGGCAGGCCGAACGAGTCGAGGATGACGCCGCCGACCAGCGCGCCGAGGCCGATCGACAGGCTGAACACCGCCACCCACAGCGCGCGGCGCGGCCTTGATCATCCAGGTCTGCAGTCCGACCGACACCCCGCCGTAGGCCAGGCCCCACACGATCAGCAGCGCGATGCCGCCGATCGTGCCTCGGCCCAGCAGTACGAACAGCAGCATCGCGACGGCCAGGGCCAGGGTGATCACCTGCACGGTGCGGTACGTCCGGCGGGCCAGTGCCGCACCAGCGGCGAAGTTGCCGACCATGCCCGCGATGCCTTCCCCGTGGTCATAGCCCCCGCCTGTTGGCGCTTGTTCTGGCGCTCGTGGCACCGCCGCACATCCTCGCCGCGCCTGGCAGAGATCCCAAGATTTCCATTTCTTGCCCCCCGCGAGCCTCTGCGCGGCAGCCCTTTCGGCAACGCAACGCGCAGTGAGCTGGTGGGTCGGGAGGGGCCCCGCGATCACCCGCCGAGTATGGACCTACCTTGAACATCCACGGCGGGGCCGGCTTCCCCCCGGAGCGCGGCCGCCCCTCCCGATCTACCCTGGTTTATAGCAGCACCATGGGTGATCGGATGGTTACTTTGGGAATAAGGGCTGTCAGGTGCTGCTGAAGACCTCGGCGGGTCCCAGGTCGGCCCGCAAGAGGCCGCATGCCCGGGGCCCGCTGCGGTCCTGGCGGCCGCCGCGGCGGGCGCCCTTGAAGACGTAAGGAAAGTTTTCATCCGCGCGGCTCGAAACCGGTGTCCTGTCCCGGGAGATGCTTGACACCTCTGTCCCATCACATGCTTGACGGGTGGCTGTTCGGCTTGGCTGTCGCGTGTTCGTTTGCGGGCGTCGCGTGTCAGGAGGCCGGGATTGGGCCTGGTCGAGTTGTCGGTGGTGGAGCAGCGGTATCGGGCGGTGCTGGCGGGTGCTGGCGGGTGTGCCGGTGGTCGAGGTCGCGGCCGGGTTCGGGGTGTCGCGCCAGAGTGTGCATGCCTGGGTGAAGTGGTATCGCGCCGAGGGGCTGGCGGGGTTGGCCGACCGGTCCCGCCGTCCGGTGTCCTCGCCGGGGGAGATGAGCGCCGTGGTGGGGCTGTGGTGTGTGAGCTGCGGCGGGAGCATTCGCGGTGGGGTCCGGTGCGGATCGTGCATGAGATCGGCCGGTTGGGTGTGGCGCAGGGTGCCGTCGCGGATGGGGTGCATCGGGCGCTGGTGCGGCATGGGCTGGTCGAGCCGGGCCGGCGGCGCCGCAGGCGTCAGGAGTTTCGCCGTTGGGAGCGTGATGAGCCGATGGCGTTGTGGCAGATGGACATCGTCGGCGGGGTGTTCTTGGCCGGCGGGGCCGAGTGCAAGGTGGTCACCGGTGTGGATGACCATTCGCGGTTCTGTGTGGTCGCCGAGGTGGTGCCGCGGGCGACGGGGCGGGCGGTGTGTCTGGCGTTCGCGGCGGCGTTGGCGTGAGTTC
>NZ_JBEZJI010000182.1:0-2005 GCF_040649435.1 Actinomadura sp. NPDC048955
ACCCTGGCGCGGATGCGGTCCATGACCGCCGGGAACTCGGCGTCGCTCCTGGTGCGGATGCGGTCCATGACCGCCGGGAACTCGGCGTCGCTCCTGGTGCGGATGCGGTCCATGATCTTGTCGAAGTCGGACTCGTCCGGCTGGCTCATCGTTGCCTCCGTTAAAGGGATCTGCGTTGACGCGTAATGGCCTTCGGTGACCACCACAGTTGGTGACCGTCCGGACCGATTCCGCAGGCACCACAGGCGGGGCGGCCGGGCATGCGGCCTGGAGGCCGGTCCCGGCCCAGCCACCCCGCGCGCGCCGCTAGACGCTAGAAGGCCGCTCAAGAGCGCGTGAGCCGCCAGCGGGCCCCGAGGACGGTCGCTGGACGCCCCCGGCCCGTTAGAGGACGTCTCAGCGGGTCCCCTGGGGACGCCTTGCAGGATGTCCGGGGACGCGCTGAGACGTCCTCTAGCGCCCGGGGACGTCTAGCGGGTCCAGCCCACATGAGCCCAAAACCCACATTGCGTCGAGGTCGGTCTTGCCCTATGGACGTTAAGCTCCCAACTCGTGTATCCGATCACGGAGAAAGGCGACCGCGTCAGCCTGCGGGAATTCAACCCCGATGACGTTGAGGCCGTCCTGGCGATCTATGGCGCCCCGGAAGCGACCCGGCACCTGAGCTTCGAGCCACGGACCCGCAAGCAGGTCCACGCCACCCTCACCGCCGTGACCAACGCCGCCCAGGCCGAGCCGCGAACCGAGTACTCCCTCGCCGCGGCTTTGACCTCTACCGATGAAGTGATCGGGTTCGCCCGCCTGGCTGTCGATACCCAGCATGCCAGGCAGAACAGCGCCCAGATCGGCTTCGCCCTCCGCCCGAATATCTGGGGTCAAGGGCTTGGCACCCAGACCGTCGAGTTGCTGCTCACACTCGGGTTCAACCAGCTCGGCCTGCATCGTATCTGGGGCGCCCGATCCCCCGACAACACCGTCTCCGACAACCTCATGCGCAGACTCGGCATGATCGTCGAAGGCCGGATCCGCCACCACCTTCTCGTCCGTGGAGCATGGCGGGATTCCATCGTCCACTCGATCCTTGAAGACGAATGGCGGACCACTGGTTGAGTTGATCTGGAGCGCTGTTCCGGAAACGAGGGATAGCGGGACGACCGTGATCAAGGCACGTTTGCCCAGGTCGACTAGTCTTAGAACCCGTCCTGCGACCTCAACATCCGCGAAAAGATCCTGGACGGGTTTCGGGACACGAGGACCCCAAGACTTCAGGATCTGCGGCACGGCCGCGTCGGAACGTCCAGGCCCAGGCTCACAGGCCGTCGGTCCCAAGATCGTCCCGGTGTGGCTTTGAGCTTATGTGGGCTGGACCCGTCTAGCGGACGTCCTCGCTAGACCTAGCGGCACCGCTAGATCGTTGATGGGAGTTTCAGGGAGCCTGTGATCAATGGTCGTAGGCGGTCAGTGATCGCTTGACGGGTGCGCCGGTCAGCCAGTTGTGCCAGATGGCGGCGTTGAGGGCGCAGATGCGCTGGCAGATGCGTGTCCAGAGCCCTTGGGTGGTGCGGGCGGCGTGGCGTTCCAGGCCGAGTTGGTTCTTCAGCGTCCAGATCACCGCCTCGATCCGCTGGCGCAGCCAGCCGGGGAACACCTTCACGGCGGGTTGGGGTTCGTCGTCGCGGACGGGTCGGATCAGGAGGTGGCCAAGGTCGGCGGCGGCCTTTTCCACTCCGGCTCCGGCGAACCCTTGTCGCACACGATCGGGCACGGCCCGGGCGCGGGCGGCTGGACGTGCAGCAGGTGGATCGCCTGCAGCCGCTCGTCCAGCTCTTTGGGGTGGGCCAGGCTGAAGGCGCATACCGCGCCTTCGGTGGTGGTGATCAGCATCAGTTTGGCGCCCCAGTAGAAGGCGTGGTGGGACTTGTCCATGCCGTAGCCGGCGATCTCTCCCAGGGCCGAGCGGTGCACGGTGGTGCGTGAGGCGCCGCAGCGCACCGGGGTGCCGTCC
>NZ_JBEZJI010000183.1:0-1851 GCF_040649435.1 Actinomadura sp. NPDC048955
AACACGAACAAGATCCCGCACAGCACCTTGCGGTCGTCCAACCGCCCACGCCCAGCATGGCGCTTACGGCGCTCCACCCTCGGCAGCAGCGGCTCGATCCGCTCCCACAGGCTGTCGGGCACGATCCACGGGGGTTGCTCGCCCTTACGCACCCGTCCACACCACACCCGACCATCACTACATGTCGCGCTACATGCACCGTCTGTTATGACCTCTAAGACTACGCCGACCTGCGGCGCTGGCTACGCAGGCGGGGCATCACCCCGCGCATCGCGCGCCGTGGCATTGAGTGCTCCGAGCGGCTCGGCCGCTACCGCTGGATGGTGGAACGGACGGTGTCCTGGTTGAGCGGCTGCCGCCGCCTGCACCGCCGCTACGAACGCAAGCCCGAGCACTTCCTGGCCTTCGTCGGCATCGCCGGCACCCTGATGTGTCACCGCCGACTAACCAAAATGAGATGACGTCCTAAAGCCGCACGGGAAAGCGCCGCAGGTTTGTGAGTCCTGGCCCATCGTGCATAGTGATGCACGGACCGGATAGTCCGAGTCCGTACACCACAACGCAAGGGAGCCGAGATGACCACGGACGACACGACCGCTGCTGACCCGCCGCAGTCCCCCCCCGCCGACCACCGAAAACGCCCCGCCCATGGGGCCGAACCACGGTATGCGAGTCAACCTCGGCGACAAGATCGAGCCCCACATCCCCTGGAGGAACGGCCCGGTCGGCTCGTACAAGCTGATCCGCTAGCCAGGACGGGATACTGCCAAGTATCCGCCCGCTCAACGCCCGGCCGCACCACGCGGCCGGGCGCCACACCTCAGTACCCAGTACCCTTTCACGCTAACCCCCGCGCTATTGATGCCATATGTGGCGCGTCCGGGCGGCCGCCCGCTCCCGGGTCTCCAAACAGTTGGAGCCGGCCTCCGGGCACGCACCGGTGACGCCCCGGGTCCTGGAATCGTCCGCTAAGGCTCCTCTTTTCGGAGGCTCGCCCTTCCCGCCGCCACCTCCGGACTTCGTCTTTTTCGGCCACGTGCTCCTGGCCGCGGTCCTGACGGGCTACAAGGTTCAGGCGTGCGCGAACCGATGACCACCGGACAGTCTTAGTGCCAGCGAAAGTCGCTGGAGCAGTCCTCAGATGAAAGAGGTAGGAACGATGGACAAGTCCGAGCGCTCCTCGGGCCCGCTGAACCCGGTGCAGCCCCGGCAGCCGCTGGCGCCGCAGCCGCTGGACCGGTCGGGGCCCCTGCCGCTGCAGAAGGGTGTGCCGCTGCAGAAGGGTGTGCCGCTGCCGAAGGGTTTGCGGTCGCTGTAGGCCCTGGCGGTGTAGCCAGACGACACGCATGATCGCGTGATCTGATCACAGGCCGTCCCCGTACCGCATGGTACGGGGACGGCTCTATGTCTGGAGACGACGGTCCGAGGTGTTTCGGCATCAGCAGACCCAGCCGCGCGCATTCCCTGATCTAACAAACTCGCGAACGGCGGCAAGGACGACCTAGCGCCCCTCACTCACGGTTCACGTCGAAGGAACCTCGTGGGCTTGATCCAGCAAGAAGCACACCGACCGACTCCACCAATCCGGAACACGCCTGTGAGCTGCTGATATAGCTGGGATGGCGTGTCCCTCGGGCCCCCGGGAATGGGACACAGCAACGGCCTTGACGGCGCGCGACCCGTCTACGTGCGAGGCCCGACGACCCCCGCCCAGGCGGTGCCGTCTCCGCCGCCCGCGCGGTGTGGTGGGGCGCGTCGGCCGGAACTCGAAGCCGAGTTCGCCGGCCTCGCACGCCCGCGCGATCTCCACCACGGTGTGCCGCAGCGCGGTCATGATCGGCTCGTCCGGCG
>NZ_JBEZJI010000184.1:0-1820 GCF_040649435.1 Actinomadura sp. NPDC048955
GGGTCGGGGATGATGTGCTGGCGGCGGCTGGCCGAGTGGCATCAGGCCGGGGTGTGGGAGAGGTTGCACCGTCTGCTGCTGGAGGAGCTGCATGCCGCCGGGCAGCTGGATTGGTCCAGGGCGGTGATCGACAGCTCGCACGTCCGCACGCTCAAGGGCGGCCCAGAACCGGGCCGAGCCCGGTCGATCGCGGCCGGCCGGGCTCCAAACACCACCTGCTGACCGACGGCCACGGCACCCCGCTCGCGGTGTCGCTGACCGGCGGGAACCGCGGGCGACGTCACCCAGCTGATACCGCTGCTGGAGGCGGTGCCGCCCGTCCGAGGCCGGGTCGGCCGGCCTCGGCGAAGACCCGGGCGGCTGCTGGCCGACCGCGGCTACGACCACGACAAATACCGGCGCCTGGTCTGGGCCAAGGGCATCAAACCGGTCATCGCCCGCCGTGGTAGCCCGCACGGGTCCGGGCTGGGCGTCCACCGCTACGTCGTCGAGCGCACCATCGGCCTGCTGCACTGGTTCCGCCGCTTACGCATCCGCTGGGAGACCCGCGACGACATCCATGAAGCCTTCATGACCCTCGCCGCAGCCATCATCTGCCGGCGACGCCTCGTCCGCTGATTCTGTTACGACCTCTTACAGCAACGGCCTTGCGGAGGCGCGGCTGCGGGTGCGCAAGCGCGCTCACCTGCACTTATCCCGCGATTTTGCGGACTTGCGGGGTTTGAGGGAAGGGCCCTACGCGCGCGAGAAGGCACAGGATCCGAGCAACCGGAGGCACCCTGTCTAGTCCCACGAGATGCTTGGCGTTTTAGTCCCAGGACATGCTTGACGGATGTTCTAGGTTTCATGGGGCGGCCTTGTGGGGCCGGTGTGCCTTGATGCTGCGCACGGGCTGGGTAGTGATCCGCCGGACCGTCCGCACGTCGTCGCCACCCAGCTCGATGGCCAGGGTGGCTTCGGCGACGTGGATGGTGACCACTCGTCCGGCGTGCAGGCGGCCGAGGGCGATCTTCTGGCCGGCGACCATGACGACGCCGGTGTTGCCGGCCCGCCGCTGGACGGTGACCGGTTCGGTGCGTGGCCTGGGCGGTGGCCCGGCCGCCGCAGCCCGCGCAGTGCCCCGGCCCTGCGCGGAGGTGAACGGGTTGGGTCTGGTGCGGAGCAGCTCACGGGAGTCCAGGTCGAAGAACATCAGCGTGGCGGGTTCGACGCGGATGCCGACCCGGCGGCCCCGCAGGATCTCCGCGGCCAGCACCATCCGGCCGCCCAGGCCGACGTTGCCGTCCCTGTTGACGGTCCGGTCGACCTCGACCGCCTGCCCGTCTTCGGCGGGCGGCAGCGGCGGCGGTCCGGCCTTGCGGGCCCCGCAGGCGGCCAGCGCGGTCAGGTCCGCGGTCGACAGGTGCGCGCGCACCGACTTGATCCGTGCCCCGGCGTTGAGCAGGTGGATGACGTCGGTGTCGGCCCAGAACGTCACCACGACTCCGGTCTGGGCGGGGCCGAGCCAGAACTGGCGGCCCGCCACGAACATGTTCCCGCTGGTCGGCACGGTCCGCTCGAACTCCACCGCCCCGCCATCCCAGATCTTGCTTTCAGTGATGCCTTCAGCGATCGGTGCGGCTTGGTCCGGCGGGAGCAGCTCGGCCGGTTCGGGTTCGCGGGCCGCCGGGACCGCAGCCAGGCGGACCGCGGTGGGCAGCCGCAGCGGCAACAGTTCCTGCTCGTCCTGGGCGGTGCGGGTGTCGAACCGGTCGGCCGGACACGCCATGCCCAGAGCCTGATGCGGACGGCGGGTGTTGTATTCGACCACCCAGCCCGCC
>NZ_JBEZJI010000185.1:0-1777 GCF_040649435.1 Actinomadura sp. NPDC048955
ATTGGGGGCTTAGCTCAGCTGGGAGAGCGCCTGCTTTGCACGCAGGAGGTCAGCGGTTCGATCCCGCTAGTCTCCTCCTTTTAATTAATTATTAATGAACATTGAAAACTGAATGACAATATGTCAACGTTAATTCCAATAAACAGTAACGAAACGTTACAAACATTTAGTATTTATGAGCTAATCAAACATCATAATTTTTTATGGAGAGTTTGATCCTGGCTCAGGATGAACGCTGGCGGCGTGCCTAATACATGCAAGTCGAGCGAACAGACGAGGAGCTTGCTCCTCTGACGTTAGCGGCGGACGGGTGAGTAACACGTGGATAACCTACCTATAAGACTGGGATAACTTCGGGAAACCGGAGCTAATACCGGATAATATATTTAACCGCATGGTTCAATAGTGAAAGACGGTTTTGCTGTCACTTATAGATGGATCCGCGCCGCATTAGCTAGTTGGTAAGGTAACGGCTTACCAAGGCAACGATGCGTAGCCGACCTGAGAGGGTGATCGGCCACACTGGAACTGAGACACGGTCCAGACTCCTACGGGAGGCAGCAGTAGGGAATCTTCCGCAATGGGCGAAAGCCTGACGGAGCAACGCCGCGTGAGTGATGAAGGTCTTCGGATCGTAAAACTCTGTTATTAGGGAAGAACAAATGTGTAAGTAACTATGCACGTCTTGACGGTACCTAATCAGAAAGCCACGGCTAACTACGTGCCAGCAGCCGCGGTAATACGTAGGTGGCAAGCGTTATCCGGAATTATTGGGCGTAAAGCGCGCGTAGGCGGTTTTTTAAGTCTGATGTGAAAGCCCACGGCTCAACCGTGGAGGGTCATTGGAAACTGGAAAACTTGAGTGCAGAAGAGGAAAGTGGAATTCCATGTGTAGCGGTGAAATGCGCAGAGATATGGAGGAACACCAGTGGCGAAGGCGACTTTCTGGTCTGTAACTGACGCTGATGTGCGAAAGCGTGGGGATCAAACAGGATTAGATACCCTGGTAGTCCACGCCGTAAACGATGAGTGCTAAGTGTTAGGGGGTTTCCGCCCCTTAGTGCTGCAGCTAACGCATTAAGCACTCCGCCTGGGGAGTACGACCGCAAGGTTGAAACTCAAAGGAATTGACGGGGACCCGCACAAGCGGTGGAGCATGTGGTTTAATTCGAAGCAACGCGAAGAACCTTACCAAATCTTGACATCCTCTGACCCCTCTAGAGATAGAGTTTTCCCCTTCGGGGGACAGAGTGACAGGTGGTGCATGGTTGTCGTCAGCTCGTGTCGTGAGATGTTGGGTTAAGTCCCGCAACGAGCGCAACCCTTAAGCTTAGTTGCCATCATTAAGTTGGGCACTCTAAGTTGACTGCCGGTGACAAACCGGAGGAAGGTGGGGATGACGTCAAATCATCATGCCCCTTATGATTTGGGCTACACACGTGCTACAATGGACAATACAAAGGGCAGCGAAACCGCGAGGTCAAGCAAATCCCATAAAGTTGTTCTCAGTTCGGATTGTAGTCTGCAACTCGACTATATGAAGCTGGAATCGCTAGTAATCGTAGATCAGCATGCTACGGTGAATACGTTCCCGGGTCTTGTACACACCGCCCGTCACACCACGAGAGTTTGTAACACCCGAAGCCGGTGGAGTAACCATTTGGAGCTAGCCGTCGAAGGTGGGACAAATGATTGGGGTGAAGTCGTAACAAGGTAGCCGTATCGGAAGGTGCGGCTGGATCACCTCCTTTCTAAGGATATATTCGGAACATCTTCT
>NZ_JBEZJI010000186.1:0-1751 GCF_040649435.1 Actinomadura sp. NPDC048955
CCGCTTCGACAAACGCGGCTACCTGTTCACCGGCACCATCACCATCACTGTCCTGCTCATCTGGCTACGCACCTGATCCGAGAAACAGGCCCTAGCGGCTCGTCGGGTTCTGACTGGCGTCCTAGCGTCTAGCGGCGCGCGGACGGCCCGGCCGGAACCGGCTCGCAGGCCGCGGCGCGCCCCTTGAATGCCAGGGCGCTGACCGTCTCAGTGGGGTGCCTCACAGACCCGTGCCTGAGACCAACGCATACGGACGGTGAGGTTCCCCCGGTAGCACGGACAGCTGGGGTGAGATGGGTCAGGCGGTCGTGGCCGAGGCGCGGTGTCGTTCCTCGTAGTCCACCGGACTCAGCATTCCAAGGCTGGAATGCCTTCTGGATGGGTTGTACCAGCACTCGATCCATTTAAACACCGCAGCTGCGAGCTCGGCTCTTGTTTGCCATTTCCTGGTGTCGAGGAGTTCGAGCTGCATCGAGCTCCAGAACGACTCCATCATGGCATTGTCGTAGCAGTCGCCGACCGTGCCCATCGGGCCGAGCAGACCTGCGGCACGGAGCCGCTTCCCGAACGTCCAGGAAGTGAACTGAGCGCCATGGTCTGAATGCAGGATCGTGGCATCCTTTGCGGGTTTTCTGCGGGCGACTGCGGCGGCCATCGCATCGACCACGAGTTTGGTGGTCTGGCGGATGTCGATGGAATGGCCGATGATGCGGCGGGAGAAGCAGTCCAGCACGGCCGCGCAGTACAGCTTCCCCTCGTCGGTCGGATGCTCGGTGATGTCGGTGACCCACAGCACGTCGGGCGCCTGGACGTCGAAGGCTCGCTTGACCAGGTCCTCCTCGGTCGGTTCGTTGACCAGGTTGCGGCGCCCCTTGCGCCGGTAGACCCCTGGATCCCGGCTTCGCGCATCAGCCGCTCGACTCGTTTACGGCTCACCTGCTCGCCCCGTCCGAGTGTCAGCTCGGCCAGCGGCTGGTCAGCCTGTTGGGTTCGCTGCGGCCCGGGGGCACGCTGCGCGCGGGAGGGGGGGCCAGCCAGCAGATCAGTTCTGGTTACGGGTACGAGGCTGGTACGGCCCCGTGACCAGGTGCTTCCCGTCACGTGAGGGGCTGATCCGGTTCCTCCAGCCCATCGACTGCTGGTTGGCCTCCTCGGCGCTGGAGCCTTGTGCCCTCATCTCGGCATTGATCTCCATGCTGACCCGCGAGTCGCGGGTGGGCTCATCGGGCTTAGAGGTCGTAACAGAATCAGTGGGCGAGGCGTCGCCGGCAGATGATGGCTGCGGCGAGGGTCATGAACGCTTCGTGGATGTCGTCGCGGATTTCCCAGCGGATGCGTAGGCGGCGGAACCAGTGCAGCAGGGCGATGGTGCGCTCGACGACGTAGCGGTGGACGCCCAGCCCGGACCCGTGCGGGGCGCCGCGGCGGGCGATGACCCGGTTTGATGCCCTTGGCCCACACCAGGCGCCGGTACTTGTCGTGGTCGTAGCCGCGGTCGGCCAGCAGCCGCCCGGGTCTTCGCCGAGGCCGGCCGACCCGGCCCCGGACGGGCGGCACCGCCTCCAGCAGCGGCATCAACTGTGTGACGTCGCCCGCGGTTGCCGCCGGTCAGCGACACCGCGAGCGGGGTGCCGTGGCCGTCGGTCAGCAGGTGGTGTTTGGAGCCCGGCCGGCCGCGGTCGACCGGGCTCGGCCCGGTTTTGGGCCGCCCTGGCGAGCGGCGGGGAGGGACAGAGGGGGCCAAACGGCGG
>NZ_JBEZJI010000187.1:0-1700 GCF_040649435.1 Actinomadura sp. NPDC048955
GATCACTATCTTTTATTGCAGATTCTGTTAAAATACCGATTCCTATACCCTCAGATATCATTTTCTTATATAAGTTCAAATCTCCCATTTTATATATCACATTTGGAGAGTAATGATAATTTTCACATAGATGACTTAATGCAAGTGAATGTGTGAAATGATCATTAAGTGAAACGAATTGAGCATTTTTAAGTTGTTTAAATGATATTTTTTTAAATTGAGAGAAAGGATGGTTTTTACTCACAATGATTCTATAGTTATCTTTTTTAATGACCTTGCTTATTAACTTATCTTCCTTAATTGGTTTAAGTGAACCGATTAACCCGATATCTATATTGCCTGTTTTAAGTTCATTAATAAGGTCTTTAGATCCCTTATTAATAATAGATACACTATCCATCAAATTATTTTTAAATAAATTGATGGATATTTTGTGGAAATATATATCACCAATGATGGGTGGAATACCACACTTAATATCTTGTGTTTTTAATTTGTTGATATCAAAAGTCATTTCGCGTAATTCATTTTCGATAATTTTAGTGTGATTAATAATCACTTGTCCCATTTCAGTTATATCGATGGAGTGGTGTTTATGGTCTCTAACAATAACTTCTATATTAAATTCTTCTTCAATTCTTTTGATAGCATATGAAATTGTAGGTTGGCTTACGTTGAAAAAACTCGAAGTCTTCGTAAAGCTCTTTAAATCTGCTAATTTTTTTAAGTACATTAAATCTTGTAGTTTCAACATTTACCCTCCGCTCATAAATAAAATTTATCGAAAAATGAAGTTTTGACTATACATATTTTAAAGAATTATTGTTTATTTGCAATAAAAAAGGAGGATAAATCATGAAAGGTTTAGAGTTACTGAACAATCCATTTTTAAATAAAGGGAGTGCTTTTACTAAAGAAGAAAGAGAAAAATTTAATCTAAATGGTTTGTTACCTACTAAAGTAAGAACAATAGAGGAGCAAGCAAAGCAAACATATGACGAATTTACAAGAAAACAAACTAATTTAGAAAAACGTTTGTTTTTAATGGGAATTTTCTCTAGAAATAGAACGTTATTCTATAAACTATTATCAGACCATTTAGTTGAATTTATGCCAATTATTTATGACCCTGTTGTAGCTGAATCTATAGAGAAATATAATGAGATCTTTTCAAGACCACAAGATGCAGCTTTCTTATCTATTGATGAACCTAATGATATCGAAAAGCAATTAAAAAATGTTACAGAAGGTAGAGATATTCAATTAATTGTTGTAACTGATGCTGAAGGTATTTTAGGAATTGGGGATTGGGGGGTTAATGGTGTCGATATTGTAATAGGAAAATTAATGGTTTATACGGCTGCAGCTGGCATTGATCCTAAAAAAGTTTTACCAGTATCACTAGATGTTGGAACTAACAATGAAAATTTATTAAATGACGATCTTTATTTAGGTAATCGTCATCGACGAATCACTGGAGAAAGATATGATGCATTTATAGACAAATTTGTTAAAGCAGTTCAACGTCTATATCCAGATGCATTATTACACTGGGAAGATTTTGGTCGTGATAACGCCACTAAAATATTAAGCCGTCTTCTACTTGCCGACCACGTCCCCGGCCGCGACGAGCTCGTCATCGAGCGGATCCGCGCCGCGGGCGCCGTCACGCTTGGCAAGACGAACACGCCGGAGTTCGC
>NZ_JBEZJI010000188.1:0-1632 GCF_040649435.1 Actinomadura sp. NPDC048955
GTATGGGTTTCAATAATTGTCATAGCTATATTAATCATCATTATAGTTTTGATCATTTTAAAAAAAACGAATCATTTAAACTTTAATAATTATAATACTTATAAAGTTGATTCATTTGAAGATGAAAAACCAATTACTGGCAAGGGAGCAGTATTCCCTGAAGAGATAAAAACATATAGAAGTAATAAAAATATCGGAGAATATATTCGCCCACAAATTAAAGATGGTCAAGAAGTGAAAAAGGGTACGCCATTGATTTATTATAATACGAATAGTAGCAATAGACCTGACCTCGTTAATAATATTAATAATGTCAAAGACGATTTGAATCATGATTACCAAAATTTAGCAAAGCATAATAATATCACTAATCAGAGACAATTATCTGATGATCAACAAAAACTTTTTAAAGCTCAACAGCAATTAAATCAGCATGATGACCAATCTAGTAAAGATATTTATGCAACTTTTGATGGTAAAGTAAAACTTAGTTATTCAAATAGTAGTAAAAACGGTGCTGAAATTTTAAAGTTAGTTTCATCTGAACCAGTTATCAAGATGACAGTCTCACAGTATATAGTTGATAAGTTAAAAGATGGTGATGAAATTAACTTTAGATTAGATAGCAGTAATAAAAACATCAAAGGTAAAATACAATCAATTGATGATTTACCAACTAATATGGAAGATGAAAAACGTAGTAAAAATATTGAAAAAATAACTGAAAATAAAGATCAGCCAAAATATATAGTTACAATTTCAAAGTTAAATCAAAAAGTAAGGGCAGGTTATACTGGCCAAGTCAATATCCCATTGAAAATGATTGAAATCCCTAAAAACAGTATAGTTGATAAAACTTATGTATTTATTGTCAATAAAGATGGTAATGTTCGAAAACGGAAAGTAAAAGTAGTGAGAAATGGTAATAAAATTATCGCTGAGCATGGACTGAAATCTGGAGATCGAGTAATTGAAAAACCAAAAAGATCTCTACAAGATGGTGAACAAATTAATATTAGTAATAATTAAAACATACTAAGATTAGCTATGAAGAAATCTATGACGATAGATTGTTTCATAACTAATCTTAGTATATTTCTTATTCTTCTTATTCAATATCTTTTATATTTTTCATGAGTATTTCCATGGTCTTGTTCCCATCGTCGTTACTAATAATAATTTGATTGAGTGTATCTACCGTTTTAATGTAAACCTCATGTTGGTAATAATAACCTTGCTTCCAATATGTCACAACTACTTTTTCTTTATAATGTTTTTTCCAGTTTACTTTTTCATTTAGAACATTAAGTTGATCGTCTAAAAGCGTAGGGCGTTCTGTTTTATTTTGATCTTCCATATATTGTTCTATTTGTTGATATTGCTCAGGAATTGTCTTAAAATCTAGCCACTTAACAAACCCTCTGCCTTTAGAAATCTTACAATAATCCGTTTCATCCTTATATTGTTTAGGAATCATATACAAACACCTCAACCATATAATAGAACCTATATTCGTATATGTAAGCCCTCTCCTTCAGCACCTCGTGGGCGGACCCGGCCCGCAAGGGGTCGGTGCGCAACTTCAACGTCGCGGTCGTCCTCGCCGACTACGCGAACCAGCCGTTCGAGGTC
>NZ_JBEZJI010000189.1:0-1624 GCF_040649435.1 Actinomadura sp. NPDC048955
GGGGTGGGAGAACTCATCTCGAGGAAGGCTTCCCGCTTAGATGCTTTCAGCGGTTATCCCGACCGAACGTAGCCAACCAGCCGTGCCCCTGGCGGGACAACTGGCACACCAGAGGTTCGTCCGTCCCGGTCCTCTCGTACTAGGGACAGACCCTCACAATTCTCCTACGCGCACAGCGGATAGGGACCGAACTGTCTCGCGACGTTCTAAACCCAGCTCGCGTGCCGCTTTAATGGGCGAACAGCCCAACCCTTGGGACCTACTCCAGCCCCAGGATGCGACGAGCCGACATCGAGGTGCCAAACCATCCCGTCGATATGGACTCTTGGGGAAGATCAGCCTGTTATCCCCGGGGTACCTTTTAGCCGTTGAGCGACACCACTTCCACACGTAGGTGCCGGATCACTAGGCCCTGCTTTCGCACCTGCTCGACACGTCCGTCTCACAGTCAAGCTCCCTTGTGCCCTTGCACTCGCCACCTGATTGCCAACCAGGCTGAGGGAACCTTTGGGCGCCTCCGTTACATTTTGGGAGGCAACCGCCCCAGTTAAACTACCCACCAGGCACTGTCCCCCACCCGGATACACGGGTGCGGGTTAGACGCTCAAAACGACCAGAGTGGTATTTCACCAATGACTCCACCCAAACTGGCGTCTGGGCTTCACAGTCTCCCACCTATCCTACACAAGACGCTCCAAGCGCCAATGCCAAGCTATAGTGAAGGTCCCGGGGTCTTTCCGTCCTGCTGCGCGAAACGAGCATCTTTACTCGTACTGCAATTTCGCCGGGCCTGTGGTTGAGACAGCGGGGAAGTCGTTACGCCATTCGTGCAGGTCGGAACTTACCCGACAAGGAATTTCGCTACCTTAGGATGGTTATAGTTACCACCGCCGTTTACCGGCGCTTAGATTCTCAGCTTCGAAGGAACAAGTCCCCCTAACCGGTCCTCTTAACGTTCCGGCACCGGGCAGGCGTCAGTCCGTATACAGCGTCTTACGACTTCGCACGGACCTGTGTTTTTAGTAAACAGTCGCTTCCCCCTGGCCTCTGCGACCCCACCCAGCTCAGACAGCAAATGCCATCACCAGGCGAGGTCCCCCTTCTCCCAAAGTTACGGGGGCAATTTGCCGAGTTCCTTAACCACAGTTCACCCGATCGCCTTGGTATTCTCTACCTGACCACCTGAGTCGGTTTGGGGTACGGGCCGCCGGTACACTCGCTAGAGGCTTTTCTCGGCAGCATGGGATCACTCACTTCACCTAAAACGGCTCGGCATCAGCTCTCAGGATACGTGAGAGACGGATTTACCTATCTCTCTCCCTACAGCCTTACCCCGGGACAACCATCGCCCGGGCTGAGCTACCCTCCTGCGTCACCCCATCACTCACCTACTACCCCCTCGGGTCCCACGCTCCCCACACAACAAGCCCGAAGGCCCGAAGAATGGTTCGGGTGGTTAGCATCAGAGGATTCAGCGTTGGCGCATACCAGCGGGTACGGGAATATCAACCCGTTGTCCATCGACTACGCCTGTCGGCCTCGCCTTAGGTCCCGACTTACCCTGGGCGGATTAGCCTGCCCCAGGAACCCTTGGTCATCCGGCGCACACGTTTCTCACGTGTGA
>NZ_JBEZJI010000191.1:0-1575 GCF_040649435.1 Actinomadura sp. NPDC048955
ATATCAACAAATAGAACAATATATGGAAGATCAAAATAAAGAAGAACGTCCTTCGCTTTTAGATGATCAACTCAATGTTCTAAATGAAAAAGTAAACTGGAAAAAATTCTTTAAAGAAAAAGCCATTGTGACTTATTGGAAGCAAGGTTATTATTACCAGCATGAGGCTTACATTAAAACGGTAGATACACTCAATAAAGTTATTATTATTAGTAACGAAGATGGGAACGAAACCATGGAAATACCCATGAAAAATATAAAAGATATTGAATAAGAAAAGCCACTCTATATGAGTGGCTTAAGATTTTACTTTTTAAACTTGTCAACAACATCAGATGCTTTGTCTTTAACGTTATCAACGACTTCTTTGGCTTTACCTGATGCTTTATCTTTTTTACCTTCTTGTTCTAAGTTGTCATTGTTAGCAGCATCGCCAACAGTTTCTTTAATATTGCCTTTGACTTGTTCCAATTTATTTTCAGCCATGTTTAAGCCTCCTTAAGGGTAATGTAGTGTATAACAAGCACTACTGAAACATTATTTTAATATAGTTTTGAAAGGAAGTAATATAAGAAGTCTAATGCTAATGAGAAAACATTGACTACTTTCTCAACCTAATACATATAATAATTTAATTCAAGTAAAGAAGTTTAATTACTACTTTAACGGCAAGGTGCTAATGAATCTGCATTAGCACCTTGTGTATTTTCTATAGGAAAATACGAACGAAAATGATGGAAAGTGAGGTATCACTTTCCTTTTTATTATGAATTTTTATTATTTATTTTTTTGTGTTGGCACGCTCACACGCATCATCAAAGATGATGCTTTTAACAAGTCTATTCATGATTACAAGGCGCAAAAATTTTTCCTTAGTGGCTTGAAAGCCAGTCGAAAAATTTATAGCTTTTATCCTTGTAATCAATCATAACAACTTGTTGCAGTGGCTTTGCAACACAGCAAAAATAAATTAAATAATAAAAAAAGTGGAGATATTTTTAATGGAAAAAGTAAACAAGACAACAGAGTTTATCCTGAATTATTTACTAATTTGTGAAAATATAAAAGATTATAGAATAAGAGAATTTGAAGAAAGTTTTGAAATAAATGACGAAGTCTTTGATAAGGATTTAAGAACACCATTAGCTTACACCACGTTAGGTGATGAAGAAAAAATTGAAGTTGAAGTGATTCTAGACCTTGAACAATTACAAATGATTCAAGAAGTAAGTTTTAAATACAAAATAAATCATACAGATAAAATTGGGACTTTTAGTAATATAACAATTGAAAAATTTGAAGATTTAAATGAAGTTACTAAAGTAACATCTCATCTGAATTTTGATGATTTAGTTTTTGTCGATAAAGATTACGAGGAATTATATGAAGAATGGAACAATGATTAATTGACGATAGATTGAATGAACTAACAGATGAATGG
The DNA here is from genome assembly GCF_040649435.1 of Actinomadura sp. NPDC048955. NCBI lineage: Bacteria > Bacillati > Actinomycetota > Actinomycetes > Streptosporangiales > Thermomonosporaceae > Actinomadura > Actinomadura sp. NPDC048955. Next base: position 1,442 of record NZ_JBEZJI010000191.1, read on the forward strand.
CAAGAGTAATTTAAATTTAAAATTTCTATTTAAAAAGTATCCTCTCCCTGGTCGCCAGCGTCTTGACGGCCATCGCCACGATCAGCACCGCGCCCTGCATGATCAGTTGGTAGAACGGCGACAGGCCGGTGAAC
>NZ_JBEZJI010000192.1:0-1511 GCF_040649435.1 Actinomadura sp. NPDC048955
CAAAGCAGAAGTTAATCCATCTAAAGTTGAATATAAACGAGCGTATAATGATGTACTTAGTATACTCAATAGTTAAAGAATTAATACCCCCAGATTTTGTTATAAGCTGGGGGTAAACGTACTTTTTATTACTCTAGAAAACTCCTTTTATTTTAATACAGAGAAGATAAACCTTTATCATTAAAGTTATTAATTTTATCTTGAGTTAATTTGTTATTTTGCATACTTATGAATATGTCACACTAACTTTGCATTATAACTATATTTATCGCAAAAAATCCCAGTCTTATAAATAAAAGCTGAGACACTTAGATGAACATCCCCTATTAATCATATGAAATATATCGTAGTATGCTTACTTATATTTAATTTTACATGGATTGACTTCCGATTTAAAGTGACATTAAACTTTGATTAAATTAGAGAAAGTTACTTTTTTATATTTTTTTTAGCACTAAATTTTTAGTTGATAATACTCAAGATATAACAAGCGATGTTATTTTAATTATGATCGTTGTTGTGGTTTATATGATGTTTATTAAATACGTGAAGAAACAAAATTTAATTACACCGAAGTATATGAAAACTGAAAATAGTAACTGGCTGTGGAAGTTAACACTAATATTCTTAGGACTTTTAGTTAATTTATGTTTAGATTCTAACTTTAACTCCAATACTAAAAATCAAAAGCTTGTCGAAAAACAAAATCGACATTTAGATATGCATACCCAATGAGTTCATGAAAGCCTGAATTTCTTCTTTAACGATAAGAAGTATAACCATGACTGGCTCAGTCTAGGACTATTTGTGTTAATATCATCACTCGCCTTTGGTTTTGCTCATGTATTGCATGGTGGAGACCGGAATCACATATGGGTATATGCTTTAAACGGTGTTACATTTAGTTTGTTACTTATTTTTTCAAAAGATATAAAAACGTGTATGATATACCATGCACTCACAAATGCTTTCCCTATTTTTAATCATAATCATTTAAGCTTTATTGAACCGACGATCTATATAGTTTTGCTCATTATATCTGTTCGCTATTTAGTAAGAAATTACCGAAAATGGCTTTAGTATATTTAGTACATAAAGTAACTACACTAAAAGTTACTTTAAGTTTACAAAAAGCAGCTAACAGTATATACTGAAAGTGACAAAAATAAAAAAGCACAAGTGCTGGTAACACTTGTGCCCCGTAAGCCCGTTAAAAAGACGGTGACTTTTCAGAATCGCTTAACCATTCTTACTCTGTCAAAAGTTGGGAATGGTTATTTTTTTTGGCTTAATTTAATAAGCTCGATTACTAGACCAATGAAAGCAATGAGGAAAATTCCAAATTGCAACATGGCACTAACAGTAACCAACTAGGCGTCTCCTTTCTAAAGATTTTCTTGATACCACCATAGGAATCACACTCCTTATACTCAGATTAGCCACCATCTATCCAACTTGCTTACTGCATTAATTATATACGAGTTGAATGTTTAATAAAAGTTAAATATAAT
>NZ_JBEZJI010000193.1:0-1510 GCF_040649435.1 Actinomadura sp. NPDC048955
GGGTGGCTGTTCCTCCGCGTCAACCTCCGCCGGGGAAGCCGCAGATCGTCGCCGCGGACACCGGCGACGAGGCACTCGCGTCCGACTGAGGCAGTGCCTCGGCAGGAAAGCGCCACACTTGAAGGGCCCGGCATCCCCGGGCCCTTCGACTTTTCGCGCACTTTTGGTCAACCGAAACCAGCGCAGCGACGTTCAGGCGTGTCCTATGGGATTCGTCAAACGGTGGAGACGTCGTAGATGGTCACGGGGATGCCGTGGTCGGTGAGTTCGCTGGTGAGGAGTGGTTCGTGTGCTCCCAACGACCTCTGGCCAGCCGGGGCCGATGCGGGGCATATGGATAGTGGGGCGCAGGCGGGTGGCGTGTGCGGCAAGGTGGTGCAGGCTCTTGCGGACGGCGTCGTAGCGGATGGGTGGTCCGGAACTGCGGCTGGTCTTGATGCCGTGCTGGCTGATCATATTGGCGACCCAGATGTCGCTGGCGACCTGGGACGAGCTGGACCACTCGAAGCTCGAAGTCGTTACCGGTCCGGTCGTGGTGCCAGTGGCGGTAGGCGGCTTCGGGTTCGCCTGCGCGGCGGCGCTGGTACGCCTTGGCGTGCGCCGCCAGCCGGTCCTGTTGAGCATGAGCAGGAGCGCCGCAGGGAGAAGTCGTCCATGCCCAGAGCACCCGCGGGGTCGCGGCCGTCGGCAGCGGGATCCGCAACAGTGTCCGTGGCGGAGTGTGACGGGAGACCAGCATTTCGAGGACCGCGAGCACACGGGCACAAGCCCGGCGGTTAACTCTCGTGGCACCGCCCGATCTGCACAGCCAGCCGGGCCGTCCGCCGCTGGTAGCGCTCCAGCACTCTGGCGACCTGTTCCCGGAAGGTCCGCCGAGGGGCACCGTCAGTTGCATGTCGACGACGCGTGAATACTGGCTCTGGCACACATTCCGTGAAGGGGCTGATCCGGTAGGTCACGGTTCGGGGGTTCTGGCCCGTAGCCGGTGGCGTGATCGCGAGCATGGCCGGTGTGTCGGCCAAGGAACTGATGGCCGTGTTGTTTACTCACCTGGCCCGCGTGTGCGTGGACCGGGTGATCCGGTGCGGCGCCTCGGTGCGGATCATCGCTCGGACCATGACGCGCGAGGCCGGATGCCCGGAGTGCGGAACGTGGTCGCGGCGCAGGCACAGCCACTACGAGCGGCGCCTGTCCGACACCGCGGTCGGCCGGCAGGAGGTGCTGATCCAGCTGCGGGTTCACCGGTTCCGGTGCGGCAACGACGCCTGCGTCAGGCAGACCTTCGCCGAGCAGGTCCCGGGCCTGACGGTCCGCTACGGCCGCCGCAGCACCGGGGCTGGGGAGGCGTTGCAGGCGATCGCGCTGGCGCTGGGAGGCCGGGCGGGGGCGCGCCTAGATCGTTGATGGGAATTTGCTGAACTGGGTGCGGGCACGGCGAAGGGCGCCCATGGTCGGTGTGTGAAGACTGACTTGGACGCCCTTCTGACCGCACTCTATGTTCATCTGGACG
>NZ_JBEZJI010000194.1:0-1436 GCF_040649435.1 Actinomadura sp. NPDC048955
CGTCCACGTCCGCGACACTCGGCAACGTCAGGGCCCTTGATGTCCCCCTCGCCCACGCGTCGGCGAGCCTCCGGGTGTCCCACTAACGTTCGTTACTGAGACAGAGATCTACGGTGCCTTTGCCGCCCCTCCCGGAAAGCCAGACCCCGCTGGTCAGTACCGGTTTCGTGAACCGGCCACCCCTCAGTTGAGGACGCCCGCGCGGCCTTCCGGGTCGTGGACCTCGGGGGGAGAGGAAGGGAGCGGGAGAGGGTCATCCTCTCCCGCTCCAGTGTTGCGTTGTCGGCGGGTGGGGGGGCAGCGCCTCACACCACCCGGCCCCGCTCTACACTCTCAGGGTGGGAAGCGGTGTCTTCAGGGGCCGTGTCAGCGCGTGAATGGCGCTGACGGGCCCCGCCCTCGTACTTGGCCGCAACGGACCAGCCCCGGGCCCGGTCCCGGAGATCCGCCGCCTCGGTGGGGTCGGTCGTCGAGACGGCCAGGTCGTTCAGCCTCTTCGCCACCTCGCGCGCGGGGAGCTTGCCCCCCGTCGGCGACTGCTGCTCTTCGGCCATGGGAGTAATTCCTCTCTACTTTGGGGCAGACGCGATGATTTCGCTGCCGTCACACCCGTATCCTCCCATTTCAGGCCCCGAACCGGGCACCGCCGACCCGGCTCCGAAGTACGACGGTCGTACGTCTCCGGTACCGGAGGGCGTCAATGGGCATTGCCGCTGGTTGTAGGCGAGTCGCCGAGAACGCGGCACCTGCGGCGCAAGACCTCCGCGGCACAAGACCTCGCCCTCGGGTGTGCCATGACCTGCGGTGGCTTCTATTGGACGGCGGGCGGTTCCTAAACCGGACCGGCACTGAGGCGCGGCGGAGCGCCGTCCGGAAACGGTCGTTTCTGTACCGTCGCCACTCCTCGAGGAGCGCTGACGGAAGTGTGCTGGGAAAACTCGAAGGGCCCGGGTGTGCCGGGCCCTTCGGGGTGTGGGGGCGTTCCTGCCGAGAGGATGCCTCAATTGGACGCGTGTCCGTCGTTGTTGGTGACAGTGACGACGGTTCGCGGCTTCCTCCGCCGCCGGTTGACGCGGAGGAACAGCCACCCGATGCACAGGGTGGCGATGGCTTCCGCTCCCCCCACCGGGAAGACCCAGGAGGGAAGGGTGGAGAGGTTCCCGACGACGATCGCGAACGCGGTCACCGGGAAGGCGCAGAAGATCGTCAGCGTCACCGCGAGGTGACCGATCTTCCCGGTTCGGCGGCCGGGGAGGTCCCGGTGCCAGGACTCCCACCCGAACGGGTTCGCCCCGCCGGGCAGCAGCGACTTCATGCGCGGCGCGAGCACGGACCGGATGAACTGGCCGATCTCGCCCACCTTGGTGTCGTTCGCCAGGTAGATCCACCCGAGCGAGAGAACCGCCGGGATCAGACCCAGCAGAACGAGCAGGGAG
>NZ_JBEZJI010000195.1:0-1417 GCF_040649435.1 Actinomadura sp. NPDC048955
GCGAAGACCGGGAAGGCAAGGCGTCGGTGAGGTTCATCGTCGACCGCATCCACCTCCCCGGCCGCCCCGACCAGAACACCGAAACCGACACCGAGATCGAGCGGGAGCGCGCGGTGGTCGCCGGCGCCACCAGGGCCGGGAAGCCCAGGAGCTGACCCGGACCTGAGGCGGGGGCCGTCCGCGTTGACGGCCCCCGCCAGCCAGGCCGATCTGCTTGGGCGGCCGGGCCCGGCACACCTGACCGCCCTTCCCTGCGCCATCCCGGAAGGTTCCGCCATGCACGAAATCGTCACCCGCCACCGCGGCGATGACGTCGACGGCCTCCACTATCCGAGCCGCGACTTCACGGCGCACGACAGCGCCGAGCCAGAGACCATGCCGCCGCTCATCGACCCTCTGGAGACCGCGCTGCTGATCTGCGTGCAGGACCGAGAGTTCGAGCAGCAGCTACGCGAGGCCGCCTCGGCTGCAGGACTCTGGGGCAACCACGACGTCCGCGCGGCCGAAGAACTATCCATCGCGGGGGGCTCCAGCCGAGGCGTCGAAGTGACCATCGACGGACAGCGCTACCGGATTGCGCTCTCCTATGTCGACCCCGCATGACCGCCCGCTCGTCATGACTCACCGGCTTCGGGCTCTTCGGGCCGGTCGGCGAGCCTGGACCGTCTATCGCGCAGTTGGAGAGCTCAGTGTGCAGCTTCGAGGGGTGCCCTCACCACGCATGCCCCACCACACCAGCACCCCCCAACCATCCCTTTCGCCCGGGCCAGCGTCCGCACTGGTCCACCCCCATCACCACATCCGACATCTGCTGGTCCTGCGGACAAAGCCGCTCGGCCCACCCGCGACCTGAGACCACCACCGCCCAGATCGCCCCGCTCCCTCCAACTCCCCGCATCCCACCCAGCTCGGCTGTGGCGCGCCTTGCCGACAACCGCGAACGCGCCTTCCGCCGACATGTGCGCCGGCGGGAATTTCTCCGAACTCGACATCCCACCCCGCAGAAGGCAACTTGATCGCCCCCGCGCCGAGTGGACGCCGGGGTGGCCCAGCTCCACCCAGATAGATAGCCGTCCGGCATGCCGCGTAGCCGGTCGATCCCACCATCCGGCACCGTGACCGACCTACCGACAGATTCGTGCAGGTCACAACCCGGTTCTCTAGCGCGGCCGCCAGCACGCTGCCAGGACCTGGACGTAAGGGATGGACCTTCCCGTTACGGCACGTCATGAGGGCCAGGAGGAAGCAGGCGTGGACTCGCTCGCCTCCACCCGGCCGCGCGCGTGCTGACGCTCGAAGGGCAGCGGCCTGCCGGGGCGGGGTCAAGGGGACCGGCAGCATGATCGTGACCTTGGCGTACCCGAGCTCGGAGACCAGCTCACGCGCGGCGGTGAGGACGGCCTGCCGGGATCGCTCG
>NZ_JBEZJI010000196.1:0-1404 GCF_040649435.1 Actinomadura sp. NPDC048955
GGAGACGATAATATGAGTATATTAAGCGTAAATCATTTATCAAAAAAAATTAATAATAAAATAATTCTTAAAAATATATCGTTCTCATTAGATGAAGGTCATATTGTCGGTCTTGTCGGTGCCAATGGTGCTGGGAAAACGTCTTTGATGAAAGTGATATTAGGCTATTCGGATTATCAAGAAGGGAATTTTACTTCTGTCAGACAAGATGAAAATCACTGTAACATAGGTGCACTGATTGAAAATCCAGGTTTATATCCTTTCATGTCTGGATACGATAATTTAAAATTACTAAATGAATCGAATGGTACAAGTTCCATTAATAAGATTGTAGATGATTTAAAAATGAATAAATATATACATAATAAAGTCAAAACCTATTCTTTAGGTATGAAACAAAAACTAGGTATTGCCATAGCTTTTTTAAATGATCCAAAACTGATAATCTTAGATGAACCCATGAATGGATTAGATCCTAAAGCTGTTAGAGATGTTCGTCAATTGATTTTAAGTAAAGCAAAAGAAGGTAGTACTTTTTTAATATCAAGTCATATTTTAAGTGAGTTAGTTAAAATTACTGATTCTACGCTTATTATCGATAAAGGAAAGATTATAAAAGAAGTGACGCGAGAAGATTTAGAACAAAATGAGGAGCAAGATTTAGAAAATGTATTGCTTGATATTATAGATAAGGAGGAATGAAACAATTATGATTAATTTAATTAAACAAGAAAACTTTAAATTACTCAAAAAAAGATCAACATTCATCATACCACTTATCATTATTGCATTAATGACACTTCAGACTTTACTTCTTAAAAATTACGTACCACCCAAAGTTTTACTAGAATCTAACTTTGGAGGTGTTTTTTGGGTTACACTTTTATTAATCATTCAATCTAGTACTATTATTACAATGGAATTTCATTATGGAACGATCAAAAATATACTATATCGTAACACCTCTCGTAAAAATATTATATTAAGTAAAATCTTAATTTTAGCTATATATTCTTTTATATATTTTGCGATTACAGTTGTATTTTCTTTGATTTTATGCGCCATTTTTTACCATGATATTAATCTATTTTCTAATATTGGAAATGAATTATCATTATTTAATCAAATGCTATTAGGAACGTTGGGATTTTATATTGGTACTTGGCTAGTGTTGAGTATTACTTTATTAATATCTTGTGCAATGAATAGATCAGAAATTTCTATAGCTGTAGGTATAGTATTTTTCTTGATCACTTCTTTGCTCTCTTCTATATTAGCTATGGCCATAGATAGATGGCCATGGTTAAAATGGGGACCTATAAATATGATGAATATTACTTCACAAATAAGTGATCATTCACTTAAAGCAACTACAAAACTAGAGTTACATGAACTAGTTCTAGG
>NZ_JBEZJI010000197.1:0-1383 GCF_040649435.1 Actinomadura sp. NPDC048955
AAGCAAGCTTTAAACGTAAACGAGTATTTATCTAAAGGAAAACTAGCAGGCGTTGATGGACGAATTCAATCACGCAGCTATGAAAATCAAGAAGGTCGTCGAATTTTTGTTACTGAAGTTGTCGCAGATAGTGTTCAATTTCTTGAACCTAAAAATGCAAAAGGTAGTCAACAAAATGATTACTACCAACAACAATCAAGAGCTCAGTAAGGACAAAACAGACAACAAAGCAATGAACCGGTTGGAGATAATCCGTTTGCAAACGCTAATGGTCCAATTGATATTAGTGATGATGATTTACCATTTTAATTTAACCAATTTGAGAGTGAGGTGTTCATATGACTGGTTGGATAAGTTTGCACCGTTCAATTCAAAAACATTGGTTGTTTGAGGAAAAAAGGAAATTTTCACGATTTGAAGCATGGATAGATATCTTGATGATGGTAAATTATACAGACAACAAAATCGTGCATGACGGAGACTTAATAACTGTCAAACGAGGTCAAAGAATCACATCACTTAGACAACTTGGTGAGCGTTGGAGTTGGTCGATAACAAAGGTAGATAAATATTTAAAAATTTTAGAAAGTGATGGAATGTTAGACGTAAAAAAAGACACTAAAAAAACAGTTCTAACCGTTGTCAATTATGACGATTATCAAGATGAAGATTTGAAAAAAAGACGCAGAAATGACAGTGAAAAGACAGAGAAAAAACACAGAAGTAACACAGAAAAGACACAGAAAAAAACAAACAATAATGATAATAAAGAGAATAATGAAAACAATGATGATAATGATGTTGTTGTAGGCGACGACTTTGCTTCGATTTACAATCTGTATCAAGAAAACATTGAACAGGTACCAAGTCCAATTACAACGGAAAAACTAACTCAAGATATAGACCATTATGGAAAAGAGTTAGTAGCCTATGCAATAAAAAAAGCTGCACTCAATAATTCTCATAACTATAAATTCATAGACTACTTACTCAAAGATTGGCGTAAGCGTAACTTAACAACCATAAAAGCAGTTAAGCAATACGAACAACAAAGACAGGAACAAAAAGAACAGACTTATAAACCTAGTGTCGTTCAATCAAAAGAGAAAACACCAGATTGGTTAAATGACCGAGAACAAGAACAAGTTACTAAAGTTGATCCAAAGCTAGATAAAGATAGAGAAGAGTTTTTAAGAAAGCTAGAAGAAAACTGGGGACAACAATAACAGGTAACAATTAACGAACTATTATTTCGAGGTGAGTTATGGAAATAGTGATTAATTTTAATGATACGTATAAGGAACCTATCGGCTCTCCTCGTCCACGTTTTAGAAATACAGGTAAATTTGTTCGAACATACATGCCGACGTCTTATACAAAACA
>NZ_JBEZJI010000198.1:0-1382 GCF_040649435.1 Actinomadura sp. NPDC048955
GCTATGCAATCAACTGGCTTGAAAGACAAAAACGGCACTGAAATTTATGAAGGGGATATTATAAGAGGTCCATACGATACAGGGATTATTGGCTATGAAATGGTAACGACAGAAGTAAAATATGATTTACTTAAAGGATTCCAATTAGGACAATTTGACTTAAATGTTACAGAGGTTATTGGCAATATCTATGAAAACCCAGAGAAATGCAGGTTTGTTGAAAGAGAATTCTAAATGGAATGAGGGTGAGTAAATGAACTCAGAAGCTAAGTTTGTATCTAGTGTGATGGACGCTAGGTTGAAGAAAGTAAAAGGAGAACGTGACAGTTTACGTAAGCAACGTGATGAACTAATCAATGATATGGCAGAAGTGAAAACGAAGGCAGAGGCGTGGGATAAGTTAAAGGAATACGTATTAGACAGAAATGAGACCTTTAGTGATAGAAAAGATTGTGCACAAAGCCCACAACAATTTGAACGCTTTGAAAACTTATTAACTGCATTTAAAGTTATAAAAACTAAAATGAACGATTTAGAGCGTGGTAGTGATGGACAATAGAGAGTTTATCCAACACTGTATATTATCATCTACAGTATTTCCTAATAAAAGGAAAGCTAAAAGAGTTTTAAAGAAGTTAAATAAAATTGGAGTAGATGATTTTTATTTGCTACCAATTAATTAAAATATACATTTCATAAGGAGAAAAAATACTATGAAAAAGAAATTTACAATTGAAGTTGAAATGGAAGAAAGATGGGTTAATGAATTTATGTCAATGTTAGATAAGATGGAGTACTTAGGTGACTTAGGCGCATCAAGAACAGTTTCTATATATGCTGATGGGGATGGTGATTTTAAACCTAAGTTTAAAACAGATGTAGCTTGGACTAGAGTTAGACCTAAAGGCGCAGACTATGATTTAAATGATAATCATTATGATGCTGGGTAAAACATACAATTTATAAGGGGAAAAATATTATGAAAAGAAATTATTGAACTTAATGAAGAAGCGAAAAGCGAAGTAGAAAAAAGAGTTTTAACTTTAGAATAGTAGAAAGCAATTCGAAGAGTTTAGTAGAAAATGGAGGAACAATAAATGACAAATACATTAGAAATTAAATTATTATCAGAAAACGCGACTATGTCGAAGAGAGCAAATTCTACAGATAGCGGATTAGATTTGTATGTATCAGAAACAACAACAATCAAAGCAGGAGAAACAAAAGCAGTTAAAACAGACGTGGCTATTAATTTACCTCACGGATATGAAGCACAAGTAAGACCTAGATCAGGTAAGTCACTAAAAACAAAGTTACGTGTAGCATTAGGAACAATAGACCAAACATACAATAAAGAAATCGGTATCATCACAGATAACATA
>NZ_JBEZJI010000199.1:0-1376 GCF_040649435.1 Actinomadura sp. NPDC048955
CGTCGATCGCGGAATCATTCGACGTAGCGGTGGACGCCCAGCCCGGACCCGTGCGGGGCGCCGCGGCGGGCGATGACCGGTTTGATGCCCTTGGCCCACACCAGGCGCCGGTACTTGTCGTGGTCGTAGCCGGCGGAACCGGCCGCTGGCCTTGCGGAAGAAGCCGCCGGGTCCTGAGACCCGCACACGGTCGCCAGTACCCCATCCTCACGGCCTGTACACCGATCGACGTACAGTCCTCCCTGGCCCTTTAAAACCAGGGGCTGTCCACTGCGACGCGGCGGACGAAAACCAGAGATCGGGCAGCGGCCTGAGCCACAGCGCTGCCCACACAACCAGGAGGACACCATGCCCAACCAGAGCGGGGCCGAATTCGACCTGAACTACACGGTCAACGTCACCGCCAGCCAGGCCGGGTTGAAGCCGGCCGTCAAGAAGGACCTGGAAGCACGACTGGGCAAGAAGGTCGCCAGCTTCGACATGGTCGACCACTCGAACGAAGACGGCAGCTACACCTGCACGCGCGCCGTCAACGTGGTCCTGGGCTGACCACCTGAACCGCGCTCGCGCCGAGCGCTGCAACTGTGGCCCTTCCCGACCATCGGGAAGGGCCACACCCTTGCCAGACCCACGAATGCGTCCTCGCCACCCACGATCCCCGTCCCCTCACAAGACCCCCCGACCCCCACACCGAGGCATCAATCAATGATCTTGATCCGCTGTGCACGGGACCGGTTAGGAAAGATCCCGGGATCCCGGGACTGCAGGCGGCGGCGTACGCGCTCGGTGAGCGTGGGGTCGGTGTAGGCCTCGGCGAGCACGGCGCGTAGGACGGGGGTGGCTTTGGCGTCGCCTCCGAACGCGGTGATCAGCCACACCTTGAGCGGTCGTGGTCGTCTGGGGTGCGTTCCAGCGACAGGTTGCGTAGGTGCCCGCGCCGTCCCTTGCCGGCGGTGGCCCGGCTGGGCGTGTGTTGGGGGCGGTCGGCGGGTGTGGCCTGGTCTTGGTCTTGGTCTTGGGGTGCGGGTTCGGGTGGTGGGAGTGGCGTGGCGGAGGGGCCCGTCGGGACGTCGGTTGCGCGGCCGCGGTTGCGGGCTTCGGCCTTGCTGGCGGTGCTCATCGGGTGATCTTCTCCAGCAGTTCGGCGGCGACCAGGTCGATCGGGGATCCCGAGACCAGTCGCGGCGGCTTGCCGAACGCCTGGGAAATCCTCCCCAGCCGCCTCGGGGAGTCGACTCGGATGAGACATTTCTTTACGTCTTTAAGGGCGCCCTGCCAGGGCGCCGGGTCGCGGCCGGGCGTGCTGGTTTCGATCGCGTTTCCGGCAACGTTTCTCGAGGCGTTTCATCGACATCCCCAGCGGTGGTGCGGCCGCG
>NZ_JBEZJI010000200.1:0-1324 GCF_040649435.1 Actinomadura sp. NPDC048955
AACAATGCTAAGTCAAAAGGAACAAGCTAAATTCAAACACTATTCAGAAATGAGAAAAAACACTTTTGTTCAAATAGCACAAAATGATGAGATAGTAAAACAGAATAAGAAATTACTAGAACAAAATGATGAAATTATCAGTTTACTTAAACAAATAGCTAACAAAGGAGAAATGTAGAATGAAAAAGGTTTTATTTTTAATTTTATCAAGTTTTATAGTGCTAGGTGCATGTGGCAACAACGTTAGTGAGAAGAAAGAAGATAACAAAACATTTGAACACAAAAAATCTAATGATCCAAAGAAAGATAAGAAATCAGATGATAAGAAAGATAATTCTAAAGACAATAAAAAACCAGAATCAAAAAACGTTGACACTACTAGCAATGAATCACAAAGCACATCTAAAAATGATAATGGCAAATTACAAGACAATAATGGTAATAATGAACGTACACAAGGTAAACAAGCTACTCAACAAAACAATAATCAACAACAAAACAATGACCAACAATCACAAAATAATAATGGCTATATGACACAAGAACAAATTAATGAATGGAATAAAAACAAACCTACTACACACGACGAGTCACAAATGGGATATGGGCGTGGAGATTATGAACAGGCACGTAAAGATAGCGAGAAAGTTTGGAACGATCCAAATGCCCACGTTGGAGGTCCACGTTGGGTAGGTAAAAACGAAGGTTATGAAAGTTGGGCTAAAAGACAACAAGAAGTTTAAAACTCAATAGCTGAATAATTACATGGGTAGCACACCTACCCTTATTATTTTTTTACTTTTTTGAGGAGGAAATGAAATGTCAGTAAGAAAACAACCGAATGGCAAATGGTATTATGACTTTGGATATGAGGGCAAAAGGTATAAAAAGAAAGGTTTTAAGACTAAACGTGAGGCAACAGAGGCAGAATCTATAGCTAAAAACAAAGTGATGAGAGGTTTAGTTATTAACAACAAGACATCATTCATTAAATACTATAACGATTGGATAAAGGTTAACAAAGAAAATGTGGTGTCTGAAAAGTCATACGCAACATTTAACAATGCTATTAACCAATTTAAGTTATTTTTAGAAACCGAAAATTTAAGTGATGTTACCCTATCAGATTTGAACACAACGTTTTATCGTAAATTTATAAAATGGTATGGAGAGGACCATGCTACTGAAACAGTTAGGAAAATACACAATTGCTTAAAACAGTCGATAGATGACGCTATACAAGAAGGATTAATGCATAAGGATCCAACATATAAAGTAGTAGTTAAAGGTCGGATACCTGCTCAAAAAGAAGATGAAAAATTTA
>NZ_JBEZJI010000201.1:0-1312 GCF_040649435.1 Actinomadura sp. NPDC048955
GTTGGACTTATTTTTGATATTATGTATATCATTCATATCATGCGTATCACTAAACTCAGTATCATTAAACTCAGTATCATTAAACTCAGTATCATTAAACTCAGTATCATTAGGGTCTAATTTTTGGGATTCTGGACTCCCATTTTTTGGGATTCTGGACTCCCATTTTTTGGGATTCTGGACTCCCATTTTTTGGGATTCTGTTTCATCACTTGATTCTTCATTATTTAAAGTAGTATTTTGTATTTCTTTTTCAATATTTATATTTGTTTCAATTTCATGAAGGTATAGTTTATTTGGTTGATTAAAACCAGTTTTAACTTGTTCTAATAAACCTACTTCTTGTAATTCTTTTTTTATTTTAGTTATTGTGTTTTTGCTTTTATCCAATACTTCCTGAAGGTTTTCATTTGTAAAAATAAAATAGATATCTCCATTTTGATCTATCCAATTATTTTTAATAGATAAACTCACCCTATCATTAAGAATTGCATAGGTTACTTTTGCACTATCACTCAATTTTTTATATTTTTCATTGATAAACAGCACTTTATGTAACATATAGAAATTTTGATTGGCCTGATTTTTAATGTTTTTTCTAGACATAATAAAAAACCTCTTTCTTATTTCTGTTTAATCAAAAAGAAAGAAGCCACTAATAATTTTAAAGCTTGCAAAAATATCTAAATATGTTTACAATGAACCTACAAATGATTAAACATAGTTAGACTTTTTTAATTAAAGCTATAGCATAATAGCTTCTTTCCTTTTTATTTTTGTTGAGTGAGTAACTGTTAGTGCAGTTACTCTTTTTTTATTTTTAATACATCATTACATTACCATAAATAATACATAAAACAAATAACTAACTAACTTTATAATAACACAAACCGGTATATATGTATACACATATATGTGTGTGTATTTATGTTGATATTGATATGTATATTCTTGCGTGTTATTATGAAGTTGGAGGTGGTAACATGGAAATCATAACATTTGCAGCGATTAAAGGTGGTGTTGGTAAAACAACTCTATCATATAATTTTGCTGAATATTTATCTGATTTAGGAAAAAAAGTATTAATGATTGATTTAGATCATCAATGTAATTTATCTCAAATTTTAGGAGTGTATGACCAAAAAAACACTGTATTGTCTATATTTGAGAAAATAGAGTCACTCCATATAAAAGAAAAAGTTAAAATCCATAATATAAACTCTAATATAGATTTAATTGGTGGATTTTTACGTCTCGATGAGTATGAAAAGCATATGAGCACGACAGATGGTAAAGACATGCAATTATATAT
>NZ_JBEZJI010000202.1:0-1307 GCF_040649435.1 Actinomadura sp. NPDC048955
GGACGGAGCCCGGCGACCCCGGGCGCCGCGACGACCTCGCCGACCGCCGCTCCGAACAGGGTGTCGCCCGGACGGAGCGGCGGGAAGGGCGTGCCCTTCACGCCACCGCCGATCAGGGTGCGCAGCAGGGGAACCACCTGGAAGTAGCGGTTGCGGACCAGCACCTCCCCGTCCGCCGGCACCGGCACCGGAACATCCACGACGCTGAAATGCTCCGGCCCCGGCAGCCCGTCGGGGAGGGCGGCGAGCTGCACCGCGCGCGTGGTCCGGGGCTTTGACGACATCGGGGCTCCTCAGGGCCTTTCGTCCGGGCGGGGACCCGAACGCGGGCCACGAAGCCTACCGCTGACCCGCGCGTCAGGGACAAGAGTTCACCGGGCCGGCCCCACTAACGCCGCACCGGCCGCGGCCGCTTTCTCGTTGCGGTGACCGCATCCCCTCCGCCGACCGGCGGAATGAGGGGAACTGATTCACAGGGCTCGAAATCCAGGAATCTCGCAGCTGGTCGCCGAGCGAGTGCGCCCACTCCAGCAAAGTGGCATGGCCCTCGCCGGTCGTCGGCACTGTGACATCGCCGAGCCTGCGGCCCGCTCGTCCAGGCGACCGAAACGTTGACGTCCCGGTGGGTGTCGACGCCTCCCCCCGACCTCCAGAGCCGTGCGGGTCGCCGGTCGCGCGGTGATGGTCACATCGCCTCTTCTTCTGTCGCTGACGGTGGTGTTGGGGACTCGGGTTGATGGCGAAGACCTTCCGGCCCGTGTTCCGCAGCGTCGCCACCAGCAGTCCACGGGGATGCTTGGGCGGCGGGCGTTCCGATTCCCTGGAACGATCACCTGTGAGAGGTGAAGGCACAAACAAGGAGAAAGCAATGGCTAAGAAGTCATAACAGAATGTGCATGTAGCGCGACAAGTAGTGACGGTCGGGTGTGGTGTGGACGGGTGCGTAAGGGCGAGCAACCCCCGTGGATCGTGCCCGACAGCCTGTGGGAGCGGATCGAGCCGCTGCTGCCGAAGGTGGAGCGCCGTAAGCGCCACGCCGGACGGAAGCGGTTGGACGACCGCAAGGTGCTGTGCGGGATCTTGTTCGTGCTGCACACCGGGATCCGGTGGGAGTTCCTGCCCCAGGAGCTGGGGTTCGGGTCGGGTATGACGTGCTGGCGGCGGTTGGCCGAGTGGCATCAGGCCAGGGTGTGGGAGAGGTTGCACCGTCTTCTGCTGGAGGAGCTGCATGCCGCCGGGCAGCTGGATTGGTCCAGGGCGGTGATCGACAGCTCGCACGTGCGGGCTTTGAAGGGCGGCCCAAAACC
>NZ_JBEZJI010000203.1:0-1292 GCF_040649435.1 Actinomadura sp. NPDC048955
AAAATAAACAAGATTTGACTTTACTCAAAACACTTTATGATAATGGAACCCCGATTAAAACTATTGCAGAGCAATGGAAAGTTTCACGTACAACAATCTATCGTTATCTCAATAAGTTAAATAACCAAGAAAATAAAGATAAATAAAAAATATTACTGAGTTTTAAGAAAGATAAAAGTTAGACAGGATACACCCTAATCATACAAAATAAGTTGTTGAAATTATCGCAATTAAAACGTATGATTAGGGTGTATATTAATCATGGAGTGAAGATGAATGATTATAGGTTATGCGAGAGTATCATCGATAGATCAAAATTTAGAAAGACAATTGGATAATTTAAAGACGTTTGGTGTGGAGAAAATCTTTACAGAGAAACAGTCGGGAAAGTCAGTGGAAAATAGACCTGTATTTCAAGAAGCACTCAATTTTGTCAGAATGGGAGATCGATTCGTTGTGGAATCTATTGATCGTTTAGGACGTAACTATGATGAAATTATTGAAACTGTGAATTATTTAAAAGAAAAAAACGTTCAGTTAATGATTACCAGCTTACCTATGATGAATGAAGTGATTGGCAATCCATTACTGGATAAGTTTATGAAAGATTTAATCATTCAAATATTAGCAATGGTTTCAGAACAAGAGAGAAATGAAAGTAAACGTCGACAAGCGCAAGGAATTCAAGTTGCGAAGGAAAAAGGCGTATATAAAGGGCGCCCCTTACTTTATTCACCAAATGCTAAAGACCCACAGAAACGTGTTATTTATCATCGCGTGGTGGAAATGTTAGAAGAAGGGCAAGCAATTAGTAAAATTGCCAAAGAAGTTAATATTACAAGACAAACAGTTTATAGAATTAAACATGATAAGGGGATTATCTTGATAAATTGATTGTCAATGCAAATGAGCGTTTCTCACAGCGTCCCAAAATATATGTTAATCATGTATTATGAGATTTTAATAATAATACAGGAAAAAGAGAGAGCGTTTTTGCCCTCTTTTTTTCTATATTTTTTCTCAATAACGAATAATTTTGACAACCTAATCATACATACAGAAATACTGTTTTACTAGCATCAATAATGGTTCAATTAAGGTAGGCTCCAAATAGACAAAAAACACACCTTCTTATTTTACTAAGAAGATGTGTTTTTAAATCAATTAAATTATAAAAACTCATTAAATGTTTCTATAATTAGATATATATTCAATATACTTAATATGATTGTTAAAACCCAAGCAATAATATTAATCCATGTTTTATTTGTAAATTCTTTTCCCATTATCTT
>NZ_JBEZJI010000204.1:0-1232 GCF_040649435.1 Actinomadura sp. NPDC048955
ATAGCTCAAGCAACTGATGTTCATCAATCCCCTATACAAAATGTAAATGAGCAAGGTTTGAATTTAAGCTCACAATATGAACCTAAAGCAATGACAATTACCGATGAAAACGGCCAAGTACTTTATGATTATCGTGGAGAAACGTCATCAGATCCAGCATCAATTACGAAATTGATGACTCTCTATTTAACATTCGATGCTTTAAATAATGGAAAGATTAGTAAAGATCAAAAAATAAAAATAACATCAGATTATGAAAAGATGTCTACCTTACCTAATTTATCAACGGTTAAATTAAAAAAAGGACAAACCTATACTATAGATGAAATAATGAAACAAGTCTCACTAGCTTCTAGTAATCCAGCGACATTAATATTAGGAGAAAAAATAGATGGTTCAACTTCAAAATTTACAGATCGTATGAATGAAAAGGCAAAAAAGTTAGGCATGAATCATACCCACTTTACCAATCCCTCTGGTGCATCTAATGATTTGTTAAAACCTTACGAACCTAAAAAATATAAAGATGAGACAAAGACAAAAACAACATCTCAAGATATTAGTTTGTTGATACATAGTTTATTAAAAAAACACCCAGAGGTTATAAATTATACAAAGTTAACGCATGGTAAACAGTATAATCAAGACTTCGAAACCACTAATTTATCGTTAAAGGGAGAGCCCGAAGAATATTTAGGAACTGACGGATTAAAAACAGGAACGAGTGATGAGGGATATAGTATAGCTCTTACGAATAATCAAGATCATTTGAGATTAAATGCCACAATATTGGATGTTAAACCCTATCCGAGTGAACAAGCGAAGCATGTGAGAAATCAGATTGCGAATCACATGATAGAGGATTTAAGAAAAGAATATACGTACACAAAAGTGATGAGTAAAGGGACACATAAAATTGATGGCAAAGAAATAACAATGAGTAAAGATCTATACGATACTGTTCCAAAGAACAAGGATAAATGGTCACTCAAAGTCAATAAAGATAATCAAGTTTATGTATCTTACCCAAGAAAATTTATAAAGGGTAGTCATTACCCACATGTTAATGTGGATAAGATGAAGAGTAGTAATACCCACCACCCTTTTATTAACGGTATAAAGAATTTTTTTAAGTTCGTCTGCATCGTCTTTATTGTAGTTTGTATATTTCTATTCATAGTGAAGAAAAAAGGAAAATAAATATGATATAGAATTGGATTTCGTCAATTATA
>NZ_JBEZJI010000205.1:0-1192 GCF_040649435.1 Actinomadura sp. NPDC048955
AAGAAAATTAATTTTAGATGACGCTAAACTAACTAATGACAGTATGAAAAAGATATTTATGAATATTACGGAACATAAAATTAAAAAAGTATTAAGAAGAATTTAAAGGTGTTTATAATTCAGTAAACTGTGTGAAGTATAAAACTTTATATAATACGTTATTAGAATATGTAAAAAGAGCTTATATTCTAGTTGAAATACATCTACTGAGAGACAAAGAGAGTTAAGAGGATTTTGGATTAATCATTACAAGAAAAGAAGGTGTACGTAGTGTAAACAGTATTACTTTACTATCACGCAGAGTATTAATTAAAAGTAATACTAATATAAAACAAAGAGTTAGCTAATAAAAATAAAATTGATATCAAAGCTAATTATCCAATGTTTGGCTATAGAGATAATGTATTTAGTCGATTGTCTAATATTCAAGATACTATTTTATTGATTACACTAATAGCGACTATTACAACTTGAGACAGTTTATAGTAAAGGATAGTTCTCTTTACTATTCGTACAATAAGTTGTACAATTAAATCAAACATAAAGGAGGTCATAATTATGACAGTAGTTACTTATTCAAATGCTAGAAAAGATTTTAGAAACTTAATAGATAAAGTAAATAATGATTCAGATTCCGTAACTATTACTACTAATAATCATAATGCTGTATTGCTTTCTGAAAATGATTATAATGCAATTATGGAAACATTGTACTTACAGCAATCACCATCTAATGCTAGACATTTAGCTAAATCAATAGATGATTTAGAACGTGGAAATATTATAGAAGTAGATATAGATTCTTATGAGTAAAAGGCTAAACATATTATTCTCACCTGTTGCTTTTGATGATTATAAACATTGGCAAACCCAAGATAAGAAACTATTAAAGAAAATTAATAGCTTGATTAAAAGTATTGAAAGAGATGGATTACTCGAAGGTGAAGGAAAGCCTGAGGCTTTAAGAGGTAATTTAAAAGGGTACTTTAGTAGAAGAATAAACCATGAACATAGATTAGTTTATAAAATTAATGATGCATCAATACAAATTGTTTCTTGTAGATACCATTATTATGATTAATTAAAAAGCTAGGGGAAATAAATCCTCTAGCTTAGACTGACCCCAATTAGTGGGAATTATATAAAAACACTTTCGTTGAATTCATAGACTGACCCCAATTAGTGGGAATTA
>NZ_JBEZJI010000206.1:0-1131 GCF_040649435.1 Actinomadura sp. NPDC048955
CCGCTAGCTGTACTGCCCTGACAGGTTGGTGACTCGGCTGGAGGGTGGTTGTCCTGCCAGTGCGGTGTGTCCGCGGTGATGGTTGTAGAGGTGCAGCCAGGGGGTGAGTGCGGCGCGTCGCTCGGATTCGCTGGTGTAGGGGCGGGCGTAGGCCCATTCGTCGAGGAGGGTGCGGTGGTAGCGCTCGACTTTGCCGTTGGTCTGGGGTCGGTAGGGGCGGGTGCGCTTGTGTGCGATGCCGTCGGCGGCGAGTTGGTCGCGCCAGGGGTGTGAGCGGTAGCAGGCGCCGTTGTCGGTCAGGACCCGGCGGACGGTGATTCCGGCGTCGGTGAAGAATTGGTGTGCGCGCTGCCAGAACGCGACGGCGGTTTCCTTGCGCTCGTCGGGGAGGATTTCGGTGTAGGCCAGGCGGGAGTGGTCGTCGATGGCGGTGTGGAGGTAGCCGTGGCCAAGCCGGGGTTTGCCGCCTGTGCGGCGGGTGCCGGTGTCGGTGCGCTGGCTGTTGCGGGTGCCGATGGCGCGGCCGTGCGCGCGGTGGCCGCCGCCGTCGGGGATGTTGCCGAGCTTTTTGATGTCGACGTGGATCAGGTCGCCGGGTGCGGGGTGTTCGTAGCGGCGGACGGTGCGGCGTATCGGGCGTCCGGTGGCGCGGTCCAGATGCGCCAGGGGCGGGCAGTGGTAGCGGGTCAGGACGCGGTGCACGGTGGAGGCGTGCAAGCCCAGCCGGGCCGAGATGCGGGCCGGTCCCAGCCGGGCGGTGAAGCGGAGGTTGACGATCCGCCGCTCGATCCGCTTGGACATGCGGGCCGGGCTGTGGTGCGGGCGGCTGGAGCGATCGGCCATCCCCGCCGCCCCTGACTGCCGGTAGCGGTCGGCCCAGCGTTTGGCGGTGGTGTGGGAGACCTGGAACCGCTCGGCCGCTCGCCGCAGCGGCCAGCCCTGGTCCACGACACAGCGGGCCAGCTCCAACCGCCCGGCCGGCGCAAGTTTGGCGTTAGCGTGGACCACGAGGACCTCCAGGACGAGATGTGCATGTTGTGGTGACACACACCTCGCCAGGAGGTCCTCGTCTATATCAAGCTCATCGAGCCGTGTCGCCGTCACCAACGTCCATGGTCACTACAGCTAGCG
>NZ_JBEZJI010000207.1:0-1125 GCF_040649435.1 Actinomadura sp. NPDC048955
TTGAACTGCAAATTGGAGATAAAATAACCTCTACAACATCTTTAAATTCTGATAAAAATTGGGTAAAAGTTAACAAAGGAGTTCATGTAACTTTAAATTCTATAAGTGCTAAAGAAGATGAACATGTCCCTTTAACTTTCAATACAGAATTAACTCCCCAACCTTATTTAGGAGCTTTAGGACATGTGATTATATTTGATGAGCAATTAACTGATTATATTCATGTTCACCCAGAATCACCTGATTCTACAACCTTTTATGCTCATTTTCCTAAAAAAGGGATGTATAAAATTTGGGCAGAATTTAAATTTAATGATGAAGTGCATAGATTTACTTATAATATTAAAGTTGCATAAATCTATTAGCAAAAGCTTAAAAATCAGTAAATTGTAAAGAGTTATTTAGATAATACAAAACGCTTTATAAAAAATCGAAAATTTAAGATAGAAAGTTGATGAAGAAAGTATCAAAAAATTGTAGTGGTTGTTTATATTGCAACATTCACTGAATTTTTATAGTTAATAACCTATTATTTAAGGAGTAATTTATTGATTAAGTTTGAATATTTTGAGGAGAAAGATTTTGATTTATTAATAAACTGGATAAACTCTCCTGAACTTTTAGTCAAATGGGCAGGTACAGATTTTAATTATCCCCTAGATGAAGAACAATTAAAGGAATATATTAAAGACACAAATAAAGAAAATTCTAGTAAAATAATTTATAAAGTTATCATTGAAGAAAATAATTCAAAAAAAATTATAGGTCATATTGCTTTAAATAATATAGATTTTAAAAATTGTTCCGCCACGTTAAGTAAAGTTTTAGTAGGTGATCCGCAAATGCGTGGCCAAGGATTAGGCCCTAAAATAATAAAGAAATTATTGAAAAAGGCTTTTGAAGATTTGGGACTACACAGAATTGAATTAGGTGTTTTTGCCTTTAATAAATCAGCTATTAAAAGTTACAAAAAGATTGGATTTATAAAAGAAGGAGAAAAAAGAGACTTTAGAAAATTAAATGGAGAATACTGCCGGACGATCTGGACCTCCGGATCGTCCTCCCCGGTGCGGTCGAACAGCAGGCGCCGGGCGTCGGGGCGGCTCTGGGCGAAGCTGAAGTAGG
>NZ_JBEZJI010000208.1:0-1122 GCF_040649435.1 Actinomadura sp. NPDC048955
AGGACATGGTCGTCCAGATGGACATAGAGTGCGGTCAGAAGGGCGTCCAGGTTTGTCTTCACACACTGATCATGGGCGCCCTTCGTCATGCCCGCAGCGGTTCAGCAAACCCCCATCAACGATCTAGGTGTACTGCCCTGAAAGGTTGGTGACGCGGCTGGCGGGTGGTTGTCCTGCCAGTGCGGTGTGTCCGCGGTGGTGGTTGTAGAGGTGCAGCCAGGGGGTGAGTGCGGCGCGTCGTTCGGTTTCGCTGGTGTAGGGGCGGGCGTAGGCCCATTCGTCCAGGAGGGTGCGGTGGTAGCGCTCGACTTTGCCGTTGGTCTGGGGTCGGTAGGGGCGGGTGCGCTTGTGTGCGATGCCGTCGGCGGTGAGTTGGTCGCGCCAGGGGTGTGAGCGGTAGCAGGCGCCGTTGTCGGTCAGGACCCGGCGGACGGTGATTCCGGTGTCGGTGCACGGTGGAGGCGTGCAGGCCCAGCCGGGCCGAGATGCGGGCCGGTCCCAGCCGGGCGGTGAAGCGGAGGTTGGCGATCCGCCGCTCGATCCGCTTGGACAGGCGGGCCGGGCTGTGGTGCGGGCGGCTGGAGCGGTCGGCCAAAGCGACCGGCAGCAACGGCTCCATCCGGGCCCAGGCCGCATCGGTCAACTCATGTCGCCGCACCATGGCCACCATCAAGCCACAAACCAAAGATCCAGATCCGCAAAACAGGCCCTAGCAGCGCGCGGCCCGGTTCCCGGCTCTTGCCCGTGATTGTGGCGATGGTCACGATCGGCTTGGACCTGCGTGTTTCGGTGTGTTCGGGACGGTGGTCGGTGTCTGGTCTACCTTCCGCACCGCTGAGGCATCCCGCCCTCGGCTCGTCTCCTTGGGAGGTTCCTCCTCCCCCCGCGCCGAAGGCGCGTCATGGACACCGGCCCCCGCGCTCGCGGAACCCGTGTGACTGGGGGGACTGAAAAGGGGTTCTTACGAACCCCCTTCTTAGAGGCAGAATCAGTGGGCGAGGCGTCGCCGGCAGATGATGGCTGCGGAGAGGGTCATGAACGCTTCGTGGATGTCGTCGCGGATTTCCCAGCGGATGCGTAGGCGGCGGAACCAGTGCAGCAGGGCGATGGTGCGCTCGACGA
>NZ_JBEZJI010000209.1:0-1109 GCF_040649435.1 Actinomadura sp. NPDC048955
TGTGATGTCCAGGGAGGTTGTACCGCTCGGCATCGGTGAGTCTGTCTGACAGATGAAGGCCTCCGGTTGTGAAGTGGAGCTGTCTAGTTCACCGCTTCGCCGACCGGAGGCCCTCATGTCCCACGCTAATGCCGCCCTGACCCCGCGCGCCCGTTTGCGGCTCGCCCAGCTCGTCGTTGACCGTGGTTGGACCTATGCTGCGGCGGCCACGATGTTCATGGTCGCCCCACGCACCGCCAAGAAGTGGGCCGACCGCTACCGGGCCGAAGGTGCCGCGGGCATGACCGACCGCAGCTCCCGTCCGCACTCCAGCCCGAATAAGACCAGTTCGGCCCTGGTCCGCCAGATTGTGCGGCTGCGGTGGCGCCACCGGCTCGGGCCAGTCCAGATCGCCGGCCGGCTGGGGATGCAGGCATCGACGGTGCACGCCGTGCTCGTGCGATGCCGGATCAACCGGCTCTGCCGCATCGATCGCGTCACTGGTGAGCCCCTGCGCCGCTACGAGCACCCGCACCCCGGCTCCCTGATCCACGTCGATGTCACCAAATTCGGCAACATCCCCGACGGAGGAGGACACAAGTTCCTCAGCCGCCGGCAGGGCCGGGCCAACGGCATCGCCACAGCACGCCGCACCGGGCAACGTGGCAGGCACTACCGGCCGCTGATCGGGACCGCCTACGTGCACACCGTCATCGACGACCACTCCCGCCTCGCCTATGCCGAGATCTGCGCCGATGAGAAGGCCGCCACCGCCGTCGCAATCCTGCAACGAGCCGTGACATGGTTCACCGAGCGCGGTGTCACCGTTGAGCGGGTCCTGTCCGACAACGGCTCGGCCTACAGGTCCCACACCTGGCGTGATGCATGCGCCGAGCTCAACATCAAGCACAAGCGCACCCGCCCCTACCGGCCGCAGACCAACGGAAAGATCGAACGCTTCCACCGCACCCTGGCCGACGGCTGGGCCTACGCCCGAATCTACGAGTCAACCGAGCAACGCAACGCCGCCCTGCCGTCCTGGCTCCACTTCTACAATCACCACCGCGCCCACTCCGCCATCGGAGACCAGCCACCGATCACCCGGCTGACCAACCTCCCTGGACATCACA
>NZ_JBEZJI010000210.1:0-1083 GCF_040649435.1 Actinomadura sp. NPDC048955
TGTACTTGGTCATGATCTTGGTGACAGTCGGGTGATGGGGGGCTTGCCGCCCAGAGCTGAGTGGGGGCGTTGGGTGTTGTAGTGCTCAAGCCAGGCTGCCAGGGCGTGGGTTCGCTGGTCGTTGCTGGTGTAGGGGCGGCGGTAGGCCCATTCGGTGGCCAGAGTGCGGTTGAGGCGTTCTGCTTTGCCGTTGGTCCAGGGGCAGCGGGGCCGGGTGAACTTCTGCCGGGCGCCCAGGTCGGCGCAGGCTTGCTGGAAGGCTGCCGAGACGCGGTAGTTGCGGGCGTTGTCGGTCAGCACCCGCTGGATGCGGGTGATGCCGTGGGCTGCGAAGAACGCCGCCGCCCGGGTCAGGAACGCCGCGCAGGTGGTGCCTTTCTCGTCGGGCAGGACTTCGGCGTAGGCCAACCGGGTGTGGTCGTCGATGGCGGTGTGGACGTGGTCGTAGCCGATGCCGCGGCCGCGGACGGGTTCGCTGCGGCCGTGGATCCGCCAGCCGCCGCCGTCGGGAATGCGGCCGAGTTTCTTGACGTCGATGTGGATCATCGCGCCCGGCTCGGGATGTTCGTAGCGGCGGTCGCTGTGGCGGGTCGCGCGGACCGGCTGCCCGGTGAGGGGGTCGCAGGCGGCCAGGACCGGCACGCAGTGACGGCGCAGGATCCGGGTGACGGTGCGGGCCGGCACCCCGGTCACCGCGGCGATGCGGTCGGGACCGGCGCGCAGCTCGCGGCGGGCCTCCAGCACCTTGCGCTCGGTCTGGAGCGGGGTCTTGGACACCGACGAGCGAGGGCCGCTGCGCCGCTCGGCCAGCCCGGC
Organism: Actinomadura sp. NPDC048955; assembly: GCF_040649435.1. NCBI lineage: Bacteria > Bacillati > Actinomycetota > Actinomycetes > Streptosporangiales > Thermomonosporaceae > Actinomadura > Actinomadura sp. NPDC048955. The sequence continues at coordinate 817 of NZ_JBEZJI010000210.1, forward strand.
CCATCCCTGCCGCCGGTACCGGCCCACCCACCGATGCGCGCACTGCCGCGAGACGCCCAGCTCGGCCGCGACGTGCGCGACCGGGCGGCCATCGAACACGACACGGCGAACCAGCAGGCATCTGCCATGGAACGTCAGACGGGCGTTAGCGTGGCTCACTGAGACCTCCGGGTGCTGGTGAAGCGTGCAAACTCCACTACGCCCGGAGGTCTTCTTGCTGATCAAACACCTACCGGTCAGGTGTCACCAAGATCATGGCCAAGTACA
>NZ_JBEZJI010000211.1:0-1081 GCF_040649435.1 Actinomadura sp. NPDC048955
ATGGTAAAGTAAGGCTTTTCTAGCATGTCTTGCAGTATTACCACTAGCTAATATCCAAACGATAAGTGGAAATAAAAAAGGCATGAAAAATACGCTGAAATAGCAAAAAGAAGCTAACACATTATTCGCTGATTTGCTCATTTCTACACCTCCTAATTGATATTGCAAATATAACGTAATATTTTCGAGATTTACAGGAGGTTTTATCAAACTTTCAAAATTGTAATATTAAAGGAGTCGATAAAATGATTAAGAAACTAATAAGACTTTGGTTCACTATAGCAATGTACGAGTTAGGCAAATGGATTGGCAGAGAAGTTTATTACAAGTTGACTGCAAACGATGAGGTGGAAGTGCCGAGTGATTATGCAATTAATACTGATCAGCAAGATATTAATGAGGTGAGTTATTAATGTGGATTATTCTTTCTATTGTATTAGCTGTTGCACTCTTAATATCATTATGTGTTCAAAGTGAACTGAGAGTCAAAGCAAGTGAATATAAATACTATAACGAACTATTAAGTCGTCAGATTAAGTATTTTGAAGATAATAAAAAATAAGTATCGGAGGTTTCTTATGAATCTAGGTAAAGAAGATATACCAAAGTTAGAACAGTTCTTTCGCAAGTATGAAGATATGAAAGGGCAACTATTATATAGGCGATACGAGTTATTATATCAACCTCAAGATACAAATACTGGTGGCGGAAAATCTAATCTTCCAAGCAGTCCTGTAGAAAATGAAATAATTGAGCTACACAAAGATGATAAATATCGTAACTTACAAGCAACTATCGCAGCAGTTGAAGATGTATATAGAAATGCAACTCCTGAACAGAAAGCTATTATCGAATATAGATACTGGGAAAAAGATTTATTGATATACGAGTGGGAAGATATTGCTCATGAGTTAACTAAACGTAGAGAAGATGACAAGGTAATAAGTCAACATTCAGCTATTAGAATGCGTAATCAAATAATGAGAGATATAGCAAAAAGGATTGGGTGGATATACTTCGACTAATCGCAATTGGGTGTATAGTGAATTGCGGGTTGTCAATAGGGTATTCTTGTATCATA
>NZ_JBEZJI010000212.1:0-1073 GCF_040649435.1 Actinomadura sp. NPDC048955
TCGGCGGCCAGCTCATCTGGGTGTCGACTGAAATAGTTCATACAGAAGACTCCTTTTTGTTAAAATTATATTATAAATTCAACTTTGCAACAGAACCATTTAGAATATTAAAATTCCTTCATTACACTCTTGGCGGTTTCACTTATCAACTTATCATTTGGCTTATCACTTTTATTGTCTTTATTCGTAAAAATGACTAAAACAATAGGTTCAGATTGGCCCTTAGGATAAACAAAAGCAACATCATTTCTAGAAGCATATGTTATTGCTTGACCACTTTTATCAGCAACCTTACAGTCTTTTGAAACACCGTCTTTAATTAAAGTATCTCCGCTTTTATTATTTAACATTAAATCAAGTAAGAATTTTTTGTTTTCTTTGCTTAATTTTCCATTTGCGATAAGTTTATTTAAAGTCTTACCGAAAGCAGCAGGTGTTGAAGTATCTTTTTTGCTCTTTGGTGAATAGTAATTTAATTCTATCTCATATCTAACTGGATTTGTTACTTTATCTCCTAGTTCTTTTAGACGTTGTTTAACTTTTTTGATTCCACCAATTTCTTTTATAATTTTATTGTTTGCTGTATTATCACTATATGCCATTGAAGCCTCAATAAGTTCTTTTAAAGTGATATCTTTTCCTACATATTTTTCTAAAATAGGAGAATAAGCAACTATATCATCTTTGTTAATATGTATTTTTTTATTTAACTTATTATAAGGTACTTGTTCTAACAAAATAGCACTATTTATCGCTTTTGAAGTCGAAGCATAGGCAAATCTCTTATCTGAATTAAATTTTACTTCCTTACCACTTTTAGTATCTAAAGCATAAACACCAATATGAGCATTATATTTTTTTTCTAAATCATTTAACTCTTTGGCATGTGAACTGTTTGAATTACATGCACTTAAAACTAAAGCAATTGCAATTAAAAATATTAACTTTTTCAAAATAAACCCTCCAATATTACAGTTGTAATTTTTACAAATTAATAATATTACAATTGTAATATTGGTGTCAATTGTTTATTATAAATAATTGAAAGAAGGTGTCAAAATGGCTAAATTACT
>NZ_JBEZJI010000213.1:0-1056 GCF_040649435.1 Actinomadura sp. NPDC048955
GAAAGAGTTCAAAGAAAAGCGAAATAGAGAATGGATAGAGAAAGAAAAAGAATTTGAAAATAGAATGAAAGAACAACGTGAAGAATTCTATAAAAGAAATAGACATATTACTAAAGGTTTTGATAAACACTTTAAGGAGTGAACGGAATGATTAAACGCATATTAAAGATTTGGTTTACTATCGCTATGTATGAGTTAGGTAAATGGATTGGTAGAGAGTTGTATTATAAGTTAACTGCAAACGATGAGGTGGAAGTGCCTAAGGATTTTGACGAGAATGACCACGCTCATTTGAATGGATTTTGGAGAGAGGTATTTAAATGACTTGGTGGATAGCAATTATTCCAGTTGTGTATCTCGTTTGGTTGTGTGTAAAGAGTAAGGGGGAGCATAAGTGATTTAGCTTATTATCTTATTGAGTAAATATGAAGATTAAGGAGGAACTCGATTGTATTCAAAAGAAGCAATATTAAACATGATTGATAACTACCAAATGACATGCAAATACTTAATTACTGTAATACCAGATTGTGATAGTAGCTCAATTGCACAGTATGGTATACAAGCTACGCTACCTAAACCACAGGGGCAGAATGGTAGTAAGGTAGAGGACACAGTTATACGTCGTGAAAGAATGAGTAAACGTCATGCTCAGATGTTAGCGGAAGTAGAATTTATCAATCAATCCCAACAGAAGTTAGGACATGTTGACTTTATATTCTTAAGTCACTTAAAAAAGGGTAGACGCAGAGATGAAATAATAAAAGACATGCCAAACTCTCGCTTAAATAGAACTAACTTTTTAGCACGTAAAGATGACTTGGCAGAAAAAATATACTTGTTACAGTGACGAAAATGACAAAAATGACAAAAATGACGAAAATGACACTATTTTAGAGTGGACAGAATTTTTAATATAATGGTAGTGCGAAGTATGTAATTACTTTGCGCATGTAAACCTTTCTATTTTTTATTCCTTTCAAATGATCGAACATAATTTTTCTCCTTTCTGACCTATCCGAAAGACAATTCGGGTAGGTTTTTGTTGTATTATAT
>NZ_JBEZJI010000214.1:0-1046 GCF_040649435.1 Actinomadura sp. NPDC048955
GTTACATTTACGCTATTTGCTTTAAGTTGATTAATTTTATTAAGAATACGTTGTGACTTGTCTTCAGCTTCATTGACTTTGATTTGTAAACTATTATTTTGACTCTCTAATTTTTCGATTGTCGGCTTTATTTGTTTACCATCGTTTACAACTCTTTCTTTGGAGTTATTTAACTCTTCAATCTCTTGAGATTTATTTTTATTAAACTGTTTTAATGCTTTTTCTTTTGCTTGTTCAACTTGATCAGCTGGTAATGGTTGGCCACAACAACTACAAACACCGTCGTCTTTATATTCGAATTGTCTTTTTTTCACTTCTCCAATTTGAGATTGAATTTCTTTATGTTTATCTAACAACGTTTTGCGTCGATTATTTTCATAATCAATTTGCTGCTTATTATTTTTAATTTGTGTTTTTAGATTAGATACCGTTCCTTCTTCTACATTGAATTCGTTATTTAAAGAAGTTATACGGTTTTCATTGTTAGCTTCATGGTTATCTTCAAGACGCTTTAACTCAGCTTGTTTATCAGCTAATTGATTACGTAAATCAATTTCAGCTTTGCCATTTTGAACATCTACTCTTTCTTTGACTAATCGTTCAATCTCTTGTTTAATTTCTTCGTATCTCTCTTCATCATATTTCGGAACCTCTTGCTTGTTACTTTCTGTTTGATTGATACGAACAGGAATATCTTTGATGTCTTTCTCGATTTGACTAATTTTATCTTTTAGAATTTTTTGTTTAGTCTCTATATCATGATCGCCTAGTATTTGAGGGATTGCTTCAAAGTCTTTGTTAGTCTTGATAATTGTTTCTGTATCGATATCATCGGCAATTTCAAACAAAATGGTACGTTGTTCTTTCCAATGTAGTTGATTAAACGCTGCTGGGTTTGTGATGAGTTTGAATACATCTTCGCTTACTAGCTCACTAATACGACTTTGAAAGTCTTTTACTTTTAAACTTTCGTCATTAATATATTGTTTTTTAGTTCTTGAACGACTATATTCTTTACGGTTTGTTGTTTTGTTAGTTGTATATTT
>NZ_JBEZJI010000215.1:0-1038 GCF_040649435.1 Actinomadura sp. NPDC048955
GGCGCATTCGAGGGGTCGTCGCAACACCGGTTGATCAACTGGCTTTGGTCAGGAGCTTAGCGAGTCGCTGGGCTGGGGTTTCCCAGGCGAGTGTCTTTCGTGGTCTGGAGTTGAGTTCGGCGGCCACTGCTTCCAGGTCTTGCGGGGTGTGGACGCTCAGGTCGGTGCCTTTGGGGAAGTACTGGCGCAGCAGGCCGTTGGTGTTCTCGTTGGAGCCGCGCTGCCAGGGCGAGTGCGGATCGCAGAAGTAGACGGGCATGTCGGTGGCCATGGAGAACTGGTGGTGCAGGCCCATCTCCGAGCCCTGGTCCCAGGTCAGGGAGCGTCTCAGCTCAGTCGGGAGGGTCTGGATCGTGGCGGCCAGGGCGTCGCGCATGGTCTCGGCCGTCCGGTCATCGGGCAGGTGGACCAGCAGGACGTAGCGGCTGGCGCGCTCGACGAGGGTGCCGATCTGCGACGTCTGCTTGCGGCCGATGATCAGGTCGCCTTCCCAGTGGCCCGGGACGGCGCGGTCGGCGGCCTCGGCGGGGCGTTCACTGATCATGACCATCGGCGCGGCGTAGCGGGGCTGGCGCTGCTGGGCCCGGCGCCGCGGCTTGCGGTGGGCCCGGCCGGTGCGCAGCGCCCTGCCCAGCTCGCGGCGCAGCTCCCCGCGGCCCTGGACGTAGAGGGCCTTGTAGATGGTCTCGTGGCACACGCGCAGGTCCGGACGGTCGGGGAAGCGGACACGGAGCATCTGGCTGATCTGCTCCGGACTCCATTTCATCTCCAGCCAAGACTGGACTATGTCGCGCAGTTCGGGGCCGGCGTCGAACTTGCGGGTCTTGGGACGGGCACGGCGCGCGACGGCGCGGGCGTGGGCGGCGTGCGGCCGGTACCACCAGTTGCCGCGGGAGCCCTCGGTCCGGTTCCGGCGGACCTCGCGGCTGATGGTCGAGGGGTGGCGGCCCAGCTCGCCGGCGATGGTGCGCTGCGACGCGCCCTCGCGGATCCGGTCGGCGATGTGGATGCGCTCGGCTTCGCGCAGGTAGCGCGACG
>NZ_JBEZJI010000216.1:0-1019 GCF_040649435.1 Actinomadura sp. NPDC048955
GTTAGCCGGAGTAGAAGCACTGCCAGGCTTGTTTTTCACTGTGGTAATCTTAGGTGTATCGCCTTTCATATAAGCTCTAATTTGCTTAATAAAATAATCTTTTAACTTAAGTTGTGTTGCTTTACTCCATGTTTGCTTAGTTGGATCGATACCAGCATGCAATTTAGCAGAACGATGAGGACAAGCTGTATAACTAAATTCATTGTGTAAACGAACAGTATTTCTGTTAGCTGGCAACCCCCACTTTTTAAGTTTATGCGCTGCGAATTTAAGAGCTGTTTGTTCATTTTTAAGAAAATCTTTATCGCTTACATACATTGATTGATTAACTTCAATTCCGTAGAATTCGAAATTACCCGAACCCGGTTGAACGCCATCAGATACATGCCAAGCAATTCTATCTTCTGATATAGCTTCCCAAATACCGTTTCTATCAGCATATGCGTGAGCTATGCCTCTTGCTAATCTATTGTAATCTGCGTTTACTAGATTGTTGTAGTATTGCTTTGAATTCATTGTGCCGGCATCGTTATGAATGACTACACCTTTAGGTTTACGACCTCTCTTAGTCATAGTCCAACCTTTGATATGATTAGTATTAACTTTGATACTACTATTTTCCTTAACTAACTGTTTAGGAGCTGATTTTACATCTTTTTTAGGTTTTTCTACTTCTTTTGCTATTGGAGGGACTATAAAATGTGTTAAACCATAGTAGTTATCCCATCGCAAGCTAGGTTTTTTATTTGCCCAACTATTCCAATTTTGTTCTAAAATTTGGAAGCTAGTCGTATTACCGCCATTATATACAATACCAATGTGACCGTATTGAGCATAAGTGCCACTTGTAAATACTGCAATCCAACCCTCTTTAGGTATCGTTGATGGCTTGTTCTCTATAACTCTCCAACCTTCAGGGAATTTATTATTAGGGAAATCTTTAGCGTTCCCCCACGCTCTATACTTATTATCAGTTAGCCATAATATATAGTCCGTAGGTAAATCGGCACATTGCGCGT
>NZ_JBEZJI010000217.1:0-1001 GCF_040649435.1 Actinomadura sp. NPDC048955
GCTTAACATATTCCTATATGTAACGTTCTTTTTGATACACCTGTTATTTCAATAATGTCTTTTAAATTATATTGGTATTCCAGAAATCATTCACCTCTTTTAAAATTTCATCTGATGATTTAATAGTAGCTTCTTCTATAGTACGTTGTGTTTTTTCTAAATAGTATTTTATAAGATAATAACCACACGTATATCCGGCTGCATGTGGTAATCCAACAGGCACTCCACCTTGCATTCTTGTAATTTCATCTCCATAAAGATATGGCATTGCCTCAAACATATTATTAATATCTAGATTTTCCTTTATTGTATTTTTGATTTTATTATTTTGTTGATACCAATCAATTTCAGTTACCCATGGCCCTAAATATTTTGTTCCATACATTTTTTCCACAAAATTTTCTGCGAGTCCTTCTGAAATAATTAATTCAGTCAGAGATCCGCCATCCCATTTAATGTACTGATATCTAATATTATGATTTATTTCGTGAGCAATTGCACTTTTAATACGGCTTATTGTATATTGATTGGGTACTAATGAAATGAATATATAACCAGGTATCCCACCATCTCCACCATAATTATTATTTAGATACATCGTGGGTTTTTTACTGTCCCCTAATAATACAGTAAACGTATATTTATCAATATGTGATTCAATTCCATTTTTCTCAAATTGTTCTATACCATCTTCTATATATAACTTACAATCATTCCAAAAGGCATCATTTAGCAGTGCAACTTCACTCCTATAATTTGTATTAAATGCTTCTGGCGAAATATGAGTCATATTTAAAAATTGTAATGCATCAAATCCAAAGTTGTCACTTTCAAAAGGTATGTTCTGAATTTCAAATTTTTCTTTAAAGTATTTTAGAAGATTGTCTTTAAAATATTTCGACTTATTTTCATATTCTGTATCAAGTAAACCTAAATATACCTTATCTGATCTAACTATATTTATTTTATACATATTTATCCCTCCATATCACTAACAATAA